>JANRLU010000206.1:0-2144 GCA_033762275.1 Thermonemataceae bacterium | reverse complement strand
CGTACCATACGCATAGGCATACGCCGAACCTTCTACAGGAAGCATAGAGGCAAACTCCGCATAACATAATGCGGCGAAAATACAGCCTATACCTGCTACTACAAAGGATAAAGCCAATGCAGGACCTGCGTGGTTATGTGCGCCTGTGCCTGTCAATACAAAAATACCTCCTCCGATAATCGCCCCGATGCCTATAGCTGTCAAGCTCCATTTGCCCAGTACTCGCTTCAGTTCACTTTTCTGCATATCTGCTTCAAAGGCACTGATGGGCTTCTTACGCCAAATACTCATATCTTGTAATTGTTTTTCAAGGTTTTCAGATAATTTAATTGTTTGATTAAAAACAAATCCGAACAGAATATTCCATCTATTCGGACTTGCAAATATGAAAGTTTATTTTGAATTACCCTTATTTTTTAGGGGTATTTTTATTGTCTGGATTTTTAGGAGTAATAGGCTTGCCTGTTAAGAACTCTAAAATTTCAACAGCATTTTTATATTTTCCTTTCTCATCATTCTCCACTACTTTTTGACAAAAATCAATTGCTTTCTTTTTGTCATCTTCTTTTTTGTTTATGTCAAATTGTTTATAGTAGAAAAATCCCAAGTACGCATTGGACTCTAAAATATTCTCCTTATTTTTTTCATCGCTACCTGCTAACTCGAGGTATCTTTCATAATGAGGTTTTGCCAACCCATCTTTTTGTTCAGCATCTATTCTTGAAGAAGATCTCGCTCTGTACAGCACTCCTATCGGATCTTCTTTTATCCTATTCACTTTAGCAAAAGCACTATCAGCTTTCACGTAATCTTTCCCAAAATAATGAGCTCTGCCAAGAGTAAAATAATCATTTACTTTGGGTTGAGTTTGTGTATTGATATATTTCTCATACACTATCGCCGCTTGCTCATACTTTTTTGCTTTGAAAAGTTCATTACCAAATTCTATTACTTCAGAAGCCCTTGTACTATCTATTTTTACAGCCTTAAGCATAGATTCTAATGCTCTCATCGTATCCTTACCCACACAAATCTCCAATTTACCACGATATTCATAATCTTTAGCACTTAATTTATCCGCCGCAAAAACACTAAAAAACTTCTCAATATTCGCCAAACCTGCGGGGCAATCTTTCAATTCAAATTGGTCGTAGCCCATCAAACGATAACGAACCGGATTATCCAATTTCCCTTCTAAGCCTTTCAATACTTCCAAAGACTCTGCAAAATTGCCATTCAAATATAAAAACGCCCCATATTTGTACATTACTCTGGGGTTAAAGTCTGAGTTATCGATGAATTTTTTGTAAGAATCAGATGCCTCTTTGTAGCGACCTGCCAAGAAATATAACTCACCTAATTGGCGGTAAGCAGGGTAATAGTTCGGGTCAGAATCGATGCCTTTTTTGTAATCATCCAAAGCTTGTTGGTAGTTGCGCGCACCTTTCATAATATCACCACGGCGAATATAGGCTTTTGCTAACTTAGGATTTGCACCAATAGCTCTGTCGTAGCGTGTAGCGGCATTTCCGGCTTCGGTTTGAGATTTTGCCAGATAAGCATCTCCTGCTGTAAGCATGATGTCTGTATTTTGTTTCTCTATAGTAGATGCTTTTTCTAAGGCTACAATTGCCGCTTCTGCATCTTTAGCGGGATAGCTGATGTAGGCTTCTCCTACGCGGTGTAGCACTTCTGCATTTTTGTTTTTAGTCATAGAGATAGCTTGGTCAAACAACGTCTTTGCGCCGGCTTTGTCTCCTTTGGCTAATTTATAAGTACCCAATCCTACAAAATTGAGGGCGTATTTAGGGTCTATACCTTGTCCTTTTTCGAAGAAATACTTAGCAGAATCTAAGAAAACACCCTGCTCATCCAACTTCTCATACTGTAGATAGAAATAGCCCATATAGTAGGCAGTCGTAGCTGTAGGGGTTTGGCTATATGCCTGATTAAAGGCTTTTCTGGCATTTGAAAACTGTTCTAAATCTAAGAAACGCAAGCCGTCCTGCACAGTCTGCGCCCTACTCTCTGCTCCTATACTCAGCACTACCGCCAAGCCCAGCGCGAAAATTCTCAGTTGTTTTTTCATTGTAATCTGTTTTGTTATTGAGTTAAACATTATATAATAATTGATAAATTGTCTT
>JANRLU010000205.1:0-8218 GCA_033762275.1 Thermonemataceae bacterium | reverse complement strand
CGTACCATATAGGAATTGAAATTTGATTCTTATGAGCTCTATTTGTATAGAGCTTTTTCTTTTAATCGTACCATATAGGAATTGAAATGTATTGTCATCTGTACCAAAAAGGAAAGCAAAGATACCTTTTAATCGTACCATATAGGAATTGAAATTTGAGAATTCGGGAATTGCTGGGATGAAACTTTCACTTTTAATCGTACCATATAGGAATTGAAATACCGTTAAGGCAAAAGATGTTCATTTGTCAAAAATGCTTTTAATCGTACCATATAGGAATTGAAATGCGGAAAGGCGGCGGGGGCTGGGGCGACAAACGCCCTTTTAATCGTACCATATAGGAATTGAAATACACTTGCGGCAGTTGCTTCTACCTCATTTTTCAGTACTTTTAATCGTACCATATAGGAATTGAAATCATAGGAATTTTTTTTTAACATTCAAAACCCTAAGCTTTTAATCGTACCATATAGGAATTGAAATAAGCAAAATTGCAAATCCTAAAAAATGAGGTAGAAGCTTTTAATCGTACCATATAGGAATTGAAAGCAAATAGTTTTTAAAAAATTTACTAAAAAAATTTGTTTATTTAATATTTTCTGATTTATTTAGGGCATTAAACTTTTTTATATGCTTTTACTAAAATGTGATGTTTCTGGTATTCAAAGTTTTATTTTTGATGTTCCCTCAAAAGGAGCAGCCAAACAACTTAAAGCTCGCTCGGTATATGTGCAAGCCATTACAGAAATTGCTAAAAAATTTTTTGAAGAGAAATTAGGCTCGCTTGATGTAATCTATGATGGTGGAGGGAATCTATTTTTCTATGCCAATACTTCGGAAGCAAATCTAAAAACCGCCATTGAGGAGTTCCAGAAGGATTTTCAACAAGAAAACATCTTTCCAATTATTGCTTATTTGGCTTCTGAAGGTGATTTTAAAAAGGATATGCAACATATTGCCCAAAAAGCTAATAAAGCCAAGTTGCATAAGCCTCTTGCCACACAAGCCTATGTTTATCAACCTATCAAAGAAGATATTTGGAAAACCTTTACAGAAGATTTGGTCAAAAGTAAGGGCTTTGTAATCAAGCAAGCTACGCAAACAGATTCCCAAAATCCTTTTAGCAAGGCTGGGTTTTATTTTCAGGTTTCCAATATAACTGCTCAATTTGAAGGAAAAATCCTCAATAAACTTCCTCTAAAAGACCAAAAAATCGCAGATTTTGATGAAATCGTTCGAAAATCCACAGGCGACCAAAAACTTGCTGCCCTCAAAATGGACGTGGATAATCTCGGGCGACTTTTCAGAAACAAAACACGAGAAGAATATGAGGAGAACTCAGGATATTTGAAGCACTTTTTTGAAGTAGAAATATATCAAATTTTGAAACCCCATATTGACGAAGCAAGCATCTACCCCGTTTTTGCTGGAGGAGACGATTGTTTTCTTATCGGAGCTTGGGACAAAGTATTGAAAGCTGCTGGTATTATTCAAGAAAAATTTGATGCATTTCAAAATGAAAAGAAACTCAATCTCACCATTTCGGCAGGTGTGGTAATTATACCCGCCAACTTCCCGATGGTACGCCTTGCCGAAGAAGCCGAACAGGCTTTGGAGCTATCAAAAAAATATGGAAAGGACAAAATCACAATTTTTGGCGAGCCTCTCACTTGGAAAAATTACAAAAAAGCCAAAGAAATAGCCGAAAAACTTAAAGAACTTATAGAAAAACACAATGCTTCGAGAGCGGTGCTACACCGCATCAAATCGAGCGATATTGGATTTACACGCTTGCAAGAGCAAGTCCAAACCGGAAAGCTCAACTTCCCCAAAGTACACCGTCTGAAGTATTACCTGCGAAATTTTACTCAAAAAGCCGAAGTAAAAAATGAGATGGAAAATTTGTTTAAAGAATACGAAAAGGCTCTTTTGGAAACTTTTATGAAAAAAGGGGAAAATCCTAACCTCAACCCAATGGTCTTTCCTGTGGCGGCACGCTGGGCAGAATTACTCACAAAATCAATAACAGAACAAGAAGAAACCATAAACTCTTAATCTTAAACGAAAAATCGTATGAAAGAAGAGAAAAACTATCAAAAAGATAGCAATAGCAAACAACAAGGAGGTTTCAAACCAAAAACCTTTACCGAACTTGCTCAAGGAGCTGATGAGTTTTTTAAAAACGGCTTGAAATCCGAACTGCTAAAATTTAAGCAAAGCGATAAAATAGACAAAGTTTTTGGAAAAACTGAGGAGTTTGTGAAAGAATACGGACAGGAAGTTTCTACCCACCAACTCCGCAATATTTTTCAAGAAATAAAAAAAGCCAAAGAGGTAGCTTCGCTCAAGCTCATTCGCCCCAATTTAGCGTATATTGCTGGTAGGATGGATAATAAATCTCAAAAAGCTAAAACCTTCGTAGCCTTTCTGGATAGCCTTATCAAAGAAGTAAAAGATGAAAATAGTCTTGAAAACTTCAAAGACTTTATGGAGGCGGTAGTCGCCTACCATAAGTTTTATGGAAGAAAGGAATAATTTTTTAAATTTTTCAATCTAAAATAATTACATCTTTTATCATTAAAATACTAAGATAATGAAACTTTTAGAAAAAATTATCCTGCAAGGCATTATCACCCTCGAAACTGGTATGCATATCGGCGGTGCCAAAACAGCCTTAGATATTGGCGGCTTGGACTTGCCCGTTATCAAAACGCCCAAAGGAGTGCCTTATATTCCTGGTAGCTCGCTCAAAGGGAAGATACGCACACTACTTGCCAAAAAAGAAGGCTCTTTCGACATCAAAGATGATAGCGATATACTTCGCCAAATGTTTGGTGGGATTGAGGTAAAAGAGCCAAAAAAAGCCCAAGAAATAACACGTCTGATTTTTCGTGATGCCTACTTAGATGTAGAAAAGTTCAAACAAGATTTCCCTGAAAAAGAAGTCAAGTTAGAAACCGATTTTAGTGAAGTAAAAACCGAAAACACCATAGACCGCAAAACAGGTAAAGCCCAAAACCCTCGCACCATTGAGCGAGTACCTGCGGGAGCAGTCTTTCATTTCGAGATTATTTTGGACAAGTACGATACCGATAAGTCTGATGCTTTTGAGGCAAAACTAAAAGAAGGTTTTGCATTATTAGAAAACGATTACCTTGGTGGCAGTGGTACACGCGGCTACGGCAAAGTAAAAATAGAGTGGAAATCATAAACAGCACTTATGCAAGCAGTTATCCTATATTGTGAAAAAAATAGCCGTTTCCATTTTGGAGAAACTACCGAAATTCAAAGCAATACCTTGACAGATACCAGTGTATATATATTGTCTGCACAAGATAAGAATGTTTTCCCCTCAGGCAATACCTTGACAGATACCAGTGTATATATCCACTCAGACCTTCTATTTTCAGCTTTCATCAACCAACTCAATGTGATAGAGCCTGATAAGATAGAAGTTTTTATTGAGCATTTCACAAAACAGCAAATCGGTATTTCATCAGCTTTTTATTGCTTAGAGCATACTCTTTCTAAGCAAAAGATTTTCTTTTTGCCCAAGCCTATCAACCTCAACCTTTTTCATCAAGAAGGTTTAGACCATAAGAAACTCAAAAAAATTCAATTTCTTTCTTGGAAAGTTTGGCAAGAGCAACTTTTACCCAATGAATGGTTTGATGTAAGCAAATGCCATATTATTGATGGGCGTTTTGTGGTGCATAAAAGCGAAATCAGCGACCCCAATGAGCTTAAAGATTTAGCAATATTCAAAAAAGAAGATAGTTTGAAAGTACGTAAACATACGCAGGAAGAAGATGGCAATTTATACAACCAAACAGATTTATTCCTCTTGGGCAACGATTACTTTTCGGTACATTGGTATTTTCTTTGTCAAATGAATTTATCTTCGGAAGATGAAGCCCTTTTTTGGAAGGTTTGGGAATCGCTTATCAAAACAGGCATTGGCGGAGAGCGTAGCACAGGAGCAGGACAAATAGAAAGTTTGAGCAAATATGAGGACTTGCCTGAATTTTTTACACAAGAAGGTTTGAAAAGAGTAGCTTTAAGTCTTATTTTTCCGAAGGAAGAAGAAAAAGCAAGTTTAGAACTATACCAAACCAAATTGCGTGGAGGAATGTTTCTTGCCAAAGATCATCGCCTCAAAGTCATACAAGCGGTATTGGAGGGTGCTATTCATCAGAGCATACAAGGGCAAATCGTGCCTTTACACCGTCAAGAATCCGATGGCATACGGCTTCGTAATGGCTTGGCTTTTTCCATTGCTTTGCCTCAAAAATACTCTTCCTTCTTAGAAAATACTTAAAACTATGCAAAATATTTATTTTTATACGCTCAGCCCTATTTCTGTAGGTACAGGACAAAAACTTTCACCCTATAGTGATTTCATTATAGATGATGATTGGATATACTTCCTAAACCAAGAGCATATCAAAACAGCTTTTCAACAGAAAGGTAATGCAATGGATAGCCTTATAGATGAGTATGTAGAAGGCGTAGCAACAGGTATGAACAACAACAGAAGTAGTTTTGAACTAAAAAACTTCCTGATTAACCGTCTGAAAATTGATTTTAAGGAGTATAGCTTGCGAAGAGTTCCTAAAGGAGCTTCTGTAAAAGGGAAAATACATATCTCAGAAATTATCAAAAACCCTCATCTCCAACCCTATATACCTGGTAGTTCACTGAAAGGAGCTTTCAAAGGGGCTTTATTATATGGGTGGCTAATGGATAATTCAGGAGGAAAAAAATGGATAGGAGAAATTTGTGCAAAATTGCATACAAAAAAAGAAGAACAAAAAATTATAGAACAACAACTAAATAAGCAATACGAAAGCTATGAAATTGCTTTAAGCGATAGCACCGCCCTACCTTCAGAAGTTGTAAAAATTTATAAAGCCGTTCGTTTCCACCTGAAAGACAGTCAAAAACAAAGTGGTACACCTCAATTTGTAGAGGCTATCCAACCTCATATTAAATTTGAAGCCGAATATCGCTCCGAAAAAATACCCTTACAAGACTTGCTCGAAGCCTTGCGAAAATACAGCCAAGATGCGAACCAAAGAGATATAGAGCTTCTAGAAAAATTTGAAAATAAAAATGAAAACTTACTCAATTTTTATCAGAAGATAGCCAAAAAACTAGAAGAAGGTGAGTATCTTTTCAAAATAGGTTCAGGCAAAGGATATTTCTTTCAGTCGGTAGGTTTAGCTATTTTTAAGCAAAAAGGAGTTGATATGTTTCAAAAATTTGTAGAAGTGTATCCAAGTCCTAAAAAGGTCAATGTAAATACATTTCCTATTACCAAAGTTGTAGATGCTGATACGATGACACCTTGGGGCTGGGTGCAAACAAGTGAGCAGATAATTGATAAAAAGGAAGCCGTTTTAGAAAAATGGCAAAAGATCATATCTCAGTCTGTATCTCAAAGTAGTAGTGTTCAAACTCCAAAGGAAATAGTTGCTGAATATTTGAAAGAAGGTATAAAGCTCAAACAAGGTTTGGAGATAAATGCTGTAGTGGTAAAATCGGGCAAGCCCAATGAAGTAAAACTAATACTCTCAAAAGACAAGGAGCAAGTTTTGCCTTTACGTGGCTATACCAGCGAAATCCCCGTGGGAACTATACTCATTTGTCGTATTACTCAAATCAATAAAAAAAGTGAAATATTAGATATTTCTTTCAGTAAACTTAAAAATTAGAATATTATGGCAAAGATACTGATTAGTTTTATTGGTACAGGGCAACTAAATAACAACAATAACGCCCAAAGGGTTTACACAAAAGCCAATTACCAAATTGAAAATCAACAATATGCAACCTCCTTTGTAGCAAAAGCTCTTTTTGAGCACTTAAAAGCAGACAACTTATACTTGTTGGGAACGGTAAAATCTATGTGGGAAGAAGTGTACAATACATTTTTAGAAAAAGAAAAAATAGATGAAAACTATTGGGTGCAATTAGGGGAGTTTGCACAAAAAGTAAATAAAGATACAAATATTGAAACAGCAAAAGAGCTATTTAAAAAATTAGAAGAGGCTTTACCAAACACATCGAAAATTTTCTTGCTTCGTTATGGACTTAATGAACAAGAACTTTGGCAAAATTTCCAAACCTTTAATACTGTTTTTGAGCATTTGGAAGATGGAGATGAGATTTTTTTGGATATTACACACGCATTCCGTTCATTACCAATGTTTGCTCTGATGTCTATTTTTTATTTGCAAGATGTTATTGGGAAGAAGATTAATATAAGAGGTATTTATTATGGAATGTTAGATGTAATGAGAGAAACTGATGGAATAGCCCAAGTAGTAAATCTGCAACCCATTGTAGAAATGAGCCAATGGCTCAAAGCTGGCCAGCAATTCAGTAAGTATGGGATTAGTTATGAAATGCTTCCATTAATTGAAAATGATCAAGTGAAGAAAAAACTTTCTGAGTTTTCTAATTTTTTACAACTCAACTATATAAATGAGATTGGTTCTCAAATATCTCAGCTTACTTCCATACAACAAGATGTAAAAAATTTAAACACACCTGCACAATTGGTAATCAAGCCCACCTTAGAAAAATTTACCAAGCATTTCAAAAATAAAAATACGCTTTCTCAGAAGCAGTTGGCTTTGGCTGAGTGGCACTTTCAGAATGCCAATTATGGTTTTGCCTATATAAACCTTGTAGAAGCTATTATTTCGTATGTATGTGAATGTGAAAATATGGATGTAAATAATGAAACAAACAGAAAGACAGCAAAGGATAAAATACACAAAGAAAGTGGATATGCAAGTCTTTTAAGTATTTATGGTGCAGCCAACGATATTCGTAAAAAGATAGCTCACGCAATACCAAGTAGTTCTGTCAATAAAGAGAAGGATATTACTGATTTGCAGGGCTATTTTAAAAAACTCAAAGAAATACTACAATAAACCTATGAACCTCTACCTTCTGTTTTCTCATAGTCTTACCCCTGAGCAAATACAAGATGCCCAAGAAAATTGGCAAATAAAAAACTTCATTGCCTTACCCGAAGAACTCCAAAGTACTTGGAGCAATGTCCCCCCCCTGCTCTCCTCTCTAAAAACATACCTTAAAGACATTTTCCTATGGCTTGAGCAAGCCCAAAAAGCTGATAAAGTATTGATACAAGGTGATTTTGGAGCCACTTACTTAATGATACAATTTGCACGACAACGCAAATTAGTACCTATCTACAGCACCACCACCCGAAAAGTAATTGAAACTGTTTTGCCTGATGGCTCTATACATACAGAACGTCTTTTTGTGCATCAGCAATTTCGTATATATGAAAAAATATAACAAGCTATTGATTTTAGATTTACCCTATATTCTAAAATCAAAACTATCATAACTCTTTAAAATACAAAGGAAAATAATACAGCTATTTTAAAACCATTGTATGTGTTATAACCACCAATGTTTTCTGTAAAATCTTTAGATTGAATATAGTCAAAATTCAATCCTAAATGAAAATTTTCTCCTGTATTATACATAAAACCAGCGGATAATTCAGCGAAAGGTGCATTACTTTTAAATTTATATTCATTCCTATTGATGCCATTGGCTAAATTACCTGAGGCTTCAATATACTTGTACGTAGCGGGAACAATACCAAAACCAAAGCCTCCATAAGGACGAAAACGCTGTTTCGTAAAAAAATAATCCATACCAATACTGATAGGTACTAAAAATATTCCACCTCCTTCTACTTCAACATTAGCTCCCCCAAATACTGAAGAAACGCTAGGGCGAGGCGGTTTTATTGTTTTTATGAGCATTCCCAAATTAACATTTACTGATAAATTTTCTGAAAGAAATCTTGCACAAGACAAATTCCAAGCACCCATATTTCTTGGAAACTCTAAAAAAGATTCTTTTTCCGATATAGCTGAATTATCAAAATACCACCGACCATAGCTAAGTGAGAGTTGCCAATTACTTTTGTCATCTTTTTTATCATCAGGGTTATCAAAATTTAACTTAATTGCGTCTTCTGATATTTTTTTAACATCAAATGTCCATAAGTAATTCTGAAGAAATAATTTGTGTACCTTGTCTATCGCACTATGGTCTATCGCATAAAAGTAGTAAAGCTCAACACTGCTATATAGTTTCAGACTATTTTTTAGAAGGGTATATGTATGCTGATTGCTTGTGATATAGGCGGTTGCCGCAAAATAGTAAT
>JANRLU010000204.1:0-4332 GCA_033762275.1 Thermonemataceae bacterium | reverse complement strand
TTTGCTTTATACGCGTACCGAATCCTTGAATAAATAACTCTATGTTTAGATTTCTTTTTTTCGTACTTATTTTTTGGGTCAATTTCAAGGCTTTTGCTCAAGAAAACCCTGTCCAATTCACTGAAACTACGGTTTCTATTACTTGCCAAGATTACAACTTGCATGGAACACTAACCATTCCGACCCAAAAAACCAAAAAAATGAAAGTAGCTTTATTTATTGCAGGTTCGGGACCGACTGACCGCAACGGTAATAATACAGCAGGATTGAATAGCAATGCTTACCAACTCTTTTGCAGAGCTATGGCGGAAAAAGGAATCGCTACTTTGCGTTATGACAAATTGGGTTCGGGCGAAAGCAAACCTGCAAACCTGAAAGAATTAGTAGAGAAAAGGGATTTTGAGAACGAAGTGGCTGATGCTGTGGCTTGGATTGAGTATTTGCAGAAAGATAAACGTTTTGCAGAGATTTCCTTGATAGCCCACAGCCAAGGTACTTTGGTAGGTATCTTGGCAAGCCAAAGAACCGGAAAAACGATTACAAAATTGGTTTCGTTGGCAGGACTTGGGCGGCGTGGGAGCGAAACCTTGAAAGAACAACTTGGCGCACAGCCTACATTTGTATCAGAGGCGGCAAACCCGCTTATTGATAGCTTGGCGAATGGCTATAAAGTAAAAAATGTACCGCAATATTTAGAAGTTTTGTTCAAACCCTCCATGCAACCTTATCTCATATCTTGGTTTAAATATGACCCTGCCGATGAGTTGGCAAAATTGCAAATCCCTGCTTTGATAGTACAAGGCACAAACGACATTCAAATCAAGGTAGAAGATGCGAAATATTTAGCCTCAAAAAGTAAAAATGCTACTGTAGTGATTATTGAAAAGATGAATCATTTATTAAAAATCGTGGAAGGTGATAGGAGTGAAAATTTGGCAAGCTATAATAAACCTGATTTGCCGATTGTTCCTGAATTGATTGAGAAAGTGAGCGCGTTTTTATTGAAGAAAAAATGAAATTTATTAAATGAATTTGCATCAAATACATCTAATTTTCCTGAAATATGAATAATAATTCCCCTAAAATCAGATTTCTTATTCTTGTGATAATGCTGTTATTTCCTTTTTTAAATATTGCTCAAAATACTGATAAAATAGCAGAGCTAATAGCACAAGTGGAAGTCGGTAAACAATTGAATGACAAAGCTTGGCTTATCAATATGGAGGGAGATACACTAAGGTATAATACATTCAAAGGCAAATGGCTTTTGATAGATTTTTGGACTGCCAGTTGTGCGCCTTGTATCAAAGAATTTCCAAAAATCTATGATTTTTATACAAAAAACCAAAAAGAATTTGAAGTGATTGCTGTTTCTGTAGATAATTCTTTTCAAAAGTTTGTGAAATGCAGCACAAAATATAAAATACAAACCCCTACTTATTTTGCAGGATTTACCTACAGCAACCCTTTATTTAACCTGAACATTAAAAAAATGCAAAAAGATGACAATATGCAAACATTTGTAACACTTACCCCACAATATGTATTGATTAATCCTGATGGAATAATTGTAGATAAATATTTGCCTAAACCTTCGGATGAAAAATTTCAGGAAAAGATTACTGATTACCTCAAACAATATAAAAAACAATGAAACAAGAAATATTTTTTATCTTTTTATTACTATGTGCCTATTAGAAAATTTTTACCAAAAAATTGAGGGTAGAAATGAGATACACAAAATAACCATCTCACCTACATAAACATTGATATTTTGAACAAAAATAACTATCTAAAACTGGCTAAAAACCAAAACGAAAGAGATGGAAGATGTTATTTTTACATTGGAATTTCAAATCACAAAATTTACCTATTATCTTTCCAAAAGTTATGGTTATCAGCGGGGTAGAAGGGGTATTAAATAATGTAAGTTGCATGGTACATAAAAGCCCCCAACCCCGACCCTTTCCCCGAAGGGGGGAGGGGGGTAAGTCGCTGATTATCAGTCCACTATCCTTTGGGGAGGGGCAGGGGTGGGGCTAAAGTCACAATACCGTGCAACTTGCATTAAATAATGAATATTGTGAGCAAAAATTAAAGATACTTTTTAAAAATCTGTTGAACTTATTATTATTGAGCTGAAAGAGAAAGGTTATCATGTTGCTCATTTAGACCAAAAATATTGAAAATATGCTTGTTAGAAGATTATTGGCTTTTCTTATAGATTATGTACTTATTACCATTTACGCACTCTTGCTCTTGAGTGTAGCTATTGGTATTTATGGATTTGATACCTTACTGCACATGAAACCAGATCCCATAAAAGGCTATCTGATAGGCTTTTTCATGCTTACCTTACCTGTTTTGTGCTATGGTTATTTTATGGAAAGCAGTCATTACAAGGCTACAATAGGCAAGCAATGTATGAAAATAAGTGTCATCTCCTTGCAGGGTAATATAGGGCTTTTGGAAAGAAATATCTTGAAATTTTTGCCATGGGAAATATCCCACATTGGCGTGCATGGATTGAGGTTTTATATAGATACAGGTGCGGAAATACCGTTTTGGATTTGGGTATTATTGATTTTTCCACAAATTGTTGTGATAGTTTATTTATTCACTGTTTTGTATTATCAAGGAATTTACAGTTTGTATGATAAATTTGCCAAGACTAAAATCAGTCTATAATATGATACAGCAAAAACAATTTCTACAAGTTATAGAAAATGCACTTGCCTATCTTGTATCCTTTGCTATATAGTGTAGGTAAATGACTGCAATTTATTGATATATCTCAAAATCACGTACTTGTTTCACATCTTAAAGAAATGCAATTGATATGTTTTGTCATTCTTTGGCGACATAGGATAATTTCAATTTTGCTATTCGTTATTTTTAGAATAGCTGAATATTGCTTAACAATCGTTTTTTGATATGAGAAAAACAATCGTAATCATACTTTTTTTGATTTACTCTCCTTTATTTGCACAACAAAATATTGCGAATTTTGAAAAAGAGATAACACGTTTACAACTACACTATAAAGTGGAAAATATAACTGTTTTAGTAAAAAAAGGAGAGCAATATTTATATCAAAAAAAAGCCTTGAACCAAGACACTTTACTTTTTCCCGTAGCTTCCCTGACTAAAATTTTCGCAAGTGTACTTGTAATGCAATTAGTTGAAAATCAACAGCTTTCGCTAGATAATTCTATTATAAAATTCTTGCCTGATACTAAACTCACTACCAATATACAAGTAAAACATTTGCTTTCGCATACTTCGCAAGGCGAGGTAGGCAAGGCTTTTTACTATAGTAATAGTCGTTATACTCTGCTTACCCAAGTTATCGAAAAAGCAAGTGGGAAAAAATTTGAAACCTTACTTAATGAAAGAATACTAAAGCCACTCAAAATGCAACATACTTTTTTGCTCAAAGACAGTTCGGAAATTAAAAAATGGGGCAATAAAATGGCAAAAGGTAAATATGAATACGGTTTTTCGGCATCTGGTGGATTGGTTTCTTGCATCGAGGATTTGGCTTTGTTTGACTATGGTTTGGACTTTAATATTTTACTCACACAAACAAGCAAAGATTTAATATTTACGCCTTTCTATAAAAATTCTCCGTATGGATTAGGTATTTTCACACAAAACATTTCAAGCAATCAAATTATTTGGTGCTATGGGCAGGCAAGTAGTTTTGCAAGTTTGTATGTCAAAGTTCCGCAAGAAAACCTTACCTATATCGTTTTGGCAGATAATAATACAATGAATAATTACCCTAAATTGATTTACGGTGATTTGACTACTTCTTTGTTTGCTTTGAGCTTTTTAGAAAATTTTGTGAGCAAATTGCCTCCGTCAAAAAAAATATTGGCTGAGGTACTTACTGAAATAGGCAGAGGAAGTGCCGCCGAAGCCCAGCATCAGATAAAAAAAATGACTTATAGCAAGAAAATATCGCCTGTAGTAGTATTATATGCTTTATTTTCTTTAAAGATAAAACTAAAAACCACTGAATTTGACAACAAAATTAAGCATTTAGGCAAAAAAATTATGAAAAATGAACCTCAAAACCCGTATTTATATTTTTATCTGGGCAATTTTTATAATTTGAATGGCGATTCAGCAAAGGCAAACCAACATTTCACAATACTCCAAACTCTTCCTAATTTTGATAGAAATTGGTACACTGAAGAATCAGAGCATTATTTTAGAAGTATAAAAGATTGAAAACCAATAGGGCATAGTTCTGAAATTTACTAACTTTCTAATTTTGATATGTGAATTTACAAATTATGCTCAACTAATCCTACTCCAATAATTCTC
>JANRLU010000203.1:0-1528 GCA_033762275.1 Thermonemataceae bacterium | reverse complement strand
AGCTTTCTACCTACTTTTGTCGCGTCTTGTCGTTTTTTTTCGTTCCCTCTGACCTTCCATATTCACAATATTGTCGCCCCATATTGTTGATACACTTGGTTGGAGAGGAAAATCTGAAGAAATGCAAATTTCCATCGTGCATTTTTTTGTCTCACGAAAAAAACAGGTTTTGATAAAACCTAGGAAAACCTAGTATACTCAAAAATCAACAAATGCTAATGGTTTGTCATTCTCATCACAAACAAATATTTATATAATCCATCTATCAAACAATTTTTATGTATTCAAATTATCGTTTTATTGCTATTTTTATAGAGATATGGCAGTTTATAGATTGTGCATGTGGATGTAATTTTGACAAGCTTCATCTTTGCAGTGGATTCAAATCTTCACAGTGATGTGTGTCATGATGACAATTGATAATTGATGCAGCAATGTAACTCCAAATCCACAAAAGCCGGAACCTAACCCAATTTTCATGGTTTGACAAATACCTAATTGACACAGACAAAGTCAATTATCGGGGGATTTTATTCATTTAGTTTACATAATAACGATATTTCGATGGACAATCCTAGTTTAGCATCAGTTCTTGGCTCAGAAAAAAATGAAGGAATTGGAGAAATTGTTCAAGCAAGATTCAATGGCTTCGAGAATATTCGTCAAAACTTACCGATAGATCACATAGCAGTGACTTCAACGTGGTTCAGAAATGCTTATTTGATTTGATCGAAAAGGAAAGAGAAGGAAATCCCTTAGAAAGGGCTCTTCCGTATATTCTACCAAACGAATACGACGTTTTAATCACAGATATCAATGATAATGACTTAGAAAGCGTTGGACGAGAGCTAAACGTCGCACGATTATCAAGTGCAGAAGGCGAAGGCAGTTTCCCAGTGAGAGGCATTATGTATGGAGGCAATGTGAGAATGTTTGTTCCGTTGGTTGTAAAGAAAAGAGGAGTCAAAGTCAATGCGATCTTTTTGATTGACTCAGGATCTCCAAATACTTATCTAAGGCAAGATACGTTGGCATCATTGGGTTTTATTGAGTCAATGCCCTTTGATACGAGTGCTCATATCCATGGTTACCAAATGACCGTCTATCGCTCAAGAGGGCACTTCGAAAATGTTGATTTGCTTGGCCAAGATTTTATGAGATTCGCAAGAGTTCAAGCGCACTATAACTACAAAGACTTGGAAATCTCTTTAAACATTTGAAATAATTGCAGATAAATTTAAATCATTTAAGAATTCATCTCCATCCATATTGTTATCTTTTCCGAAAGGCAAAAAACAACAATATCACTACGATTCAGACCCGTGAAAAACCAAAGTGAAAAAATTATTCTTTTATCGTGTTTTTGGAAGATAATGGAAAGTTATGGTTTACGGATGATTGTGGAGAGGAGAGTTGTATGAATTTCAACACAGGCGATGTCAGCATCGTTCGCAACAAGCGTCATGCTGGTGCTAGTTATGATGAAGAAAATATGCGTTTGTTTTATTATTTTGAAGATATCACGTGA
>JANRLU010000202.1:0-2274 GCA_033762275.1 Thermonemataceae bacterium | reverse complement strand
CACCAGATATTTTCTCTTGCTTGATAATGAAATCTGTTACTTTGTGTTCAAAATATACCTCTCCACCAGCCTTGATAATACTATTTCTGAGGTTTTCTACGATTTTGGGAAGTTTATTCGTGCCTATATGTGGGTGAGCTTCTACTAAAATCTCTTCCTTTGCTCCGTGAGCCACCAAAATTTCTAAAATTCTGCGGATATCGCCTCTTTTAGTAGAACGCGTATACAGCTTACCATCAGAGTATGTACCAGCTCCACCCTCTCCAAAACAATAATTACTATCTTGATGTACGATATGCTCTTTATTTAATGCTGCTAAATCTCTCCGCCGAGCTTGTACATCCTTTCCTCTCTCCAAAACAATAGGCTTCAAACCAAGTTCTATCAAACGCAAAGCCGCAAATAAACCCGCAGGACCAGCCCCCACCACAATTACACTTGGTTTTTGACTTACGTTTGGATAAGTAAAAACAGGTAAAGTAGGTAAATCTTCTGGAGAAGTGTAAATAGCTACTCTTACATTGATTTTTACATTCTTGGAACGAGCATCTATAGAACGGCGTTCTATACTGATAATGGCGGTAGGAGATACTTTTTTATGCTGAATAAGGTAATTTTGTAGATTTTCTGCATTGTAGCCTATTTCTGGACTTAGCACCAAGTCAAAGAGTTGCTTCATTGTATCACAAATTTGACGCAAACATACAAAAAAACTTTATTTTTATGTTAAAAACTTCTGAAACTTTGGTATAAATTAGGTCTATCATATTTTTTTAGCAATATAAATAGTTTTCAATACCTCTGCATATACCTTTCCTTCGGCATCTTCCAAAGTAAGTGAAAGTTCTACATCATATTTTTGTTTTTCAGCTACTTTATTTTTTATCTCTTCCAGAAGTTCATCTGTAATAATGAATTTGGCTTGCACGGTTCTCCTGATAGGTTTTAAAAAACGTATATGTGCTGCTTTATCCCAAACCACATAAGTATCGCCCAAATTTCTTATCAGTTGCATTGCAAAGATAGGGTCTACGGAGGCATAGATACTACCGCCAAATACCGCTCCCATGTAGTTAATTGTTTTCCGGTTAAGTGGAAGCCTTACGTGAATTTCTTTCCAATCTTTTGATAAAAAACTAATATATCCACCACTTCTACGATAAGCAGGATACTGATTAAATAAAAAACGCTGTATAGAATTAGAGAAAGGCAATTTTTCGCTCCAATCAAAAAGTTTTTTTATCATTTTTAGTCCATTTTATTTTGCGAATATAGTTTTTGTCTTTATTTTAGACCTAAAAAATGAAAAGTATTTTCCCAAAAGATGTCAGTGTAGCAGAATTTCACAGCTATTTGCTCGCTGCGATAGCCCCACGCCCTATTGCTTTTGCCAGTACCATTGATGCAGCAGGCAATGTAAATCTGAGCCCTTTTAGTTTTTTTAATATTTTTGGGGCTAATCCCCCTATTTTAATATTTTCTCCTGCTCGGCGTGTTCGGGATAACACCACCAAGCATACCCTAGAAAATCTCCGAGAAGTAGCTGAGGTAGTTATCAATATCGTAGATTATGCAATGGTAGAGCAGACTTCTTTGGCAAGTACAGAGTACGACAAAGGGGTAAATGAGTTTGTAAAAGCTGGTTTTACAGAGTTAGCTTCTTTGCATATTCAACCACCAAGAGTAGCTGAATCACCTGTTACTTTAGAATGTAAAGT
Organism: Thermonemataceae bacterium; assembly: GCA_033762275.1. GTDB lineage: Bacteria > Bacteroidota > Bacteroidia > Cytophagales > Thermonemataceae > Raineya. Next base: position 556 of record JANRLU010000202.1, on the reverse strand, counting down.
TCTACAAATTATAGAAACAGGTACAGAAGGTGGTGCAGGAAATTTGGTGATTTGCGAGGTACTGGCTATTCATATCCAAAAAGATATTTTGGACGAAAAAGGTAAAATTGATACGAAAAAAATAGACTTAGTAGGAAGAATGGGAGCCGAATGGTATTGCAGAGCTAATCACGAAGCTCTTTTTGAGATACCTAAACCATTGATAAACAAAGGAATAGGCATAGACCAACTTCCCTCCCATATACGCAACAGCGAAGTACTTACGGGAAACAACTTAGGCAGACTTGCTAACATAGCTGCTCTTCCTACAAACAATGAAATAGCTGACTTTCAAGATAATAAATTAGAAGACATGCAAAGAAGTGATCTCCTAACCTCAAAAGAAGTGCATCTTTACGCCCAAAAATTGTTGGAAAATAATGAGCAAAAACAGGCTTGGCTTGTTTTACTCAAATATGTTCAATAAATATTATTTATACCTCTTTACTATCTCCAAAAAGGCTTCAGCTTTTTTGAAACCTACTTCTTGAGCGATAAGTTTTCCCGATTTATCTAT
>JANRLU010000201.1:0-13074 GCA_033762275.1 Thermonemataceae bacterium | reverse complement strand
GAATAAAGCCAAAATTGAGCCATCATAATTTTTACAATCGTGTGTGAAGAAAGGTTTTTTATTTCTTGTTTTGGTATTAACATAAATTCTTGGTTGTTCTGAAATGAAGTGATTTCTTCCCCACATAAACCAATTTTTTTCATTAAATTTCTTTATTTTTCTATTGATTAGTTTGTTTTTAAATTGTTCTAAATAAGGGTGATAGGTATTGAAAATCATTTTTTTAGTTTGTTTTGTTTTGTGAGTTTTAGAACAAACAAATTCCATGTTTCCAAATTCTTCGTTGGTAAAAACTTCATCAGCACCGCTTACAGCCCCAACTTTGACAAAAAATAGACTGGAGAAGGGGACGTTATATTTTTTTGATAAAAAAAGTAATTGCCCATTATTAAGCGTAAAGATTTTATTTTGGTTAGTTATTCTTGAGAAGTTATCTTTTTGGAAACGCCATATAGCGACATTTGGGTTAAACCCTTTAAATATTTTTTCATCACCTAAGTCAAAGTAATGTGTAATAGTTCCGTTTTGGTAAATAAATTGGTTAAGTTTAATACTTGAGGTGGCTTTTAGGAAATCTCTTGGGGTGATAAAAATAATTTCACCGTTTTTATTTAGGTGATTGATAGCTTTTTGGATAAAAAAGAGATAGAGGTTGCTTCTTTCGTCAAATAGTGTTTTATCAAGTTTATTTTTGGTATTGTCGTCAATATCTTGGTATCTCACATAGGGGGGATTACCGATAATGGTATCAAATTTATGATTGGTAGGAAAATCAAAGAAATCAATAACTAAGGCATTTTTAGGAGCGACTGTGCTATCAATTTCAATAGCGGTAGTATGATTGGGAAGTTTTCCCAAGAAAGCACCATCACCACAAGAAGGCTCTAAAATAGAGCCTTTATTTTGGATAAGTCCAATCATTCTATCAACAATAAAATCAGGACTAAAAACTTGTCCTAATGTTTTTACGTTCATTTTTATTGCCAAGTTTTCAAACTCATATTTTCGCCATCAAAGATAGCATAAGTACAATGATGCAACCACTCACCAAGATTGATATAACGAGCGGATTCGCCTACGGGTAAGTCTAAGGGCAGATGCCGATGCCCAAATACGTAGAAATCATTGTGTTGCATTTTTTCTTTTTCTTTGCAATATATCCATAGCCACTCGTCCTCGCCCAAAAATTTTTCTTCTCCTTTTTTTGTACCTTGGAGGCGGCTATGTTTAGACCAATTTTTAGCTAAAGCGATTCCCCAATCTGGGTGAATTTTAGCAAAAAGCCACTGAGCAACTGGACTTGCAAATATTTTTTTGAGAAATTTATATTTTTTATCACCAGGTCCTAAACCATCTCCGTGCCCAATATGAAAACTTTTTTCGTTGATTTTCAAGTAAATAGGCTCTCTAAAAATAGGAATCCCAAGTTCTTCGGAAAAATACTCAAAGAGCCACATATCGTGGTTTCCTGTGAAAAAGAATATCTTGATTTTTTGCTCAATAAGCTCTAAGATTTTGGCTTGAAACCTCAGCATTCCTTTTGGGATAACGTGTTTGTACTCAAACCAAAAATCAAAAATATCACCTACTAAAAAAACGTATTGAGCATCATCTTTGATGCTATCCAGCCAAGCAACAATTTTTATTTCTCGCTCTCGGCTTTCTTTTTTAGGTACACCCAAATGGAAATCGGAAGCAAAATATGCTTTTTTGGTAGGCTGGAGTTGAAGCGAATGAACTTGCATTCTCCCTAACTACATTTTTAGATAAAGTTCTTTGAGTTTTTGGCGAGTAAGTTTTTGCTCCCAATCTTCGCCTAAAGCGTGTTTCCACATGTGCGTCAGAGCCCAACAAATATCAATCATCTTTTCAATTTCTGCTTCTGTCCAATCTTTAGAAAGATTTTTAGGAAGGTAAATATCATTTTTGGCAACCATTTCATTAAATTCTTTTACGCCTTCAGGATAAAACTCTTCTAAATGAGGAAATATAATACAATTTGCGTAGCAATGTCTTGTACCAAATACATAAGAAAGCCCGTAAGATAGGGCGTGGCAAACGCCCACCTCTGAATAAGTAAGGCTTAAACCACCAAAGTAAGAAGCAACCATTAGTTTCTCATCATTGATAGGGTTTTGTCCAAAACCCTCATTGATATAAACATCTTTGCAAAGTTCTATGGCTTTGTAGCCGTAAGCCTCGCTGAATGTATTTTTGAGATGCCCGTTCATAGATTCTACGCAATGAATATAGGTATCCATTCCTGTATAAAACCACTGATTACGAGGTACGGTAGCTATCAAATCGGGGTCAAGTACGATTTGGTTAAATACCGTCCAATCACATTTTAAACCTAATTTCTTAGTCGGACCTGTAAGTACGGCAGTCATAGAAACTTCCGCACCTGTACCCGAAATAGTAGGCACTCCCACGTGGTATACGCCTTCTTTCTGAATGAGATTTAAACCTTGATACTTCACAGAAGAGCCTTCGTTTGTAAACATCAGAGAGAGAGCCTTTGCCAAGTCCATAATACTACCGCCGCCAATGCCTATCACACCCGAAGGCAAACCTTTCTGGGCGAGAAATCTATCTCTTAGCTCGTCTATTTGGGAGGTTTTAGGCTCCTCACCAGAAGTATAGACAAACTCCACCACATCTTGCTTTTGGGCGGGTATTCTGCTCTTGAAATCTTCTTTATCTTGAAAAAAATCATCTACCAGAAAAACAAAATAACCTTCGTTTTCGTGGCGTTTCTCGGCAATAATATCGCCCAATTTATCAAAACTACCACGACCATACGCACATTTATCTACGGATTTAAAATTTTTGAACATACGATGCTAATTTTTTAGTTTAAAGCTACAAAATTAGTATTTTATGGCTAAAATTTAGCATAATTTTGTATTTTTGTTTTTATATAATATCCTGACAAAGTGGCAGGTATAAAGTATTTGGCAAAATAATTGATTTCTATGCTTAAAAAGTATTTTTATGGAAAATCTCAATAATCAAGACGATAAAAAGGAAAATCTACAGCCTGAAGAACTACAGCAATCCGAGGAAACTACACTAGAAAATATGGAAAGCACTGAAAATGAACAAGAAACGACTGTGAATCAGGGAAAAAATAGTTCTTTGGATAACAAAGTAAAAGTATTAGAGGAAAATTTGGCAGAGCAAAAAAATAACTATTTGCGTTTGTATGCTGATTTTGAGAATTTCAGACGTAGAACTGCCAAAGAAAAAATAGAATTTTTGGAGCAGGCAAATGCCAAACTATTGGTAGAACTTCTGCCTGTATTTGATGATTTTGAGAGAGCCTTAAAGTCTTTTGAAAATCAGGACTTGAAGGTAGAAGTGGCAAAAGAAGGTGTCCAACTTATTTATCAGAAGTTTGCTAAGTTTTTAGAGAAACAAGGTTTGAAAGTAATAGAAACGAACCAACAAGATTTTGACCCAGACAAACACGAAGCTATTACGCAAGTGCCTGCTCCTACTGAAGAGTTGAGGGGCAAAGTGATAGATACAATTGAAAAGGGGTATTATTTAGGCGAAAAGGTCGTTCGCTTTGCAAAAGTTGTTATAGGAAGTTAATTTATTAAGCAAAGGTTATGGCAAAAAGAGATTATTATGAGATTTTGGGTGTAGGAAAGAATGCAACGCCAGAGGAGCTTAAGAAAGCCTATAGGCAATTAGCTATCAAGTATCACCCCGATAAAAATCCGGGAAATGCAGAAGCAGAAGAAAAGTTTAAAGAAGCGGCAGAGGCTTATGAAATCCTCTCTGATGCAGAAAAGCGTAAACGTTACGACCAATTTGGGCACAGTGGAGTAAGTGGAGGCTATGGTGGCGGTGGCTCGGCTGGGTTCAATGACATGGAAGACATATTTTCCCGTTTTAGCGATATTTTTGGTGGTTCTGGTTTCGAAAGTTTTTTCAGAGGCGGAAGTGGTACCACTACCCGTAAAGGTTCTAATTTGAGAATAAAACTCAAGCTAACTTTACAAGAAGTAGCAGAAGGAACGGAGAAAAAAATAAAAGTTAAAAGACACGTGGCTTGTAAGGCTTGTAACGGTAATGGCTCCAAAAATGGCTCTTCGGTACAAACCTGCGGTACTTGCGGAGGGGTTGGGCAGGTGAGGAGAGTTACCAATACAATGCTTGGACAGATGGTAAGTACGACCACTTGCCCTACTTGTGAGGGAACGGGCAAGGTTATCAGCCAAAAATGCGAAGTTTGTGCAGGTGAAGGGAGAACGCTTGAGGAGGAGGTAATCCCAATTCGTGTGCCAGCGGGCGTGATGGAAGGAATGCAACTCTCTTTGGCGGGTAAAGGGAATTATCCTTTACGCGGAGGACAATATGGAGATTTGTATGTAGTGATAGAAGAGATAGAAGATGAACACCTCAAACGTGATGGGGCAAATGTTATTTATGATTTGTATATTAGCTTCATAGATGCTACTTTGGGAGCTTCGGTAGAAGTGCCAACTATTGATGGAAAGGTAAAAATCAAGATAGATCCAGGAACGCAAAGTGGTAAAATCTTACGTCTAAAAGGGAAGGGGCTGAAAGATTTGCAGCGTTATGATAAAGGAGACCAACTTGTACATGTTAATATCTGGACACCTCAAAAGCTCACCAATGAGGAAAGAGCTATTCTGGAAAAACTAAAAAATGCTAAGAATTTTATGCCTTCTCCTGATAAAAGCGAGAAAAGTTTTTTTGAAAAAATGAGAGAGTTTTTTCAATAACAAAAAGGCTTTACTTAATTAAGTAAAGCCTTTTTGTTTTAAAGCATATTTCTTCGGTAAAACTCCACACAACTACCTCCATCATACACTTCCAAACCCATACCACTGAGTTTACTGAATGCCGTTTGGCTACGATTGCCACTCCTACAACAAAGTACAATAGGTCTTTGAGAATTTTGTAGATGATAAATGTGTTTTGGGCTATCAATTTCATCAAGAGGAATATTGATGGCTTCAGAAATGTGGTCTGCTCTGTACTCTTCATTACTGCGTACATCTACCAAAAGTAGGTTCTTGCTTTTGGCTACATCTTTTAACTTACTCATAGTTGAACAATTTTAATTTATATCATAAACTAAAATATTCATAAAAAAGTTCTCAAGTTGAATATATTTACTGCCATTTGGCGGGTATATCAAAACTTATTTTTGCTGATACATTGGATAATACGCTTAGAATTACTAAAACTATCCCATAAAGCTCTAATTTTTGGTAAGCATACAATAATATCCAAGTAGATAAAGATACTAAAGAAATAGTAATGAATGCTCTTAGGCTATAAGTGAGTACTTTGTGTAAGAAAAATTTGTCAATGAAATAAGCCGTATATTTTTTCTGTAAAGCCACATACAAAGCAATGATTTTATCTGAAAATACACTAAGCCATAAAGCCCCTAAGATGCTATACAAAAGGCTTTCTCTTTGATAAAAAACGCCATTACGTAGCCAAGTTTCGGGTAAAAATTTTCTTACAAATAGTATGGTACAGATACTAAGTACAATAGCCAGCAGCACTTTCAGAAGCCTAACGTATTTTTGTTGTTGAGCCAAACTAAAAATAATCATATAGTTAGCCGTAATTAAGAGAGGTAAAATGAAGAAAACACTTTCTGTGCTATACATTGGTGCAAGTAGTACTGCACTTACAAGGCTGATAATCAAGCCATCTAATCTTTGATTGCTAAGAAGATTATTTTCAAGAGGCTTGGGCTGAAAAGTATGGTGGTATTTCCGAATACGAAAAACACCTACAACAAAAGAAATCGCTAAAAATATCGTGGCGATATTAGCCAATAAAGATTGAGCGTGGCTATATGGATACGCATTTAGTAACAGAAACATATTCAATATAACACTGCCTATAATTGCTAAAAAATTGATAGGGGCGTTTGTCAGAAAATAGAAGTGCTTGTGGTTATTTTCTGCATACCAAGCCAAAGAAATAGAAAAAAGCCACCAAGAGACATTGAACCAAAAAATGCGGCTAATCAAAAATGTGGGGGTATAGTGCCCGAAAACGAGTAAAATACCCAAGGATAGGCTGAAAATAATCCAAACTTTGTAATCATTGCGAAGTGAAAAAAGAGTTTGGTGATAAATAATACGCTGAAATTGTCTCGTTTTCCCCTGAGATTTAAAGGATAGAAAGCGTTTAAAAACTTGTAAACTAGTGATAGTCAGTGTGATAAGTCCCCAAAAAGAGACATTGCCAATTACTTGTTCCATAGTATAATTATTTAGTTATAGCCTGCAAAATTACTACTTTTGTACTTATCAAAAAAATAAAAATAATAAAAATTTGTAAAAATCTGATTATCAAGTTTTTAATTAAGATAAAATTTGCATTAAAAAAAGATTGAGATTGTATTATTTGATGTCAGAACAAAAAGCTCTCTTGTAGGTTTGTATAAAAACAGAATATCCTTGTATATTTGGACAAGTTTTTCATTAAGCCTTTTTAGTTTTGGGAAAGAAAGAAAAAAATAAGCAATCAGAGCGTATCCTTGATTTACAAATCATTCGTAGGCTGTACGCTTTTTCTAAGCCTTATCGCCTCACTTTTTACTCGGTGGTATTTTTGACCTTCGCTTTGGCATTGTTGGGACCTATTCGCCCTTATTTAGTGCAATACAGCATAGATAATTATTTGGTGGAGGGGCGTGAATATTTACTTTTGCAAATGACCTTATTAATGGTTTTTTTGCTGTTTATTCAAGCAATTATACAATATACGCATTCGTATTGGTCGGGTTGGTTGGGGCAGACTATCGTCAAGGATATTCGTATCCAGCTCTACGAAAAAATGCTGAGTTTGAGATTAAAATTTTATGACAAAACGCCTGTTGGAAGGTTGGTTACACGTAACATTTCGGATATAGAAACATTATCTACTGTTTTTGGAGATGGTATTGCTGCCATAGTTGCTGATATTTTGCAAATATTGGCTATTTTGCTCATAATGTTTTTCACTAATTGGAAACTTACGCTCATTAGTCTTTCAATGTTACCTTTTTTGTTACTTACTACTTATATTTTCAAAGAAAAAATAAAAGTAGCTTTTGCAGAAGTTCGCAATGCTGTGGCTAATCTTAATACATTTGTTCAAGAGCACATTTCGGGTATCAATATTGTGCAAGTGTTTGGGGCGGAAACTCAGGAAGCTCAGAAATTTAATCTCATCAACAAAGAACATAGAAAAGCCAACTTGAAATCTGTTTTGTATTATTCGGTGTATTTTCCTGTTGCCGAAATTATCAGTGCAGCTGGCACGGGGCTTTTGGTTTGGTATGGGGCAAAAGAGGTCATAGAGGAGGAAACGACTTTAGGGGTTTTGATAGCCTTTATGATGTATATTTCTTTGTTTTTCAGACCTATCCGAATGATAGCCGATCGATTTAATACACTACAAATGGCGATTGTGGCTTCTGAAAGGGTATTAAATTTATTAGATAACCAAGAAGACACACAAAAAAATGGTACACTTCAAACACATTTAGAGGGAAAAATAGAATTTAGAAATGTATATTTTGCTTACAACGAAGATAATTATGTTTTAAAAAATGTTTCTTTTACTGCTAAAAAAGGCGAAACTTTGGCTTTTGTTGGAGCTACAGGAGCCGGTAAATCTTCAATCATCAATCTTATCAATCGCTTTTACGAAATCAGTGCAGGGGAGATTTTGCTTGATGGCAAAAATTTACAAGAATATGACTTAGAGCATTTACGCTCACAGATTGGGGTGGTATTACAAGATGTTTTCCTGTTTTCGGGTTCTATTCGTGAGAATATCACTTTGGGTAATCGGCAAATTAGTGATGAGAAAATCTGGCAAGCCGCAGAATTGGTAGGGGCAAAGGGTTTTATAGAAAAACTCAAAGGTAATTTAGATTATGAAGTTATGGAGCGAGGGGCAACGCTTTCAGTGGGGCAAAGACAGCTAATTTCTTTTGTGAGGGCGATGGTCTATGACCCCAAAATTATTATTTTAGACGAGGCAACTTCTTCAGTGGATACCGAAACTGAGGAAATGATACAAAAAGCCATTGAAAAATTGATGAAAGGGAGAACAGCCATTGTTATAGCTCATAGGCTTTCTACTATCCAGAACGCCCAACAGATTATTGTATTGGATAAAGGAGAAATCAAAGAAATAGGTAACCACGAAGATTTGCTGAAACGAAACGGTTATTACACCCAACTCTACCAGATGCAGTATAAGGAATTGGTATAAAAAACCCCTATAAAATTTATCAATTTTATAGGGGCTAAAATTAAGGTTAAATATAACTTAGTTTGTCATGGCAGCAAGTAAATCTGCTTGCGTGATAATATGCACTTTATTTTCTTCATCGCGTACCAGCAAGGCTTTGTTATCTTTATCTATCAATGAGGAGAGAACGTCCAGCGTATTATCCAAACCTACAAATTTGAAGGCTTGTCCCATTACTTCGCGTACAGGCAAATCTTTTATTTCAGGGTTTTCTATGAGTTGTTCTAAAATCTTAGAGTCAATAAGGCTACCTACAATTACCTCTCCTTCAGTAACAGGGATTTGAGAAATTCCTTCTTTGGTAAGTATGCGAATAGCTTCAGCTACTTTCGTATGTACGTCTATGGTAGAAAGTGTATCTTTAGCATTTCTACTGCTGATAATATCTCTTGCAGTAGCAAAATCAGCTTCCAAAAATCCATGATTTTTCATCCATTCGTCATTATAGATTTTATTAAGGTAGCGTGTGCCGTGATCGGGTAGGATAATCACCATCACATCATCATCTTTGAGGTGGGTTTTGGCATATTCTAAAGCTCCATAAACCGCAGAGCCACAAGACCAACCTACAAAAAGACCTTCTTCACGAGCCAAACGGCGAGTCATTAAGGCGGCATCCTTATCCGTAACTTTAATGAACTCATCTATAACATCAAAATCAACATTTTTAGGTAAAATATCTTCGCCTATACCTTCTGTACGATAAGGATAAATTTCATTTTCGTCAAAAATACCTGTTTCTTTATATTTTTTGAAAACAGAACCATAGGTATCAATACCTAAAGTAAAGACAGCAGGATTTTGCTCTTTGAGATACTTGGAAGCTCCACAAATCGTGCCTCCTGTACCTACCCCTGCTGCATAATGCGTGATTTTCCCTTCTGTTTGTTGCCAAATTTCGGGACCTGTAGTCTCGTAATGAGCTGCTGTATTAGAAAGATTATCGTATTGATTGGGATAAAAAGAATTAGGTATCTCAGCATTGAGTTTGCGGGCTACAGAATAATAAGAACGAGGGTCTTCGGGGGAAACGTTGGTAGGGCAGACAATCACTTCAGCTCCAACAGCCCTTAATATATTCATTTTTTCTTGTGATTGCTTATCAGACATCGTAAAAATGCACTTATAGCCTTTGGCGATTGCCGCCAAAGCCAAGCCCATACCTGTATTGCCTGATGTTCCTTCTATGATAGTGCCTCCGGGTTTTAGCACACCCGATTTTTCTGCATCTTCAATCATTTTTAGAGCCATTCTATCTTTGACAGAGTTACCAGGATTGAGGTATTCCACCTTCACTAAAATAGTACCTTTGATGCCTTTATTTACTTTTTGTAATTTCACCAAAGGGGTATTTCCTAAAGTTTCTATAACAGAATTGTAATATTGCATAAGTTGTGTTGAGTTGATTATCCGCAAAGCTATAAAAAAATAGCTATTTTTCTAAGAATAACTAGAATAAATATAGTTATTACCAAAACAGGCGTGTTTTCTAAAATTTGGTATAAATATACTCCGTTAGTTCATAGAAGGGTTTGCGGGCATATTCGCCCAATAAGCATACTCATTGTTCATTCTGCGAATCTTGTCTCGCCAAATAAATTCTACTGGGGTCTTCATGATGAGGGAGGTGGTTTTTTGCAGTATCCAAGCTTTTTCCTTGATTTCTTCTTCTAATTGCCCTGGAGACCAGCCCGAATAGCCCGCAAAAAAGCGTATATCATTGTTTTGAACCCCTTTACGAGCTATCAAGTCTTTTATTTGCTCAAAATCTCCTCCCCAATATAAGTGAGGTAAAATAGGCATAGCATCTTTGATTTTATCAAAACGATGCACATAAAATAAAGCATTATCACTAACAGGACCTCCGTAAAATAAACTGAACTCTTCCTCTACAAAAGTATTCAGAACATCTTGCAAAGATACATCTAAGGGTTTATTGAGTATGAAACCAATATGTCCTGTTTCGTTGCATTCAGTGATGAGAATAACAGATTTTTCAAAATTCGTATCTTCCAAAAAAGGACTTGCTATAAGTATATCACCCTTACAAATTTCCATTGTATGATCTTTTGATAGTATACAAAAATAGCGTACTAAAAGTTTTTGCACGCTATTTTCTTATGCTTAGTGATTTTCTATGGCTTGTGCTAAATCTGCGATTAAATCATCTACGTCTTCTATTCCTACGCTCAAGCGAATAAGTGTATCTTTTAAACCTGCTTTTTCTCTTTGCTCTTTGGGGATACTTGCATGTGTCATTGTGGCAGGGTGTGTACAAAGCGACTCTACTCCCCCCAAAGATTCTGCTAATGTAAATACCTGAAAACTACTCATAACTTTCTTAGCTTGTTCTAAATCATCTCCTTTAAGTACAAAGGAAATCATTCCGCCAAAGTCTTTCATTTGTTTTTTGGCTATTTCGTGATTGGGGTGGTCTTCAAAGCCACACCAATATACTTTTTCTACTTTAGGGTGATTTTTGAGCCAATGAGCTACTATTTTACCATTTTCGCAATGGCGTTGCATACGTACGTGCAGCGTTTTAATGCCTCTTAGCATCAGAAAACAATCCATTGGTCCTGGTACAGCCCCAACGGCATTTTGTAAAAATGCTATTTTATTGGCTAATTCCACGTTGCTTGTTGCCAAAACACCCATTACTACATCAGAGTGCCCGCCTAAGTACTTGGTTGCAGAGTGCATAACGATATCTGCCCCTAAATCCAGAGGATTTTGGAGGTAAGGAGAAGCAAAAGTATTATCCACAGCAAGCATTACTTGGTGTTTTTTGGCAATTTTGGCAACGGCTTCAATATCAATGATATTCATTAGGGGATTAGTAGGGGTTTCTACCCAAATAAGTTTGGTTTTGGGGCTTATGTGCGTTTCTATGCTTGTGGCATCAAGCATTGGAACAAACTTGAACTTTAAGCCAAAATTTTGGATAACTCTCACAAAAAGCCTGTAAGTTCCCCCGTACAAATCATCAGTAACTAGTACTTCGTCGTCTGGTTGGAAAGTACGTAAAAGTGTATCTGTGGCAGCGAGTCCGCTACCGAAAACAAAAGCTTGTTGGGCATTCTCTAAAGCAGCCAAATTATTTTGTAAAGCTGTTCGGGTGGGGTTGTGCGTACGTGAGTACTCATAGCCTTTGTGTACACCAGGAGCTTCTTGGGCATAGGTAGAAGTCTGAAAAATGGGTGTCATTACTGCCCCTGTATGGGGTTCTGGTTCTATCCCAGCGTGTATTACTTTTGTTGCAAATTTCATTATTCTTGAGTTTTTTAGGAGAATTGAGGTGTTTATACTGAAACCTATAAGGTTTGATAAACTACTTTATGTTTAAAATATTGATTTTCAAACATAAAACCTTATAGGTTTTTTGTAAAGCAAAATGAACTTATTTTATCATTTTATCAACTACTTGTGGAGAGATTCCCATAGAGGAGAAACCGCCATCGTGATACAGATTTTGCATGGTTACGCTTTTGGTAAGGTCTGAAAAAAGGGTGATGCAGTAATCTGCACAAGCCTCTGCCGAAGCATTACCCAAAGGCGACATCATATCTGCATAATCAAAGAAAGCATCAAAGCCAGAAACCCCTTGCCCTGCGGTAGTACGTGTAGGAGATTGAGAAATGGTGTTTACCCTTACTTTTTTGAGTCTGCCGTAGCGTTCGCCATAACTACGAGCAATAGATTCTAACAAAGCTTTTGCCTGAGCCATATCTGAGTAGTCAGGGAAAGTTCTTTGGGCAGCGATATAGCTAAGAGCTAATACAGAGGCATTTTCGTTTAGGGCGTCCATTTTTTCGGCAACTTGCAACATTTTATGCAAAGAAACGGCAGAAATATCTAAGGTTTTTTGTAACCATTCGTAGTTCAAATCGCCATAATCCTTGCCTTTGCGTACATTGGGGCTCATACCAATAGAGTGTAATACAAAATCAATCTTTCCACCCAATAGTTCCATTGACTGTGTATAAAGTTTTTCTATGTCTTCCACGCTTGTTGCGTCAGCAGGGATAACTTGTGTTTGGCATTGCTCTGCCAATTCATTTATTTTACCCATACGCATAGCGATAGGAGCGTTAGTAAGGGTGAAAGTAGCTCCTTCTTCTTTAGCTCGCAAAGCAACTTTCCAAGCGATAGAGTTTTCGTCTAAAGCTCCTGTAATGATACCCCTTTTTCCTGATAATAAATTGTAAGCCATAATTTTCGTGTTTGTTGAAATCAAAATTAAGGGCTATATTCTTAAATTTTTTCCAAAAAACATAATTTTATTCAAAAAGTCTTTTACTTCAGTTGGGTTTCACTTTTTCTTTGTAAAATCATAAAAATTTCTGTATTGGCTCTGGGACTGATAGAATTGTAGCTGTTTTCAAAAGTTTTTATATGAAAATATGGTAAAAAGTATGCTAAATACTCTTCGGTACAGCCACCAAAGGGAGGACCTTGCTGCTCAAAAGTTCGGTTGAAAAGTAAGCCTACCAATTTGGCTTGTGGCTTGAGTAAATCATACATTTTTTTTGCGTATCGTTGTCGTAGTTCTGGGGAGATGGCACAGAAAAAAGTTTGTTCTACAATCAAATCATATTGACCGTTTAGCTCAAAAAAATCGCTTTCTATTACTTTTATAGCTGTTTTTTGAGCAAATTTTTCTTTGAGTTGTTCTACTAAAAGAGGTGCGTAATCTATCAAGGTTATATCTTGAAACCCCAACTCAGCTAAATAGTTGGCTTCGTGGGCATTGCCACAGCCAGGAAT
>JANRLU010000200.1:0-2275 GCA_033762275.1 Thermonemataceae bacterium | reverse complement strand
GTACACACAGCTAAGTTTTCTACCTTATAAGCTCTCCCGCAACTCTGACAATGAGTTTTTTGATAGATATAATGATCCCACCAATTATTAGGCATTTTCTTTTCGCTCATTTCAATTAATTGCGAAACCTTTTCGTCATAGAAGTCTTTTTTAGCTCCTTCGCTAAACAGCCAACATTTAGCGCAAAAAAGCTTCCATTCTTCTAATAAACCTTCATTCCCAGAACCTTTATTAACCCAATCTATTGCTTGTTTTTCAACTTACATTTCGCAAGCAAAAATTGAGTTTTAGGAATTATGAGATGACAAAAAGGAGGTGAAATTGTAAAACTTTCAGATTATGAAAAATAAGCAAGAGATCAAAGAAATAATAAGTCAAACAATAGGAAATGGCCCTGTACTAAAAGAGTATTATGAAAAGATGAAATTAGTAGAAACAATAAACAAAATGGTGCCACCCAAAGGAGAAGGGCTAAGTTGTGGAGAGGCGGTAGGAGCAATGGTGGCAATGGTGTTAAATAAAGGACATGCGCTATATGCAATGGAGAGTTGGGCAGAGTCAAATCAAATATTAGGGAGTATATTTACTAATCGTGTGCCAAAAAATTATAATGATGACGGGTTGGCAAGGTGTTTAGATAAAATGTTCAAAACAGGACTTAGAAGCATACATTCAGCAATAAGTTCGGCAATGTGCAAAGGATTTTCAATAGAGGTCAAATCAATTCATCATGATACCACTAGTTTGAGCTTTTATGGTGCTTACGACTTGCCTATTAAAGAAACTCAAACTCAAACTCAAACTCAAACTCAAACTCAAAGCCAAACTCAAAGCCAAACTCAAAGCCAAACTCAAAGCCAAAGCCAAGAAAAAGAAGAAAAGAAAGAAGAAAAAGCACCAAAAATAACATATGGATATAGCAGAGATAAAAGGCCAGATTTAAAACAAATAATAGCAGCAATAAGTGTGCAACAAGATGGAATACCGTTACTAGCAACAACAGAAGATGGAAATGCAGCAGATGGGCCAAATTATGTGCAACATTGGGAGACAATAACAGAAATGCTAGGATATAGTAATTTTCTGTACCTAGGAGATACAAAACTCTATAGTATAGAGAGAGTTAAAGATATAGTAAGCAAAGGAGGAGAGTTTTTGTGTCCAATGCCAATGAGTCAAAAAGAGCAAGTCAAAATAAGCCAATTAATAAGTTCAGGACACATTAAGTTTGAAGATAAAGAAGTAGCAACAAAAAAGTATGGGTTATGGGAAAACAGTTTTGAGATTATAGGCGCACAACAAGAAACTATAAGTTTACGTAAAATAGTGGTACGTAGTAATGCTTTAGCTGATACTCAGCTTAAATCACGAGAAGAAAGATTAAAAAAAGTGCAAAATGAGTTGCAAGAGCTAAAAGTAAACCAATACAAGCTCAAAAGTAAATGTGAAATTGAAAGATCAGTAAATGAGATAATAGAGCGATTAAAAGTTAAAAATTATTTGAATGTAGAAATACTAGAAATAGAAGAAATAAAACAAATAAAAATAGGTAGAGGTAGACCAACTTCAAACACTGAATATCAAGAGCAAAAATTACAAAAATTTGAACTAAAAATTGAACTAAAAGAACAAGTTATCAACCAAGCAAGAGTGTTGGATGGAATATATTTACTTTGTTGCTCTCTACCTAAGACTGAGTTATCAACAGAAGATGTATTAAGAGAGTATAAAGGACAAAATAAAGTAGAACGAAGCCATCGTGAGCTAAAGGGGCCAATAGCACTTGCTCCTATTTTTTTACATAAGCCTGAGCGAGTTGCTGCAATTACTCTGATTTGCGTTATTGCTTTACAGTTACTTCGCCTCATGGAATTTAATGCTAAAAATCAATTACTCTTACTCAAAGAAAAACTTTCTGGCTTGCTTCCAAATCATTTATCTACTTCTAATCCTTCTGCTGTTAAAATGCTAGCTGCTCTTTCTACTATTGATATCTTAGAGGTCGTTACTTCTACTGATAGTCAATTTTTTCTCAATAAATTATCTCCTTTACAACTTAAAATCTTGCAACTTCTTGATATTCCTTTACTTAGCTATTCTAACTTTTTACCTTTTGCTAAATTCCCAAATTCTGGTTAATCCTTGCGAAATGTAAGTCTATATACTTTGTTAGCCAGTCACCTATTGTTTCTCTATTATATCCTAATATATTTGCTATATCTATTCTTGTTTTTACTTGATTTGTTTTTATTAAATATAGCATTTGTAATTTTTG
>JANRLU010000199.1:0-4675 GCA_033762275.1 Thermonemataceae bacterium | reverse complement strand
AATTTGCAGTTAGAGGATTTTATTGTTCTTGCGGTATTTGGGCTTAGGCTCTTGGCTTGGGCGAGTATCTACTTTTTTGCCAGCAAAAAGCTATCTTTTGTATCTTCTTGGTTTTTTTGGCTTGTTTTTGATTGCATTTATGTTTTTTTTATTGTATTTTTAGGCATAAAAGCTTTTTTTAGCAAACCTGAGCGATGGATTTAGCAAACAAAGATTTTTCCCAAAAAGCCCTCTATGACTTCAAATTGGTAGAACTTGCCAAAAATGGCGAACAAAGTGCTTTTGCCGAACTAATGAAAAGACACAATAGAGCTTTGTTTTATACCATTCTCAAAATGATAAGAAACGTAGATGATGCCGAAGACCTTACTATTGAGGCTTTTGCAAAGGCTTTCAAAAATTTAGATAAATTCAAACAAGAATATACCTTTAGCACTTGGTTGTTTAGAATAGCCACTAATAATTGTATAGATTTTTTGAGAAAAAAGAAAATGAATACCTTTAGTATCAATAATTTATATAATAATGATAATGGAGATGAAGTAAACTTAGATATAGCTGACGAGAGTAACCCACAAGAAGAGGCAATAAAATCGCAGAAGATAACTTTAATGCAGAATTTGGTAAGCAAACTACCTGCCAAATACCGAAAATTAGTAACTTTGCGTTATTTTGATGAAATGGCATATCAGGAAATTGCACAGGAGTTGGAACTCCCCATAGGAACTATCAAAGCCCAACTACACAGAGCAAGGGAACTTCTTTATGATATGATTAAAAACCAAAAAGAACATATTTAATAGCACTTTCTATGAATCAGCAACATAAAAAACATTTCGCAGAAAATAAGCCTCTTATTGGTATCACACTTGGCGACTACAACGGAATAGCTCCAGAGATTATTCTAAAAACTCTCTCCGATACTCGTTTGCTGAGTTTCTGTACGCCTATTATTTATGCCTCTCTAAAAATTCTTAATCGGTATCGCAGACTGCTCCATTTGGAGGAGACATATATGAATGTCATCAAGGAGGTGGAACAAGTGAGTCATAAAAAAATCAATATTATCAACTGTGTTGATGACGCTGAAATAGCCCCCGGACAAATTACCCAAGAAGCAGGCAAAGCTGCTTTCGTTTCCTTGGAGGCTTGCACAAAAGATTTACTAAAAGGTAGTATCGATGCCATCGTTACAAGCCCTATCAACAAACATAATATTCAGAATGAGCATTTTACTTTTGTAGGGCATACGGAGTATTTGGCAGAAAACTTCAACGCCCCCAATGTATTGATGTGTATGGTGAAAGATAACCTGCGGGTAGCTTTGCTCACAGGGCACTTACCGCTCAATGAGGTAAGCAAGCAAATCACCAAAGAAAGAATTGAACAGAAATTAGCAATTCTTTTGCAAAGTTTGCAAAAAGATTTTGGTATACAAAAACCTAAAATAGCTGTTTTGGGGCTTAATCCTCACGCAGGTGAAGAAGGTTTGCTGGGAAACGAAGAAAAGGAGATTATAGAGCCTGTTATCAAAGAGTTTCGCAAGCAAGGAAATTTGGTTTATGGGGCTTTTCCTGCTGATAGCTTTTTTGGTAACAAACGTTACACAGGCTATGATGCGGTTCTTTCTATGTATCACGACCAAGGGCTTACAGCTTTCAAAACCTTAGCTTTTGAGCAAGGTGTTAATTTCACGATGGGTTTGCCTATTGTACGTACTTCACCTGACCACGGCACAGCTTACAATATCGCAGGAAAAAATGTGGCAAGTCCAGAATCTATGCTGCAAGCTATTTACACAGCTTGTGATGTTATCAAATACCGTCAAGGGCTAAAATTGGCTCTTCAGTCCTAATTTTTTTAGATATGTTATGAAACAAGCTGATATTTTTCAAAAGAAAGTAGAAGAAAAAGCCTTTGATATAAAGCATCGCCAAACTATTAATTTTAATATAGGGAAGTACGAAAATGCTGTACAAAAAGGGCTGGATATATATGAAAATCATGAACTTGCACGAGAAAGGGCTTCTTTTCTAAAGACAGAAACCATTGCCCACTTGGACGAACTTCTCTTGGATTTTGAAGAGAATTTCACGAAAAGAGGTGGAAGAGTGCTTTGGGCTGAGGATAGTGAAGATGCTTTGAAGCAAATTTGGCAAATTTTTGAAAAACATAAGGCAAAAACTATCGTAAAATCCAAATCAATGACTACTGAAGAAATTCATCTCAACGAATTTCTAGAAAAAAAAGGTGTGGAAGCCGTAGAAACTGATTTGGGAGAGTATATCGTACAACTTGCAGGGCAAAAGCCTTACCATATTGTAACGCCTGCCATGCACATGTCTAAGAAAGACATAGCAGAATTATTTGTAGAGAAACTACACATTCCCCCAACAGACGATGCTCAAGAACTTACACTTACAGCTCGTAAAATATTGAGAAACAAATATTTATCTGCTGATATAGGCATTACAGGGGCTAATTTTATCATTGCAGATGTAGGAGCTATTGCCATCACCGAAAACGAAGGTAATGCCCGAATGTCCACCACTTTCCCTAAAGTGCATATAGCGATTGTGGGTATAGAAAAAGTGATTCCTAAGTTGGAGCAATTAGATTTATTTTGGCATCTTTTGGCTACCAGTGGTACAGGGCAGAAAATGACGGTTTACAACTCTATTTTCTTTGGACCTCGCCAACCTGATGAAACTGACGGTCCAGATGAAATGTATGTAGTTCTTTTAGATAACGGAAGAACTCGCTTGCTTGCTGATGCCGAAAAACGAGAGGCTCTTAATTGTATTCGTTGTGGGGCTTGCCTTAATGCTTGCCCTGTCTATAAAAATATTGGCGGACATAGTTATAATACTACTTACAGCGGACCTATTGGCTCAGTAATCACTCCGCATTTAGCAGGATTAAAGGAATACAAACATCTGAGTTATGCGAGTTCTTTGTGTGGGGCTTGTAGCTCGGTATGTCCTGTCAAAATCAATATTCATAACTTACTTTTGCTTAATAGAAAGCAAAGTGTGGAAGAAAAACTTAACCCAAGTTCTGAAAGGATAGCTTTTCGTTTTTGGAAAAAAGCCATGCTCAGCAGAAAACTTTTAGATAGATTTACCGCCAATACAAAAAATAAGTTTATGAAACTTTTTTTTGCAAAAACTTGGGGTAGAAAACGTACAATGCTCAAAGTAGCCCCCAAAACTTTCGCTCAGGAGTGGGAAGAAAAAATGAAAATTTGATGAGCGAAAATGCTGTTTATTTCGCTCAAAAACTCATTTCTAATAGTTCGTTATCAGGTGTGAGGGTAATGATAGTGTTTTGGTTGGCAAGAGCAAATTGGCTGATAATTTTTTTGCTTGGGAATATAATTTCTTAAGTCTTAGGTTGGTGTTCTGCCACCAACCTAAAGGGAAAAAGTGTTCTAATAATAAAAATTAATAATTTCTTAACACGTTTTCTTTCTTTCTTTCTTTCTTTCTTTCTTTCTTTCTTTCGGCATTGTTAAACCCTAAAAAAATGCCGTATGAAAAAACAATTTTTATCCGTACTTTTTGCAACAGGAAGTTTCTTTGCAAGTGCACAAGTAATTGGGCCTATTGAGGTTGTAGGAAAATATATGGGTTCTACCACTACAACCAATTCAGATGGCACTACTACAACAAGAATAGAATGTGATTCTTGGTATCAAGATTATATTTGTTTTAGAATAGGAAAGAAAAATTCTGGAAACAAAAACTTGACGCAAGATGTTGATATTTACGATGATAATGTGAAGATTTCTACAAAAGCGAAAGTTATAGAAATTTTCAAGGAGGAGAATATCTATGACGTATATGTTATAAAAACAAAACATTAATTTCTCAAAACTAATCAGCCTAAATATACACTTAGGCTGATTTTAATTATATTTTTATGACAAAAAAACGAATTTTAACATCAATCTTAATTTTTTCAATTTCTTTAGTGGCTTATTCTCAAAAGATAAGTAATTTTTTAGACAAATATGAATTAGAAGTTGAACAACCTTTACTATTATTAGCATTGAGTAGCCAAGACTGTGATAGGTGTGTGAATGTATCTAAATATTGGCTAAAAGAAATCAAAAAAAGAGGGTTCTCTAATATCGTTTTAGTTGTAGATGCTCCCTCAAAGATTGAAGCAGAATTATTACTTTACAAACAAATAAAATTAGATTCTACTGACTTGAAAGATGTAAAAATCATAGAAGACAATGATTTTTACAAAACTTTAGCTGTAAAAAAACAATCCTCCTTAATAATCATTGAAAATAAAACG
This sequence comes from Thermonemataceae bacterium, assembly GCA_033762275.1. Taxonomy (GTDB): domain Bacteria; phylum Bacteroidota; class Bacteroidia; order Cytophagales; family Thermonemataceae; genus Raineya. Next base: position 370 of record JANRLU010000199.1, on the reverse strand, counting down.
ATATTTTTTAAAAAAATACTCAGTCAAATTTCTTCAATAGATGATATTAAATTCCCTTATTTTTTGTATGCTCAAAAAACAATTAATATCCCAAATAATCATAGTATCCCTAATGTTTATTATAAGTTTCATGTTCTTTCGGATTCTACATTTATTATCTTCAATGCTCAATATCAAATTATAAAAAAAATTCAATTAGAAGAAAGAAAAACAATAATAGAAGATTTTATTCCCTCAGACTCTATTTATACTTATTTTTTGTAACGATTCGAAATATTTTGTATTAATCGAACGTACTCGATAGAAAGTATTTCGTATGTGGCTCGAGGCGATTATTTTCTATTGAGTATTCTTCGGGTCGCACGTGAGT
>JANRLU010000198.1:0-16569 GCA_033762275.1 Thermonemataceae bacterium | reverse complement strand
CAGGCGGAGAAAGTAGGTTGGGGGAAAAGCCAATGGGGAAATAGTGAAAACCCGAAAATAAGTGCTTTAGCTTTTGCTTCTTTTGTGATGATGGTAGATAAAGAAAAAGGAACAAAACTAATGAATAAAATTAAGGCTATTGCAGATGATACAAGTATAGTGGTAAAGAAAAAACATTTTTCTGAGGAGCAAAAAGCAAGCCATACACAGGAAAATACATCTACTACCGCCCCTTCTACTCAAGATTGGTGGGATATATTTTAGATAAATATTAGTATTGAGATTTTAGATAAAAGTGTTTTTATGAAGCTCATTCAACAAGTTAAACTATTTTTTAGAGAAGGTACTTCTGATAAAGTATATGAGATAGATTTATGTGAAGTAGGCACAGACCTTTATGTCGTTAATTTCAGGTATGGTAAAAGAGGTACAAATTTGAAGGAAGGTACAAAAACGCCTACACCGCTTCGCCTAAGCCAAGCCCAAGCGATACTCAATAGCTTACAAAGTGAAAAAACAAATAAGGGCTACCAAATAGCTACCGACCAAACCGAAAGCATAGAGCGGGAAGAAGTCCTGCCAAGAATTATGAAACAATCGGTAAATACAAAAGAAGAGGTTATTTTACAACGTTTGCAAGATGCTATTGACGGAAAAAATTCTTTTAAAACTCTCTGGAAAGTAAGCCGTGTAGCTTGGAAGGTGGGAACTATTAAACTTCAAGAAGCTGTTCCTTACTTGCTAAAATTAGTCAATAAAGGTGATAAGATGCAAAAATATTGCATCTTGTGGGCTTTGGCTCGTTGTGCCGATACAAAGGCAATATCTGTTTTTCAAACAAATTATACAGATAATACCAACAGTGAGCATATTCGTAAAATAGCTTTGGAGGGTTTATTGCGTGTTTCACCTGCCCTAGAAAAACAAAAACTCATCAATACACTCGTAGAAAGGCTACCACAAGCAATGCAAGCCTGTTTTACAAGTAATCAGGTGCCTGCGATTGAGCCGATTGTACTCTCAAGAATTGCCGAAAAACAAACAGAATACGCTTTTTTAGAAACTTTATACTTATTAGCCATAGAGTATCCCATTATTTCCAAAATTTTAGCAAAAGTTTTGCAAGTAATGCCCATACGTCCACCTCACTTCAAACATATTCGTTCTATTTACAAATTGGCAGAACTGCGAGAAGATGTATTGATTTTGGGGACTCTTTCTTATCTTTTTGAAAATAAAAACTCTATGTATCAGAGAGTTAAGAAGAATTGGAGAAGTTCAAAGTATGTTCCTGAACTTGGTGCGTATATCAAGATTAAAGATGAAATTAAGAGTAAAAACTCTAAAATTGCATTTTCTGATGCTACAAAAGCTTATTTACAAAGAAGAGATTTAAAACGCCTGAAAGAAGCAGGTAACCAAACAACAGCACAAGCCTATGTGAAATTAGCAACGGCAATTTTACTTGCTTACACCAAAGAAGATTATACAGAGGCATATATGGAAACACAAGGGTATGGCAGATGGGACAGCCGAACACGGAAATATACCCATACTTTCATTGAACGCCCGGAATGTGCAGATAAAATTTTGCTTAATTTTATTCTTAAAGGCAAGGATAAAAAAATACGTTTGGTGGGAAATAAATGGCAAAAAGGAGAACCCTTCACTGAAACCTCTACTTCTTGGTACGTGGGTGTCAAAAAAAATGAAAATCTACAAACGCCTATCCAAAGAATAAAACAACTGAATGTTAGCCCCGAAAGAGTAGAGTTATATCCTGAGAAATGGGACGAATTTCCGCAGGCATTTATTCAACTTTTGATGCAAGCTAAAAACGACTTGGTGCACGAATTTGCCTATAAAAACCTGAAATTTCACCCCAAATCAAAAGATTTGATAGCTCAAATAGATACATCTATGATTAAAAGTTTGATAACTTCTAATTACGCTATCCCTATATTTTTAGGCTCCGAAATCATCAAGGAAAGAATGGCGGGCGGTATTGATAAGGAGCTTATCATATTTATGCTAAACTCCTCTGCTTATGAAGCTCGCGAGTTCGCTATCACAGTTATCAATTTACAGCCTAATCACTTCTTGGAAGATATTTCTTTTCTTACATCAATTCTTTTTACACCTTACAAAGAAGTGAGAGATTGGTCTGGAATATTTTTGGGAAAACATAGCTTACAAGCCGAAAAATGGGAGTTAGTAGTAGCTAAGTCTATTGCTAAAATCTTGGTTGAAACATTGGATAGCAAGACGTTGGCTTACGTTCATTTTGCTTTAAAGAAATATGCAAATTTGGCTTTAGAAAAACTAAGTTGGAATGTTGTATTAGAGCTTTTAGATTCGGTTGTTTCTGAAAACCAAGTATTTGCAAGTGATATATTATTGCTCAAATCTAATTTTATTGAAGCGAAGGATATTCCGTTTAGGATTGTTGCTAGGCTTTTAAGTGCGGAGTCCGAGCAGATGCGAAGCAATGGAATGACTATTTTGAAAAAGTATAATGACCAGAGTTTACTAAAAGCCTATGAATTGTTGGGACAAATGCTTCTTTCGCCCTACCAAGACTTACGAAATTCGGCTCAAAATATTACAAGAAGGCTTTTTGTACAAAATCAGGAATTTGAAAAGCAAATTTTTACTTTATTATTGGTAGCTCTACGAAGAACAGAAACCTACGAAAATGCTCACGAGTTTACAAAAGATTTTTTACACGAAAATTTGGAAGGCTATCTCAAAGAAACAAGTCTTAAAGATACTTTAGATTTTATATATGGCAACTACAGACAAGGGCAACTATTAGGGTTTCATATTTTGGAAAAATACATCAATACAGCCAATATGACGCTGCGACAAGTGATAGCTCTTGCTAATCATGAGGTTTTGGCAATTCGTCATTGGGCGATTGATTTCTTTGAAAAAAATGTATCTCGTATTCGCTATGAACGCAATGAAGCTATCAGGCTTTTAGATACCAAATGGGACGATACACGTCAGGCAGCAATGAATTTCTTTAGAAAAAATTTCACGAAAGATGATTGGGACGTGGATAGCTTGGTGAGTATTGCGGACTCTGTGAGGGCTGATGTAGAAAGTTTTGGAAAAGAATTGATTATGAATTTCTTTGAAGAGAAAGATGGAGCAACATACTTAACCATGTTGAGCCAGCATCCATCTCCTTCTATGCAACTTTTCGTAACGAATTACTTAGAGCGTTTTGCCTCCAATAACTTGGAACGCCTCAAATCTTTGAGTTTTTTCTTTCGTTCTGCTCTGATGCGTGTCAATAAGGGACGTATTGCTAAAGATAGAATTGTGGCTTTTTTAGAAAAAGAAGCTCTACAATCCGAAGAAGTGGCTATTTGGCTTGTAACACTTCTCAACGACTTGGTGAATACGTTGGCTATTGGAGATAAAGCACGTTTTATTTTACTCTTGCAGAAACTCAAATCTACCTATAAAAAATTACAAGTAGCCATTAACCTTGAACCTTTAGCCATTGAAGAATAAAAGTAAGCTATAAAATGCAGGGATAAGAAACAAGATTTTGTAATTATTCATTATTTTTTACATCTTTTGGCTTCTTGTCTCGCGTCTAACTCTCACATCAAAATATTACGTATATGCTTTTTAATTACAAATATGGAGGTCAAACGAATATAGTAAGCAACGCAAACGAAACAGCAATGTCTTTTGCTCCTGATACTTTGCGTCAGCCTACTTTTTTTGTGGGGAAACTAAATAAGAAAATTTCTTTTAGAGAAGCTATTTCTGCCTTGCACCACGTAGTAGTTTCGGACTTGCGTTTCAAACCTAAAGATAAAACGGCTTACAAAGAATGGGCGGCTCAGCAAGAGGCAATTTGGCTTTCGGAATATGTGGAATCTTTGCAGATAGATAAGGTAAATGAACGAGTTGGGCAGCTACGCCAAGAGCTCAACGAAGTGTATAAAGAAAAAGAGAAGTATTTAGGACCCTTCAATAAGGCTAAGAGAGCATATTTTGACTATTTGTATGAGAAAGATAAAGACGCTTGGTTTGTCTTAGACCCTGTCATTACGGTACACCCTGACGAAGTATTTTTTGAATGTTTCAGCCAAGATGAATCCACTTATGGTAAATTAAGTTGCAGCTATAATGTTTTTACGGAAATCAATGAGTTTGCTTGTGGAACGACTAATATAGATTATTCCTCAGCTCTTTACAACGAATTTCAGAAAATTAGAGATTACAAAGAAACTGATTTTAAGATAGACCCAAGTGGCTTTGAAGTACAAACTACCAATGAAGATACTTACAAAGAAGTGAAAATAGATTTGCCTGATTCTTGGGTAAGAGGGTTTTTGCAGGTAAGTTCGGCAATGACTTTACCTGCCACCACTTTTTATTTGCATCCCTTAGATGTATTTAGTTTGTGCCAATTTTTGAGGCGTTTCAAAGAGAAAGCAAGTCCTCGTTCCTTGAGATTTATTTTAGAACCCGATAAACCTATTAAAATCATTGTAGAGCCTTGGAATGAAGAACTCATCTTCAGACGCTCCCTTTATACGGAGGATAAAGCTCAGGAAATCAGGCTTTGGGGAAGAAGACGTTTGTTAATTTTGGAAAGACTTATTCCTATTGCCAAAACTTTTAAAGTAGTCTTGTTAGGTTCAGGTCTGCCTTCTTTTTTTATTGCAGATTTAGAAAATGAAATGTCTTTTACGCTTGGTCTTTCAGGCTGGACAGCCAACGATTGGTCAGGGGCTGGCAACTTTGACTTGATGGCTCCACGTATGGAAATAGATGCTTATACGCAACAAAAAGTATTCAATGCTTTGAAACAGAATTGGTTTGAAACTTCTGAGGCTTTGGCTCTCCGCCTCCATTTGGATAACAACGTGGTGGCTTCAGCTTTGGCGGCTTATACGCAAGTAGGTAGGGTGATTTATGATTTAAACTTAGGCGTTTATCGTGTCCGTGAGCTTTCCCGAGAGCCTTTGCCTATGGAGCAACTCCGATTTGCAAGCCCGCAAGAAGAAAAAGCCACAAAATTGCTCAAGGAAAGTAAAGTTCAGGTAAGTAAAGAGCAAAAAGGAAACAGTATTTTACTGAAAGGGAAAATAGTTGATACAGATAAAACCTTTCATACAACCGTTCTGATTGATAATGATGAACGTATCGTAGATGCCACTTGTGAGTGTAGTTTCTTTTCTGTCAATAAACTTCGTAAAGGACCTTGTGAGCATATCTTGGCAACCAGAATGCACGAAAATACTATCAAAATCTAAAATCATAACTAATTTTGAAAAAACCTATAAGGCTTAAAAACCTTATAGGTTACAGCTACATTTAGCTATTGAGATGAATAAAAATAGCTATGAGAGGAATAAGTAAGCCTCCTAAAATAAACCATTTGCCTCGTCCCTTGATGCCATATCTACCTCTCATAATGAAAATACCTGTGAGGGTAATAGCTATCAGCATTACTCCAAAAATATCGGCTACCCACTTCCAAGCCTTGAGGTTATTTCGGTGCAAAACGTTGAACTGATAAAAAATAGCTCTTTTAGCTACTTTTTCATAAACTCCTATCCCTTTTGAAAAATTGATATGCAAACTGGCATTGTCATAATATATCTTTACTTGGTCATCAGTGGGAAAATCATATAATTTGTGTTTTTCTTCTTTCACCAAAGTATTGTATTGCTGGATATGCTGTTCTCTAAGCGTTTTTTTGCTCAATTTCTCTCCAACACGAATTGTATCGTGCTGGAGAATAAAATCAGGATTCCAATCGTTGATATGATTGAGAGCAATTCCAGAAATACAATAAATAAGTATCAAAGCCGAAAAAAAGTAGCCCAAATCTCTGTGTAATGAGGCATTTAACTTTCTAATTCTTTTTATTGTAGGCATATTCATTGCTTGTTTTCTGGTAAATTTTTTCCACAAATTCTTTGCTGATGTTTTCTACCCATTTTTCTATATTGGTATCGGGCAAAATTGCATCAGGTTTGTAGCGTACTTTTGTAGCGTGTTCATTCACTTGCTCTATACCACCACCAATAATTTTAATTTGAAAGTTTTCATCGTGAGCGACCAATACGGGTATTACTACGGCATTTTCCTTCTTTTTCAAAACTTTTTCAATGGCTTTGCTTGTCTCTTTTGGGTTGTAGCGGGCAATATGTCCGCACCAGCCGTAGGCATATTCGCTGATGCCTGTTTCTTGTTGCACGCTTTTGGCTACTTTGGCAAATAAATCTGTCCATTCCTTGTCGTAGTCTTCATCTCCGTATCCAATAAGCACCAAACCTTCCTTTTCGGGTATTTTGGAAAGTTCTTTCACTCTCCTCAAAACATTGTCTTGCAAAATATTTGTAAAATCTAAAAGAGGAGTAATATGCGTCTTGGCTTTTGGGGTATAACGCTCTATTTTTTCTATTTTGAGCATTTCCATAGATTTAGGGTCTTCTTTTTGTCCGATAATAGTAGGAATATCCTCAAAAGTATGCGGGCTGACCGTGAGAAAAATAGGCACAATGATAATATCAGTAAAGCCTTCTCTATCAAACTCCTTGAGTCTTGTAGCAATAGAAGGCTCATTATACTCCATAAAAGCTGTTTTTACATCTTTTACTCTGCCATCAGCCATAATTTTGCTTTCTACTTTGCTTTCCAAACTGAGCAGTGCTTCTCGCCAAGTTTTAGACCTTGAGCCGTGATTTACCAGCAGAATACCTATTTTTTGCTCTTGAACCGTTTGTTTTTCCTCTTTGTGCGAAGATGAGGAGCAAGCAATACCCAAAAATAGCAAGGCTATCCATAGACTTTTTAGTACAACGAGTTGAAAACTTTTGTGTAACATAATTGAAATGGGTTAATTTTTAGATAAAAAAATAATTTTTATTTGGATTGATTAAAAATAATAATTTTCTTTGCAAAGTTAATTTTTATTAAGAATAAATCTAAATAAAATTTATGAAAAAAATAATTATTTTTCTAATACTCTCTATGTCAAATGTTTTTGGGCAAAAAATTCGGGAAAAAGATAGTGTAGAAACTATAGATGATGTAGTGATAACCGCTCAATTTGAGCCGCAGTCTATAAAAAAATCATTGTTTAATGTAAGAGTAATTTCGAGAAAGGATATAGAGCAGCAGGCTGCTAATAACTTGGCGGATATACTTAATCAGTATCTAAATATACAGATTCTTCCTAATTCGGGTACTGGGCGAGCCTCCGTTTCAATGTTTGGTTTAGATGGTGGCTATTTTAAGATTCTTGTGGATAATGTTCCTTTGGTAAGTGATAATGGGCAAGGTAATAATATAGACCTCACACAGATTAGCTTGGAGGATATAGAGCAAATAGAAATCATAGAAGGCTCTATGGGAGTTACACACGGTGCTAACGCAGTGGGTGGAATTTTAAATATTATTACTAAAAAAACTTCTAAAAAAGACGGGGAGGTGAGTTTGAAAATACAAGAAGAAACTGTAGGCAAGGAGTACGCTTTGTTTGCTCAGGGTAGGCATATCCAAGTGTTGAAGGCTTCTTACAATATTTCGGATAATTGGTTTGTAAGTATGGGAGTCAATAGAAATGATTTTAGAGGCTTTCTTGATGAGAAAAAGGGTAAAGATTATGCTGAAAATGACCAACTTAGAGGCTATATGTGGCTGCCAAGAGTGCAAGTAATGCCTAATGTTTTGCTTAATTATAGCTACAAACATTTACGTGTATTGTACAAAGCTGATTACCTAAGCGAAAAAATCACTTATACTAATTCAGTGGTGAGTATTATTACCAATCCGCCTTTTGATTCTTACATATTTGGTAAAGATAAGTATTACCTCACTGAAAGGCTCAGCCAACATTTGAATGCAAGCGGCAGGATTAAAGATATGAATTATACACTTTCGCTTTCTTTTCAGAAACAAAATAGAATTATTGAAAACTTTGAGTACAATATTCGTAGTCAGCAAAGCAAAAATCATTGGCAAGAAAAAACTAATGGAATGCAAATTTGGTACAGCAATGGAAATCTCAGTAACATAAAACTTGCCAAGAATATAGGCTTGCAGTTGGGGTATGAGGTAAGTAATAATCTGGGTTTTGCTTTGGTAGATGGTGAAAATCAAATGCTCGTACCCATAGAAAAACGTTTGAAAAGTTATGAGCCTTATGCAGTCTCCGAACTAAAAGTGAGTAAAAAAACCTCTTTGCGTGCTGGTTTCAGATATTCTTTTCAGCCAAATTTTACAAATCAAAATGCTTACTCTTTGGCTTTCAGGTACTTACCGAATGCTCAGTGGGAGTGGCGTGCTGCCATTGGTAAATCATTCAGAATGCCGACTTTTGAAGAACTTTATGCTAAAATTAAGTTTTCTGGTCATCAGTTTTATGGAAACGAAAATCTCATACCAGAAAAGAGTTATTCATCTGAGCTTAGCTTGAAAAGAAACGTCAAAACAAAAGCGGGTTTGCAGTTAGCTCAACAACTTTCAGCCTCTTACTTAGATATAAAAGATAGAATTGATATGGCTTTGGTCGGTGTGGACGCAGAAAATAATAGCCCTATTTATCAATATATCAATATAAGTACCTACAAAATGTATAATCTATCCACTATACATCAAATAGCTTTTTCTGCTTGGGAAGCCAAAGCGGGGCTTACTTGGGTGGGGATATCGCGGGTAATCGCTAACGGAGAAACGTTTTCTGACGATAGATTTCTGACAAACTTTCAGGCGAATTTTAGCCTATCTCACGAGTGGGCAAAGCCCCAGCTATTATTTTCAACTTATTTTAAATACAATGGCATACAACAACAATTCGTAGGAAGTATAGAAAATGGAAAAAATATTTTTAAACTCTCTGAAATTCAAGATTATAGCTTTTGGGATTTCACAATTCGCAAACAATTATTGAATAAACAATTGGAGTTTGGTATGGGTGTAAAAAACCTATTAGGTATCACAACCGTCCAACAAGGGCAATCGAGCGGAGCCCACAATGATAGCTCCAGCTTATTATTAGCCTATGGACGTTCTTATTTTTTTAAAATTGCTTACAATTTTAGTCGTTAACATATAACCCTTAATTTTTATGAAAAAAAATATTTTCTTTTCGTTTGCATTGCTCTTAGCAATTGCATTTAGTTGTAAAAAAAATGAAGAAGCACAGCCTATGATTGCGGTAGCTTTTGTAAATCAAGAATTAAACTTGAGTGAGTCTATTACTCAGGTAAATATCGTTTTTTCTTCGGCTACCCGAGCGGCGGGCACACTTACGCTTTCTATAGAGCCTACAAACGCAGTTTATGGAACGGATTTCACGACTACGCCAGCGATTAGTAATAGTACGATTAGCTTGCCTTTTGAGGTAAATGCAACAAACCTTTCTTTTAGTTTTACCAAATTATTAGATGCTAAAGAAGGAGAAACTAAAAACGTGAAGTTTACGATTAGCTCTGTGAGTGTGGAAGGTATGGAGATAGCAGCTAACGTTAATTATACAAAACTCAATTTCAATGAAGTAGCTTTGGGCAGCAATACCATAGTAGCTGAAAATGGTGGCAATACATTTCCAGACCAACTCTTTATTGATTTTAGTTCTGGTCTGGTAAGTAAAAATCGTAGAACTACTTGGGATTTAGCATTTTATACGGGTTCAGCCTTTAGAGTAGCCATCAATGGTTCTGTAAAAATGGCAGTAAAACAACTTGCTACTACGAATATTGATGAAGTACAAAGCACAGACCCTAATGTGGCTGTGGGGACATATACCATTGGCGACACGCTTTACGTGGATAGACCCGAAGGAAATATTACAGGAACAGCCATTGCGGAAGTTTCGGCTACTGATGCAGATAATAAGGTTTATTTGGTGAATCTGGGGCAAGATATAGCCACCACACCGGCAACTGGTACAGGGGCAGCTCTTACGGGAGCGAGCAGAGGCTGGAAAAAAATAAGAATACTCAGAAATGGTGATGCTTACAAGCTGCAATATGCTGATTTAGAGCAAACTACACATCAAGAAGTAACTATCAGCAAAGATGCAAGCTACAATTTCACTTTCTTTAGTTTGGCTACAAATGCTACTGTTAGCGTTGAGCCTACGAAGCAAAAATGGGATATTTCTCTGAGTACATTCACAAATTTTACGCTTTATGGCACAGATAACGTAACTTACTTTTATCCTGATTTTGTTGTAAGCAATAGCAAAGCAGGTACAAGAGCTTATCAGGTACTTACCTCTGAAGTTGCTTATGATGATTTTACCTTCAGCAACGTCGTAGGGGCTAATTTTGAAACTAATACTGCCAAAGACCAGAGGACAATCGGTGCAAATTGGCGTGCAACATTTCCTTCACCCGCTATAAAAACAGATAGATTTTATGTTCTCAGAGATGTGGCGGGCAATGTATATAAGGTTAGGTTCAATGGAATGCTAAATAGTAGCAGCCAAAGAGGAACAGTAACTTTTGAATATAAGAAGCTAAACTAAACTTCGGTTGAAACGTAGGCTTCAAGAAGTTGTTCGTATGTAAAGAAAGCCTCTTTTGGAGGCTTTCTTTTTATTTGGTCAGGCTCTGACGAACTGTTTTGATTTTATCTTGTAAAGGTTTGAGGTCATCTGCCGAAACAGGAACTTTCCCACTTTGAGATTTGGCAAACTTCTCGCTGTACTTATTTTCTGTATAAATCTTTTTTACCTCCTTGAGAGCCACCAACAATTCATCACCTTTGGGGTCTTTTTTTACGGCTTCTAAAGAGGCTATGGCATCATCTAAAGACTTCTCTTGGTCAGCAATAATTTTTATCATTCTTCCAAAAATCTGGTTTTTAAGGTTTTTATCATAGTCTGAAGGAAGAGCAATGATATTGGTAGAGAGGTACAAACCTTCAATGAACATTCCCCCCAAAACCAAAGCCGACATGGTTACTCTTTCATTATCACGAAGGTATTTATCTATATTTTGCACCGCTTCATTGGACATTTTGATAAGCGTATCTTTTTTATCCATATTTTTTCTGAACCTCTCCATAGCTTTCTCATCAAGTCCCGCAGAAACGCCAATTTTATCAGCCAATTTTTGTGTAACTTGTACGTAGTCAATGCCTAATTGTACTTTCTCGTAATTGAGTACATAGCCTAAGTCTACGGCATAAATTCCTAAGTTAATGGCTGCTAAATCGTTGGTTGTCATATATTTATCAACGTTTTTGCTTGGGTTAATGAGGTTTTCATAAAAATCATCTACCCCAGCCGAAGCAAGTAAGTCAGGGAGTTCTTCTACACGTGGGAGCTGCTTCACAGCATCTTTCACGTTGGCAGTAACGTCATTTTTGTTGGTTTCAGTGTTTTTTTCAACCTTAGAGCTATCTCCTTTAGGAGCTTCTTCTTTGGGTTTTTCTCCACAACTTGCCAAAAGAGCAAGAGAAGCGATGACCGCAAAAATCTTTTTAGAAAACATATTTTTTGGAAGTTTTAAGATTATGAAAGCAAACATACTAAAAAAAAATAAAATTAAAGCAAATACTTGCATAAATTGGCAAAAGTATATACTTTTTTTATTTGATGATAGAACTTCTCAATTTAATGTTTATTTTTGCAGCGATTTTTATGGCTTAAGGTATGTATCAGCAAAAAAAAGTAGTGGTTGTTTTGCCTGCTTACAATGCAGCGAAAACCTTAGAAAAAACCTATAAAGAAATTCCTTTTGAGTATGTAGATGAAGTGGTATTGGTAGATGATGCCAGCAAAGATGATACCGTAGAGGTAGCTAAAAACTTGGGTATCAAGCATATCGTAGTGCATCAAAATAATAAAGGTTACGGGGGGAATCAGAAAACTTGTTATGCGAAAGCCTTGGAATTAGGTGGAGACATCGTAATTATGCTACACCCTGATTACCAATACACGCCCAAATTATTGCTGGCTATGATTTCTATCATTGGTAATGATTTGTATCCTGTTGTGTTTGGCTCGCGTATACTTGGTAAAGGAGCTTTGAGGGGAGGAATGCCGATGTACAAATATATCGCCAACCGCTTCCTGACTTTTGCCCAAAACGTTTTGATGAACCAAAAACTATCAGAATATCACACAGGGTACAGAGCTTTTTCGGCTGAAGTAATAAAAAAAATAGACTTTACACATAACTCTGATGACTTTGTTTTTGATAACGAAATGATAGCACAGATTTTTTACCATAATTTTGATATTGCAGAAGTTACTTGTCCTACCAAATATTTTAAGGAAGCCTCTTCTATCAATTTCAAAAGGAGTATGAAGTATGGTTTTGGCGTTTTGGGGGTTTCTTTGAAATACTTTTTTACAAAAATAGGTCTGATGCGTTGGAAAGTTTTAAAGGGATAAGCGTATGTCAGTCAGAAATATGCCTGTGGTAGACTTGTTTATACCTTGTTTCATAGACCAACTCCGCCCGCAAGTAGCTTGGGCTACAATGAAGGTTTTAGAGAAATTGGGTTGTAGGGTTCGCTATAAAGCCAAACAAACTTGTTGTGGGCAGCCTGCCTATAATGCAGGTTATTGGAAGGAGGCTTGTAGCGTTGCCGAAAAATTTTTAGATGATTTTGATGATGAAAATGCCTATGTGGTAGCTCCTTCGGCTTCTTGTATTGGTATGGTACGCAATCATTACGAAACATTACTCAAACACCAACAAACGAGTTTGGAGAAGTACTACGCCCTGCAAAGCAGAGCTTTTGAACTCACAGAGTTTATTGTAGATGTATTAGGAATAGAAAAGGTAGAGAACTTACATTTTCCTCACAAAGTAACTTATCACGATTCTTGTAGTGCTTTGAGAGAGTGTATGATTAGTGAAGCCCCTCGTTTGCTTTTGAGCCATATTAAAGGTTTGGAACTCGTAGAGATGGCACATACTGATACTTGTTGTGGTTTTGGTGGTACTTTTGCCACTAAATTTCCAGCTATTTCGGTAGCAATGGCAGAGCAAAAAGTGGAAAATGCCCTTCAAACAGATGCCGAGTATGTAGTTTCTACGGATTACTCTTGTTTGATGCACTTAGAAGCCTATAGCCAAAAAAATGGTAAATTCATAAAATTTTTGCATATTGCAGAACTTTTAGCAAATGCTTAAAAAAACTTGTTTTTTACAATAATTTTCAACATATTTCCGAACATAAACATAATAAACCTACTTTGCAGTGATGGAACGGTATTATCAGCTTATTAAAAGTGAAAAAGTAGTACTTTCGTACAAGGGTGGTATAGATGCTGATGCAATTCACCATTTAGTCAGACTTGTTGAGAAGAACTTAGCAGATGCTGACGAAAAATTATCTATACGTAAAAAAATTGTAAATCTTACGGTGGAGGCTCTCCAAAATATCCTTAACTACTTTTCCGAAGAAGCCTTAGATAAATTTTTGGAGAACGAGTCTTTTATGATACTTACCTCCAACAAACAAAATTATGAAATTCTTACAGGAAATTATATATCTATTCAACGAATGAAAACGTTGAAAAAAAGAATAGATAATGTAAATATGATGAGTCAGGAGGATTTGCAAAAAGTGTATTTAGATATTTTGGAAAACCCGAAAGTGTCTATCACCAGAGGGGCAGGTTTAGGTTTGATAGATATGGCAAGAAGAAGCCAAAATAAAATAACGTACCAATTTAATGACTATAACGAGGATTATACCCTGTTTTTGATGACCACAACCATCAATAAAGTAAAAAATGAAGTAGCTGTTGCCTAATGATTTTAAGCCAAATAGATTATATTTTATGGAAAATCTGATAATTGAACCAACTAATAAAACACCAAGAGTTAATTTTAATGCTATCAGTGGTAAAATGGAACTCTCTGGGCGTTCTATCCCCGAAAATGCTTTTCAGTTTTATGATGAGCTATCGCGTTGGTTAGATGATTACAGCAAAACACCTGCCAAAGAAACTGTTTTTAATTTTAAATTAGAGTACTTCAATACGAGTTCATCAATGTACGTGTTAGGAATACTCAAAAAATTAGAAAGAATGCACTTGGAAGGCAAGAAAATAACAATTTGTTGGTATTATGATATAGAAGATGAGGATATGCTTCAAACAGGAGAAGACCTCAAGCAGATTGTAAAAGAAGTTCCTATGCAAATGATGGAAATGGAACTATAAGCATTTCCTTGTATAATATTATGTCAGTCCAACAAAAAAGCAAAAACTTAGGCACTTACCCTTTTGCGAGTGTAATGTTCAGTATTACCATTGCTCTGATGGCTATGGGGGTATTATTGATGCTGATTGTTGCTATTATCAACTTTAGTAAGTTGGTGAAAGAAAACGTAGAAATACAAGTAATGCTGGATAATAGCCTCGAGAATGAAGATATAAATCAATTAGGACAATTTTTGAAAGCTAAATCATATATCCGTAAGATAAATGGCAAACCTGATGTAGTTTTTAAACATAAAGACGAAGCCGCTAAAGAACTCACAAAAGACTTGAAAGAAGATTTTGTAGGCTTACTTGGCGAAAATCCACTCAGACATAGTTTTCTCATTCACATACAAGCAGATTTTTATTCCAAAGAAAATCTCCAAAAAATTAAAAAAGAATTAGAGAAAGAGAGGGGGGTTTTTGAGGTAATATATGCTCAAGAATTTTCAGAGCAAATCAATAATAATGTAGCTACGATAAGTTTTGTGCTTTCGGGCTTCGCAATTTTTATGATGATAATCGTAGTGATTCTTATTCATAATACCATTAAATTAGCTCTTTTTTCTCAAAGGTTTATTATCAGAACGATGCAACTCGTAGGAGCTACGGCTGCTTTTGTGAGAAAACCTTTCTTGCAAACGGCTTTCGTACAAGGCTTGTTAAGTGCTTTTATAGCATTTTTCTTGTTGTACCTACTGATTCCCTATCTCAATATTGGTTTTATCAAAGTGGAAACCTTGTATCAACCTCTTCAACTTGTTTTGGTGGGTGGCGTATTGCTACTGCTTGGAATAGTTTTGAGTGTAATTAGCTCATATAGAGCCGTTAATCGTTATTTGGATATGAATTTGGACGATTTGTATTGAGCCTCTATAAATCTTGCTTTGCCGTACATATCATTTTTTAGGCTAATATTCTCAAAATGAAGTGTTTGTAGCAACACTTTCACTGCTTCGCCAAAGGCTTCGTTAATTTCAAAGTATAGAAAACCATTTTCGCTGAGTAGCTGAGTGGATAATAAGGCAATTCTTTCATAAAAAATAAGAGGCTTATCATCTTTCACAAATAGAGCTAAAGATGGCTCAAAATCAAGCACGTTTTTCTCCATAAAAATCTTCTCCGATTCAGTGATATAAGGAGGATTGCTCACGACTATATCGTATGATTGCTTATCGGCTTGCCACTCCAATACATCAGCTTTTATGAAATTGATACTAACTTCAAAGTTTTGAGCATTTTTTTTGGCTACTTCAAGGGCTTTTTCAGAAATATCTAAGGCACTGACCATAGCCTTTGGCATACATAAAGCCAAACTAACAGCAATACAAGCACTGCCTGTTCCTATATCTAAAATAGCCATTTTTTTTTGCTGATGCTTTTGGCAAATTAAGCCTACTAATTCTTCTGTTTCGGGGCGTGGTATAAGTACATTTTCATTCACCATAAACTTTCTACCCAGAAAGTAAGCTTCTCCCAAGATGTATTGTATGGGTTCTTGCTTTTTAAGACGATTGATGGCATCGAATAGCTTTTTTTTGAGGGAGCTATCTATATGAAAGTTGATATTTTTGAGGATGACTGTTTTCTGAACAGAAAAAAAATACTCCAGCAAAATAAAGCTAAGTTGTTCTGCTTCACTGCTCGTGTAGTAAGTGAGTAGCTCCTGAGCAATTTCTTTTTGAATAGTTTTACTTGTCAGTATCATATTTTTCTACAAAAAAGGGCTTCAAATCTTGAAGCCCATTTCTCCTTAAACAAAAATTGAACACTATGCATTGTTTATACGACAAAGGTAAAAAAAAGTTGTGGAAAATACTAACTTTTTCAGGAAAACTTACTATTATTTTGAACTTACAGTTTATTTACTTTTGAGGTTGTATGTAATTAGCAGGATTTTCAATTTTAGTTTTTGCAGATATGATTTTTCCTTTCTGGTCTTAGCAAGACGCTAAGACCAGAAAGGAAAAATTTAATTTATATTTATCTATTCTTGGAATTATACAATTTATTCCCCCTCAAAGAGGGGGAATAAATTTGAGGGGTAGGGGAGCGTAAAAAACTTAAAATAATTTGTATATGTAAAAACAATTTAATACTTTTCGCTGCGAATGTAGGTTTCTCAAGAAGCCAAAAATTTTTATGATACTTGATAAAGAAAGCTGCAAACAAAGCGAAAATAAACGTAATTAGCTTCGCTGATTTTCAATTCTTTTCCTTTGAGGTTGGTGTTCCACCACCATAGCCGTCAGGCTAAGATGTTTTTTTTCATCATCAATGATATTTTTTGATATGTAGATACGCACTGTAGTGCGTATCTACAAGTTTTAACCCTACTATTTACAATATTTAAAAATTTG
>JANRLU010000197.1:0-3157 GCA_033762275.1 Thermonemataceae bacterium | reverse complement strand
GAAAATTTATTCCCGAAATTTCATCGGTAACAAAATCTATTTTTAAAAAGCTGAAAGCAGAATTTCCTTATGCTAATTTTTGCGTTTGGAATACTTCTTTATTAAACGAATTTATGCAACACCAACCCAACAGATTTTTTTTATTGGTGGAAACAGATAAAGAAACAACTAATTCGGTTTTTTATTTTTTGAGAGAAATAAAAAAATCAGTTTTTATTGAGCCAACTAACGATATTTTAGAAAAATACATAGTGAATGACAAAGAAGTAGTTGTTATAAAATCACTCATTTCTGAAGCACCGACACAAAATATAAGCAAAGTTGAAACGGCAACCATAGAAAAAATGTTGGTTGATATTTTTTGTGATGACGTGATTTTTTCGGCTCAACAAGGTACTGAAAAGCGGACTATTTTTAAAGAAGCCTTTACCAAATACACCATTAATCAAAGTAAAATGCTTCGCTATGCTGACAGGAGACGAAAGAAAGAAGAACTGAAACAATTTGTAATATCAATTTCAAATTTATGGCAGCAATAAAAACTAGCTGCCGTTTTATAGAATGATAAACTTAAACGAAATATCAAGCGATTGGCTTAACGAAGTGTCAAAGCAACACGGCAATGCGGATAAAATCCTTGCAGAGAAAGTTATTCGTGCATTGTTGCTGTTGGAGGGATTGGCAAAACAAAAACTGTCCTTTGTTTTTAAAGGAGGAACGGCTTTAATGTTACATTTAAATTCAACCAAACGGCTTTCAATAGATATTGACATTATTCTGCCTAATGAAATCAAAGATTTGGAAAATGTTTTAGATGCAATCACAAAAGAACAAGGATTTCTAAGGAAAGAGCTACAACACCGAAGCACAACTTCAAAAATCAAAAAAGAGCATTACAAATTTTTCTACACGTCTTTGCATAAAACCAATAAAACGGAAGAATATGTTTTGTTAGACATCCTTTTTGAAGAAGTTAATTATGTAAACCTCATTTCATTACCAATTCAATCGAACGTTGTGCCAATCATTGGCAAACCATTGAGCGTAAATGTACCAAGTTTGGAAGATATTTTGGGTGATAAACTCACGGCTTTTGCACCCAACACCACAGGTATTCCATATTTAAAAAAAGACGACAGTATGAGTATGGAAATCATCAAGCAACTTTACGACATTGGAAATTTGTTTGATTTGGTAAACGATTTGGATACCATTAAAACTACATTTTATCGTTTTGCAAAAGCCGAAATTGATTATCGCAATTCCGAAGGAATAAACGAAAATGATGTATTGGAAGATATTTATCAAACGGCTCTTTGCATTGTAAGCAGAGGAAAAGATGGCAAAGGCAATTTTGAAGAATTGCAAAGAGGTATTGGTAGAATTAGCCCATTTATTTTTTCTGAAAGTTATCACATTGAAAAGGCAATTGCCCACGCTTCAAAGACGGCTTATCTTGCTACATTGATAAATCTCAATGCAAAGAAGATAGCTAAGTTTGAAAATCCACTTCAACTAAAAGATTGGCAAATTGGCGAATCCTTGAATAACAAATTGAACAAATTGAAAAAATCAAGTCCTGAAGCGTTTTTCTATTGGTATAAAATTTACGAATTGAAAAAAAACGAAAATGGCTGACAATTTTTAAATAACAGCAAAACAAAGACTTAACAACAAAACAAACAACACAAAAAGGGCGAAGGTATAACATCACCTATACGCAAGCAGGGGTTTCGTGCTTCGTAGGATAGGTAAAGGCTAAATTTAAAGTTCAGTTCTCCGTAGAAAGTTTAGTGGTTAAAATCCCCGCCCTTCGCAAACATTTTTCCATTGAGCAGCAATGCTGTAAAACCCAAAAAAAATTTGCGTCTTTTTCAAACTTTCAAGGTCTTACATTTGGATAATTAACTTTACAGATAGAATATGACAAAAGATGTAACAAATATTTGGACAAATTTTAATAAAGAACTTAAAGGCTTTATCTACAACAAGACAAGAAATTCGGCTGACACAGACGACATTTTACAGGAAGTTTTTGTAAAAATCATTCGCAATATTGACAAGGTAAATCAATCTGAAAACTTGCGCCAGTATCTTTATGGAATGGTTCGCAATACGTTAAATGATTATTTCAAAAATCAAAAGATATTTTCTGACAAGACTGAGCTTCAAGAACAGTTCTCAGAAACAGAGGATAATTCTTTAAACGAAACTATCGCCGAATGTTGCATAAAGCCTTTCATCAATAAACTGCCCGACAATTACAAACAAGCACTTTTAAT
Organism: Thermonemataceae bacterium; assembly: GCA_033762275.1. Taxonomy (GTDB): domain Bacteria; phylum Bacteroidota; class Bacteroidia; order Cytophagales; family Thermonemataceae; genus Raineya. The sequence continues at coordinate 875 of JANRLU010000197.1, read as the reverse complement.
TACAGAATTTCAGCATATTTCTCAAAAAGAATTAGCAGAAAAATTGAACATTTCTTATTCTGGAGCAAAATCAAGAGTGCAACGTGGAAAGGAAAAACTTAAAGAGCTAATTCTAAACTGTTGTGCTTACCAAAACGACAAATACGGAAACTTAATTGATACCGAAGATAGAAATTGTGGTTACTCATAATTTTTGCGTCTTTTTCCTTATATTCAAGTGTTACTACCAGATGGCGATGTTGCCATAGATTAAAAAAGTAAAAAAATGAATACAGAAGTAATTAAAGCGGAAATTAAAAAATCCTATGGGGATATAGCAAAAGGCAATATTCAGGTAGGTTGTTGCTCAACAGAAATAGGTTGTTGCACCACAAACGAATTTAGCAACTCAATGAGTGAAGATTACAGTAATGTGGTAGGCTACGAAAAAAGTGCAGACCTTGCTTTGGGCTGTGGCTTACCTACGGAGATTGCCAACATTCAAGAAGGCGACACAGTTATTGACCTTGGTTCGGGTGCGGGGAACGATGCCTTTATTGCCCGTAGCATTGTTGGTGCAACAGGTAAAGTAATTGGCATTGATATGACACCAGAAATGGTTGCTCGTGCCTTACAAAATACGCAAAAATTGGGCTACGAAAATGTTGAATTTGTATTGGGCGAAATCGAGAATATGAAAGAGATTGCAAGCAATGTTGCAGATGTTGTCATTAGTAATTGTGTGATGAACCTCGTGCCTGACAAAGAAAAAGCCTTTAATGAAGTAAACAGAGTTTTAAAAGTTGGTGGACATTTTAGTATTTCTGATATTGTTTTCCAAGGAGCTATGCCACAAGGTGTTTTAGAAGCCTCAGAAATGCATGCAGGCTGTGTAG
>JANRLU010000196.1:0-44799 GCA_033762275.1 Thermonemataceae bacterium | reverse complement strand
AATACAAAAGCACTAAACAGACCTCCGATTAGTAAAATTGTTGGGAAAATAATATTTTTTTGAATAATCGCTTTCATAATTGCCTCCTTATTAAGTTGGTTTCAATAGAAATGGCATACACACTAAGTTAAGCAATTTTTTTAAAACTACAAGGCTTTTTATACATTGTTTTCTAATAATTGCAGAAATTCTGCTTGAATGCTATTATTTTTATCTTCGTTGTAAGCCCTTTGTACTTTTTCAGCGATAATCTTATAGTCCTTGATACCTTCAGTTTTAAGAGCTTGCATAAGTTTTTGTATGGGTTCTGGTCTCGGTCCCCAAGTAGCAATTTCTTCTAAAGTATCTTTTTTGAGAATAATAAGTTTAGGAATAGATCTCCCGCCATTGGTTAGGTATTTATCCATTATGGCTAAGTTTTCATCTCTTAAAATAATTTTTAGGCTGATATTTTCTGCATTCTCCTCTGTCATTTTATTCAATAAAGGTAAATTCTGGGCGGCATCTCCGCACCAAGCCTCCGATAAAACGAGCCAAACAAGCGGTTTTTTTATTTTCTGAAGCACTTCTTTCAATTCATTATTGATAGAACTCGTTTTATCAAGTCTTTTCATTCTATGAAAGTTTAGTTCAGTGTATTTTAGGTATTCTTCATTTTGTATGTTGCCTGTTGTTTTTCCTTGAGCAAGTAAATCCTCTATCAATTTGGTGTATGTTTGATAGCTCATTGCTGCATTAAGCACTTCATTATTGATGATATTTTCCATTTAGTATAAAATTCTGAATTTGATAGTATTTTCTATATCTTTTAAATCTTTAATAACATCTTTGCTGTATTCTTTATCAATATCTGTAATTACATAACCAATTTCTTCGTTAGTTTTGAGATACTGCCCCAAAATATTGATTTGGTGTTGTGCCAATACTTGGTTTATTTTCGCCAAAATGCCTGCTGTATTTTTATGTATGTGTAATAGTCTGTGGGCTTCTTTTTGCGTAGGTAGTTGTAAATTAGGAATATTAACACTTGCATAAGTGCTACCTGTATTGATGTACTCTATCAGTTTATTGGGTACGTAAGTCCCAATATTTTCTTGTGCTTCTTCTGTGCTTCCGCCTATATGAGGGCTAAGCATCACGTTTGCCAAACCTTTGAGTTCGCTCTCAAACATTTCATCATTACTTTTAGGCTCTTTTGGAAACACATCAATAGCTGCTCCCGCAAGTTTTTTACTTTGCAAAGCTTTTACCAAAGCAGAAATTTCCACAACGTGCCCACGTGCCAAGTTGAGAAAAATAGCCCCTTCTTTCATTATTTCAAATTCCTTTTCAGCAATCATATTTTGATTTTCTTTTCTGCCATCTACGTGTAGGCTAATGAAATCAGAAATCCTGAGAAGTTCTTCCAAAGAATTTACTTTTTCGGCATTTCCGAGAGCTAATTTATCTACTATATCATAAAAATAAACTTTCATTCCCATAGCTTCGGCAAGCACAGAAAGTTGCGAACCGATATTTCCATAGCCTACGATGCCTAATTTTTTTCCTCTAAGTTCTCGGCTATTATTAGCAGATTTATCCCAAATGCCTTTATGCATTTTCTCACTTTTTTCTGCAAGGCGTCTTGTAAGTATAATCATCTCACCAATAGCCATTTCTACTACACTACGGGTGTTGCTATAGGGAGCATTAAAAACGGCTATACCTTTGTGCATACAAGTTTTGAGGTCTATCTGGTTTGTTCCAATGCAAAATGCCCCAACGGCGATGAGTTTTTCGGCTTGAGCTAAAACTTTGGCTGTCAGGTTTGTTTTGGAACGAATTCCTAAAATAGAAACATCTTTGATTTTTTCTATCAATTCGTCTTCATTAAGAGCTGTTTTCAATGTTTCTACCTGATAGCCTTCCTGTTTGAAAATTTCTTGGGCTTTAGGATGGATGTTCTCTAAAAGTAATACTTTAATACGATTTTTGGGATAAGATACTTGCATAGGTAATTTGTTTATGAATAAAAACTCATCTAAATTCGGAATAATATGGTCTGCTTTTTCAGTTACTTTATCTCTTTCTATATTTTCTGTAAAGGCATAAAATTTGTTAGCCAATCCTGCTTCCCTCATTTCATAGTCAGTGTAGCCATCGCCAATTACATAGATTTCGCCTTCAAGATTTAGTGCTTGTAGTTGTTTTACTTTACCTTTATTCTGTGCCAAAAGATTTTTTTTGTCGTAAGAAATAATTTCTCCTTTTTCATTAAATATGAAATTATTGGCAAAAATATTTTCTTTCCTGATACCATACGCCATTACAATAGGCTCTATAAACTCTTTAAAGCCACTGGATATGATAATTATATTTTCAGAAAAAGTTTCTAAAAATATTTTATTTCTTTGGAACGAAGCTGAAACTTTATTTTTTAAAAATTCTATAAGTTTGGCGATATGCTCTTTATTTGCCTGCAACAAAGCAATTCTTTTTTCGAGAGCTTCCTCAAAAAGAATTTTTCCTTCCATACCCCAATGTGTGATTTCCTCTATTTTCCGAATATTTGGGTGTAAGGCTGGCAAGGCTATTTTTGCCAATTCATCAAGCCCTTCTACTTTTGTAAAAGTACTATCAAAGTCTATTATTATATATATTTCCATTTTTAGCGTCCCATATAAATCATTAGAATAGAAATATCTGCCGGCGATACACCACTTATACGGGTAGCTTGCCCAAGCGTTTCTGGTTTTATTTTTTTCAATTTTTCTCTTCCTTCTGTGGATAGATTCTTCACAAGATTATAGTCGAAATCTTCTCTTATTTTAAAACCTTCTAATTCTTTTACCTTATTTACATTGTTTTCTTCTTTTATTAAATAATCTTCGTATTTGATAGCTATTTCGGCTTGTTCTAATTCTTCTTTTTGATATTTGCTCAGATAATTTCCTAATTCATCATAATTTTTTTGTAAATCTTCCAAGCTAATCTGAGGGCGTTTGAGTAAGGTATAGAAACTTGTTTTTTCTTTAATTTCTGATGTTCCAAGCGTACCAAGAGCAGCATTGATACTTTCTGGTTGCACCTTTTTTTGCTTTAAGTCATTAAGTAATTTTGCGACATTATCTTCTTTGGTTTTTAGCTTAATGAGTCTTTCTTCACTGGCAAGCCCAATTTGATAGCCCATTTTTGTAAGTCGGCTATCGGCATTATCTTGTCTGAGTAAAATCCGATACTCCGCTCTTGAGGTGAACATTCTGTAAGGCTCTTCCGTTCCCTTATTGATGAGGTCATCAATAAGAACGCCGATATATGCATCTGAGCGTTTGAGAATAAAAGGTTCTTTTTCAAAAACTTTATGATGAGCATTGATACCAGCGATAAGCCCTTGGCAGGCAGCTTCTTCGTAGCCTGTTGTCCCATTGATTTGCCCCGCAAAAAATAAATTTTCTATTATTTTTGTTTCTAAACTAAGTTTTAGCTGTGTAGGAGGAAAATAGTCATATTCAATGGCATAACCAGGTCTAAACATCTTTACATTTTCTAATCCTGCTATTTTTCTGATGGCTTTCATTTGTACATCTTCTGGTAGAGAGGTAGAAAAGCCATTTACATACACTTCTACAGTATTCCAACCTTCAGGCTCTAAGAATATTTGATGTCGTTCTTTATCAGCAAATCTATTGATTTTGTCTTCCACAGAAGGGCAATAGCGAGGTCCAAGACCTTGAATACGCCCCGTAAACATTGGAGATTTGTCAAAACCTGTTTTTAGCACCTCGTGAACCTCTGGGTTGGTATAAGTAATCCAACAACTCATTTGTTTTTCCAAAGTGGGTGTATCAAGAAAAGAGAACTTTTCAGGTTTTTCATCTCCTTTTTGTTCTTCGGTAGCTTCGTAATTGATGGTTCTCCCGTCTAATCGTGGAGGCGTTCCTGTTTTCATCCTGCCAGCCTCAAAACCAAGCTCAATAAGTTGTTCGGTGATACCTGTAGCGGCTTTTTCGCCTGTTCTTCCCCCGCCAAATTTTTTCTCTCCAATATGAATAATACCATTTAGAAAAGTTCCGCTTGTGAGAATTACTGATTTGGTGGGAATTTCAAGTCCCATACTTGTTTTTACACCTATTACTTTCTTGTCTTTCACAACAATTCCTACCACCATATCTTGCCAAAAGTCTAAATTTTTTATCCTTTCTAAGGCAAAACGCCATTCTTCGGCAAAAAGCATACGGTCATTTTGGGTTCTTGGACTCCACATAGCAGGACCTTTAGAGCGATTAAGCATCCTAAATTGTATAGCTGTTTTATCACTAATTATTCCAGAGAGCCCGCCTAAGGCATCAATTTCTCGTACAATTTGTCCTTTTGCGACTCCTCCCATTGCAGGATTACAAGACATTTGCCCGATTACTTGCATATTCATTGTAATCAGCAAGGTTTTTGAGCCCATTGTTGCTGCTGCTGCTGCTGCTTCGTTGCCTGCGTGCCCTGCCCCTACTACAATTACATCGTATATTGGAAACATATTTTTTTCTGTTTTTTAATGTTTCACGTGAAACATTGGTACAAATTTACAATATTTTTCTCATAAAACATCTTTGTTGTATAGTTTTGTTCCACGTGGAACATTAAAAAAAGCCTTTTAAAAAAGGCTTTAAATAAACAAAAACAAGATATTTTTTTAAATAAAATCCAAGTATTCAAAACGTCTATTCAGTATTTTTGCATCATCTAAGGTCAAATGTTTCTTAAGTAAGGTCGCATAAATATTTCTAAAGTCAATAGAATATTTTATGTCTCCCCCATCAAGATCGCTTAAATTTGCTTGGTTATTGTAAAAGCCCGTTTTCTTGAGAGAGTTACCAATAATAAAAAGATTGTTTGCTGTTCCATGGTCTGTGCCACCAGAAGCGTTTTCCTCTACCCTCCTGCCAAACTCGGAGAAGGTTAGAATAAGGGTGTTATCTAAATTTTGCTTGGCTTTTAAGTCTGTTACAAAACTATAAATAGCTTCCGAATATACAGAAAGTAATCGCTTTTGCGTATTTTCTTGATTGGTATGTGTGTCAAATCCACTTAAAGATACATAGTAAATAGATGTTTCAATGCCACTATGTATCATTTGGGCAATAATTTTTAGCCTTTGAGCAAAATCATCATTAGGGTATTCTGTGTTATTTTGTTTCTTTATTTTGTTTTTTTCATAGATGTAAGCGGCAGAGTTATGAGTTTCGCTAAGGGTCTTGTAAAGGTAATCAATATTGTCTTCTTGCTTAGTGCCCAAGTAATCAAATTGTTTTCTTTGAGCCATTTTGTAAAATTTTTCAGGCTCTCTAAGTGCTAAGCCTTTTGTTTTATCGCCTTTTAAAGCTAAACTTAGTGTGTCATCTACCTCTATGGCATTAAATGCTTGACAATTATTCTGGCATTGGGCATCAAGAAGCCTGCCTATCCAACCTGTATGTAAATACTCGTTGCTCTCGCTGGCAGTATGCCAAATATCCATAGAGCGAAAATGAGAGCGGTCAGGGTTTGGGTAGCCAACATTGTTTAGAATACTTACAAGGTTTTCCTTAAATAGAAGTTGAAATTTTTCCATTGCAGGATGTAAGCCTAAGTTATCACTCAGTTTGATAACTTCCGTTTTGGGAATAGCCAAACGTGGGCGGGCTTGGTAATACAAATCATTCTCAAAAGGAATAATTGTATTTAAGCCGTCATTTCCTCCTGATAACTGGATTATCACCAACTTTTTATTGTTAAAGTTGTTTTTTCCTTGATTAAAAGCTTTGAGGAAAGAAGGAATAAAATATGTTCCTACTGTGGCTAAAGCCGATTGTTTTAAAAAATCTCTACGCTTCATAGTTCGCTCCTTTAAGATACCTGAAATTCTATACTTGTGGTAAGGTGATGGATAGCTTTTCTTACAAACTCTGATTTGGATAAATGGGCTGATTTTTGTAGAAAGCTTTTTTCTGATGTGTTTCTTATTTCTTTTTGAAGAAGCCAATTTTTTAATATCTCATAAATTCTCCCATTACTTTCTTGCTCCAACAAATTTGTAATGCTACTCCAATTCATTTCGTTTTTAAATAATTTGAGATTTCCTTTTGCGAAATTTTCTGTTTCTATATCTCCTTCCTCTTTTGCTTGTATATCCAAATTTTGTAAGCCGAAAATAAGGTCGGGTAGTGTCAGCCTGAGCAACAAACTTGAACTATCAATCCAAGCTCTTCCTTCTTGCCAGCCAGCTACATTAGGAGGGAGTAGTAAGATTTGACCTAACACTTTTTGTATAAAAAGAAGGGCTTTTTCATCTTCAAAATTTATTTTAAAAAAATGCAGATATTGTACCAAAAGTTCTATAGGAGATTTTATGTGAGAACCTATATTGTTTTCATCATAAAACCAATCAGATTTAAAAATGAAAAACATTAAATCTTTTATATCGTAATCAGTTTTTCTGAATCTATCAGCTAATTCCTTGATATGCTCTTTGTTTGGATTGTCATTTACGAAATATCTATAAATTTTTTTCGTGATAAAAATAGCTGTTTGCGGATTTGCGAGAATGATATCAATAATATCTTCTCCGTTAAAATTTCCTTTTTTTCCGAAGAAAACTTTTTCATCAAAGTCGTGAAGTCTTTGTCTAAATACATACTCTCCCGAAAAATTGAACCCCCAACCTGTAAAAGCTCTTGCGGCTTCTTTAATATCTTGTTCTGTATAATTGCCTCTGCCAAGCGTGAAAAGCTCCATCAGTTCGCGGGCGAAATTTTCGTTTGGTTTTTGTTTTCTGTTTTGCTGATTATTAAGAAATTGGAGCATAGCAGGGTCTTTGGCGATGGCATGTAGTAAATCTCCAAATTTTCCTAAAACATTTTTGCGAATAGTATTATTTTGTTCCTGATTCAGCCAAGCAATGGGGCTTTTACAAGCAAAATGATTATGCCAAAATAGTGTCATTTTTTCCCTAAAAGCCACGTCAGGGTTAGCCATTTGCTTGAGCCACTGAATATTTATGTTTTTTATACTTTGCCTATTTTCTTTTTGTAGCCGTTTTTTTTCTTCTGCGGGCAAATTCTTAATATCTGTTTTAAAAACAGGTTTTTCTAATATACTGATATTCAGTATGTTGTGTTTTTTTTCAAGATTTTCTATCTCTCTCTGAATAGACTTTTTTTCTAAAAAGTCATCCAAACCGAGACCGAAGGCGGCTCGTTGGTATAAATAATTTATTTTTTCTTGCTCCTTCATAGTCCAAATATTTTTGCAACTTTGATGTATGGAAGCGAGAAAGGTTTAATATGATTTGAATTTTAATGTGTTTGGTATTTTTGTTTGAGTGTTTCAGCGATTGGTTGAACGAGTAAATCTATATCCCCAGCCCCAATTGTTACAAGAACTTCAGAAGGTAAGGCAGCAATTATTTGGCACAAATTTTCTTTTGTGGCAAGAATTTTTTCGGTAGTTTGTACTTGTTGTAAAATCATTTTGGAGCTTACACCTTCTATGGGCTTTTCTCTGGCAGGATAAATATCCAAAAGAATAAGCCTATCTGCTAAAGAAAGAGTTTCTGCGAAGCCTTGAGCGAAATCGCGGGTACGTGAGTATAGATGTGGTTGAAAAATAGCTGTAATATGTTTTTCGGGATAAAGCATCCTGACTGCTGTGAGAAAAGCTCTAATTTCTTCGGGGTGGTGAGCGTAGTCATCTATTTGAATAATGGAAGGAGTTTTAAGCACATACTCAAACCTCCTTTTCACACCTCTGAAACTTTCTAAGCCCTTTTTGATAATATCTGCACTTATGCCCAAGCTTTCTGCCACTGCTAAAGCTGCTAAAGCATTGAGAATGTTATGATAGCCAGGTACGCCCAAACGAATTGATGAGATATATTGCTTGGGCGTTTGAACATCAAAAATAAAATTATCTTCTTGAATACGGATATTTTGTGCAAAAACATCAGCCTGTTGTAAAGAAAAATGCTTAACTTCTATGGGGCTATTTATTTGAATATTTAAACCACTTTTAATAAATAATTTACCTTTTTCTTTTATCTTCTTCACAAACATTTCGAAGGATTCTTTTACAGCTTTATGACTCTGATAAATGTCTAAATGGTCAGCATCGGTGGCTGTAATAATAGCAATATCTGGGTGTAGGGTCAAAAAAGAACGGTCATATTCATCAGCTTCTACGACAATAATGGCATCTTTTTCCTTACTAAGTAACAGATTGGTTGCATAATTTTGGGTAATTCCTCCCACAAAAGCTGTTACGGGTTTTTGTGCAAAATGCAGCAAGTGAGCTAGCATAGAAGAAGTAGTTGTTTTGCCATGTGTACCCGCGATAGCTATGGTAAAATTATCTTGTGTAACTAATCCTAAGGCTTCTGCCCTTTTGAGAATAATAAAATCATTTTTTTTAAAATACTGCCAAGCAAGATGCTCAGCAGGAATAGCAGGTGTAACAACAACAAGGGTATTATGAGCGTTGAAATCTTGAGGGATAAGGGCTGGGTCTTCGTCAAAAGTAATTGTTATATCTTCTTTTTGTAAACTTTGCGTAAGGAAGGTTGCTGTTTTATCATAACCTGCTACTTGGTAGCCTTGTGCCTTGAACCAACGAGCCAATGCACTCATTCCTATTCCGCCGATGCCTAAAAAATATACTTTTTCAAAATTTTGAAGATTCATTTTTTGTATGAAGTGGTGTGTTTGTGAGGTAAATTTAAGAGTTTTTTTGTTTTTATTAAAAAAAACGAAAAAATATTGTATTTCTGCACAAAATTTGCTACCTTTTAGCTATCAAAACTTGAATGGGTATGAAAAAAAATCTTATTTTCGGGGCATTGCTTCTTGGGAGCAGTATGGTAGGTATAACAGCTTGTAATGTGGGGGGGAGTTCTACACTTTCTCTTAACACATTGTTGTTGAAGCCAAAAGGTGATAGTGAAAAGTTTAAAGAGTTTGTAGGGAATTTTCCAAAAGCAAAATTTCCTTTGAAAATAGAGCAAAGTGATTTAGCCTTCTTTAAGGGAAGATATAAAGACGATAAACAAAAGAGCTCTTGGAAGACAAAAAAAGTTGCTGCAAAATTTGAGGAATTTGTACCAGCTCTTGGCGAAAGTAAGTTTAGCCGAGTTCCTGTAAATAATGAAGTTCATTATGTAGCAAAATTATCAGAAACTAAAGATTATGTAGCCTTAGTGTACGCAGTGGCTACTTCTTATAGTGATTATGGATATGGAGCTGAAAGAGAAGCAAGGTCTGTAAGTTTTGTAGTGGGAACTTACAATCATAAAGGAGAATTAATCGATGAAAGAAATGTGGCTTATTTAGACAACTATAGTATGTCAAGCTGTGTGATTGATAAATCTTTGAAGATAAAAACAAAAAGAACAGAAAAAGTTGAAGATTCACAACTTGCAGAAAGAGAAATCGTTTATCAAATCTCAAAAAGTGGAAAAATAGATGATTTGGGAGAGAAGAAAACTAAAGAGAAAGAAGACGAAAATAGAACAGATTACATATTTTAAAAACTTATATGCTTAGCCTTGTATTTTTGTAGTACGAGGCTAATTTTTTGTTTTAATAGTATATACCTAAAAAAATATGAATAAAGATAACAGAATAGGTGGCTACAGAGCTGGCAAATCAAATACAGATGCTAAAAGAAAATCTACAAAAAAGTATGAAGATACTGCACTTCCTAAAGTAGTAGATTTGAGAAAATATATGACTCCTGTAGAGGAGCAAGTTGGTAACAGTTGTGTCGCTAATGCTTTTGCAGGTGCTTACGAGTATTTGGCAAAAAGAACATTAGGGGATTCTGGCGATGTGAGCCGTTTATTTATTTACTACAATGCAAGGTATATGGAGGAAACTCAAGAGGAGGATTGTGGTTCTGTAATGGCTCATGCGATAGAAGGACTGAAAAATTATGGAGCTTGTGCCGAAGATGTATGGCCTAATAACCAAGAGATGATTACCGAAGAGCCACCAGAAGAAGCTTACGAACACGCATCTCAATTCACCATAGAAGAAGCAGAATTCATTGAAACAGATTTAGACCTTTGGAGGCACACCTTAGCAGAGGGCTATCCGATAGCCTTTGCTCTCAATACTTTTGATTCTTTTGACGAGGCAACCAGAAATAGAGGAAAAGTCCCTATGCCCAAAAAATCTGATAACATACGGGAAACACACGGCTGGCATGCTATGCTTTGTGTAGGCTATTCGGATAAAGACCGAATGTTTATTGTAAGAAACTCTTGGGGCAACTCTTGGGGAGATGAAGGATATTGCTATATCCCTTATGATTATGTGATACACCCTGAGTATAATGGACACGATTCTTGGATAATAAAATCTGTAAGTGATTTAGAATTTACCAAAGATATCTGGTATGAAGATGAAGAAAATTCTTATTTAGCTGATGAAAATGCTATTTTGCTGTACGATTTTTACATTGAAACCGAAGAAGCTGAAGACTTTGCTGTTGCTTTGGAAGAACTTTGTTTGGAGTATGTAGAAAATGAAGAAGATTTTTACTTTGACTATGAATACGAAGATACTACGCTGAATATCAATAATTTTGAAATAATCACGGAGTCTATAGATGATTTTTTAGCGGATTTGGAGCAGTTATGTGAGGAATACGCCATAGAAGGTGCTTACGATTTCTCCTATGAGGCGAATGAAGAAGAGGAATAATTAATTTTCTCATAAAAAGGGGGATAATGTTTAAAAAAACTTACCCCCTCTCCTATTTTTTAGAATACCAAAAAAATACAATAACTCCCCTCTTTAGTTTTTTATTGACTATACTTTTTTACATTACTACTTAGAGAATATTTTTGCCAAACGCTTTTGTTAAAACAGAAAAATGTAGATTTTTCTTGTTTTTTTTTGATTATTCTAATACAGCTAAGTATATTAGCTACTTTTAAACGACACAACCCTTATGAATATCACTCGCGTTTTTGATTTACTAGAAAATCAGGCTCAAAAATTTCCTAAACGAGATGCTTTAGCTACAAAAGAGTTTGGCTCTTGGACAACTTATAGCACACAAGATTTGATAGACTTCTCTGATAGAATAGCTCTGGGATTAAAGAAGTTAGGTATTCAGAAAGAAGAAAAAGTAGCTATTATTTCGCCTAACCGCCCCGAATGGAATTTTGTAGATTTTGGCATTCAAAAGATGGGGGCTGTGAGCGTACCCATGTACCCTACCATTACAGCAGAAGACTACGCTTATATTTTTGAACACTCTGAATGTAAAATTATTTTTGCGGGTACAGAAGAAATCTATAAAAAAGTACTAAAAGCAATAGAAAAAGTACCTACTCTTAGTGCTAAAAATGTATATACTTTTGATAAAATAACTGATGCTCAGCATTGGAAAACTCTAAACGATTTGGGACTAAAAGAAAATCCTAAAGACTTAGAGCCTATCAAGAAAAGTATACAAGAAGATGACTTACTGACTATTATTTATACTTCTGGTACTACAGGCAAGCCCAAAGGTGTGATGCTTAGTCATAAAAATATTATTAGTAATGTTAAAGCTGCGATAAGTAATCTTTTACTGACTGAGGAGCACAAAGCTCTTAGCTTTCTTCCTTTGTGTCATATATTTGAAAGAACTCTTACTTGTGCTTATTTCTATAAAGGGATTTCCATTTATTACGCAGAGAGTATTGATACGATTGGGGAGAATATGAAAGAAATCAAGCCTCATGTTTTTACGGCTGTTCCTCGTATTTTGGAAAAAGTTTATGAGAAAATTCTCGCGAAAGCTCGCGAATTATCTCCTGTAGCTCACAAATTATTTAATTGGGCATTAGGTTTGGCAGAAGAATATGATACACAAGGTAACAAAGGTTTGATATATAATTTACAACTAAGTTTGGCTAATAACTTAGTCTTTGATAAATGGCGTGATGCTTTGGGAGGAAGTGTAAAATATGTGGTTTGTGGAAGTGCAGCCCTCAATCCTAAACTTACAAGAATTTTTTGGGGAGCTTGTATCCCCGTTCTTGAGGGGTATGGAATGACCGAAACCTCTCCTGTAATAACGGCAAGTAGCCCTTACAAAGAAGAGTATGTTATTGGTTCAGTGGGTAAAGTAATAGAAGGCGTACAAGTAAAAATAGCTTCTGATGGTGAGATTTTGGTGAAGGGTGATAACGTAATGAAAGGCTATTACAAAGAACCTGAAAAAACAGCAGAAGTTTTTGATGAAGAAGGCTGGCTAAAAACGGGAGATATTGGAGAATTTGTTCAGGGAAAGTATCTAAAAATCACTGACAGGAAAAAAGAAATTTTCAAAACTTCTGGAGGAAAGTATATTGCTCCACAACACATAGAAGGGCAGCTCAAACTTTCTTTGTTTATAGAGCAAGCAATGGTAGTGGGCGAAAACCAAAAATATCCTGCTGTCCTTATTACTCCTTTTGAGCAAGAACTAAAGGCTTGGTGTCTTAATGAAGGCATCGTGTATACAAATCTTACCGAAATGGTGAAAAATCCACAAGTGCTTTCACTTTTCCAAGACGAAATTAATGAAGTAAATAATCAGTTGGCTCAATACGAAAAAATTAAAAAATTCGTTGTTTTAGCAAATGACTGGACAATAGAAGGCGGAGAGCTTACCCCTACACTTAAACTCAAAAGAAAAAATATTAGCGAAAAATATAAAATTGATATTGAGAATTTATTTAAAGATTAAAAAATCACTTAATTTTATTTTAAAAATAATGAATAAACTTTTTTTCTTTTTCTTTGTACTCTTGTACAATGCACAAGTATTTGCACAGGTAGAACGTTGGCAACAGCGAGTTTCTTATCAGATGGACATCAATATGGATGTGCAAAGCAATAGGTTCATAGGCAAACAACGTCTGGAGTACTATAATAATTCTCCTGATGTGTTGGATAAAGTTTTTTATCACTTGTATTTTAATGCTTTCCAGCCCAATAGTGCAATGGACGTTCGCTCACGTACTATTGCAGACCCAGACGCACGTGTAAAAGATAGAATTTTCAAACTCAAAGAAAATGAAATTGGCTATCAAAAAGTAATCTCTCTCAAACAAGATGGCAGGCCCCTCAACTATAAAGTTGAAGGAACTATTTTGGAAGTAGAATTAGCTAAGCCAATCGCAGCCAACTCAAAAAGTATATTTGAAATGGAGTTTGAGGCTCAAGTGCCTATCCAAATACGGAGAACAGGTAGAGATAACGCTGAAGGGGTTCGCTACTCTATGGCTCAATGGTATCCCAAAATGGCAGAATACGATTACCAAGGTTGGCACGCCCACCCCTACATAGGAAGGGAGTTTTATGGTGTTTGGGGCGATTTTGATGTGAAAATTACTATTGACTCCAGCTATGTACTTGGCGGAACAGGGTATTTGCAAAATCCTGAGGAAATAGGGAAAGGTTATGATACAAAAGGAAAAAAATTAAAAAAAGCTAACAGCTCGAAACTCACTTGGCATTTCAAAGCTCCTAATGTCCACGATTTTATGTGGGCTGCTGATCCCAATTTTTTACATATTGTGCGTAAAGAGGCAAATCTACCAGAAATGCATTTTTTCTATAAAAATGAGCCTGCCGTGATAGAAAAATGGAAGCAACTCCCTGATTTTATGTTACGTTCTTTTAGCTTAATGAATGAGAATTTCGGAAAATACCCTTATGAGCAGTTTTCATTTATACAAGGTGGCGATGGTGGTATGGAGTATCCAATGGCTACCTTAATTTTGGGCAAACACAGAGAACTTGAAGGTTTAGTGGGAGTAGCAGTGCACGAGTCTATTCATAATTGGTATTATGGTGTATTGGCAAATAATGAGGACTTGTATCCTTGGATGGACGAGGGTTTCACTACTTTTGCAGAGGATTTTGTGATGTCTAAGTTGTTTAATATCAATACAGAAAATCCTTCTATTGATAGCTATAAAGCATATTTTGCCCTTGTGAAAGCTAATCAGAATGAGCCGCTTAGCACCCATGCAGACCACTACCGCACCAATAGAGCTTATAGCATTAGTAGTTATTCTATTGGTTCTGTTTTTCTTGCCCAATTAGAGTATGTGGTAGGTAAAGAGGCTTTTTCTAAAGGAATGAAATTATATTTTGACACTTGGAAGTTTAAGCATCCCAATCCTAACGACTTTATCAGAGTTATGGAAAAAACTTCGGGTTTGGAGTTGGATTGGTATAAAGAGTATTGGATTTATAGCACAAAAACTATTGATTATACCATCAAAAATGTATCTGCGGAAGGGGTAGAAACCAATATTATTTTGGAAAGAAAAGGCGATATGCCAATGCCAATAGAGCTTCTGTTTACCTATAAAAATGGGAAAAAGGAAATTTTCTATATTCCTCTGGAGCTAATGAGGGGTGAGAAAAAAGAAAAGGGTTATACTTTGCTTGATGATTGGGCTTGGGTGTACCCGGAATATACCTTCAAAATACCTACGGATTTGAAAGAAATAGAGAAGATAGAGATAGACCCCTCCAACAGAATGGCTGATGTGGATAGAAGTAACAATATTTATCCTTATAGCAACAATAGGAGTACGAATATAAAAGGGAAGAGAAAATAAGACTTATTCAGAATAAAGAGCTAAAAAATTAGCTCTTTATTTATTTTACGAAGGCATTGGGCAGGTACAAGACTTAAATTGGCGAACTTTTTGCCAATTAAGTATATAAGACCATAAAATACCCAGAGAGCTGGAAATATCCAATACTAATAGATGCTCCATTACTAATAAATTTGCTGTGAGCATACCAAAAGAAATGGATAAAATACCCAGAGGAAAAGGATTTTTATGGTAACGGAAGTCTTTACCTTGTACAAGAACAGCAGCAAGGAAACTAACAATAACAATCATCAACTCAACCTTTTCGGAGAAAAAATTACCGAAAGCAGGCATAAATGCCAATAAAACGGGCGTTGTGAGACAATGAATCGCACAAACTACTGATAAGGAGAGCCCTACTCTTTCTACAAGGATTTTACTTATTTTCATAATACAACAATGTTGCAAGTATATTGTAGCAACAAAGTTGCAATTATTTTTGTTCAATCCAAAGGAATATTTTTTTCAAAATCATATAAAGTAAACATTCTTATTTTGTAGTAATTGAGCCAGATGCTTTCTAACTGCTTGAGATAGTTTTGGGTAGCTGTATTTTTACTCTCTAAAGATTTCTCGAGATTTTCCAAACTCATAACGCCGCTTAAATACTCGGTGAGTGTCATTTGGTAACTTTTTTGAGTCATTTCCTGTGTTTTTTTGCTGATAGCAAGTTGTTCAATAGCTAATTGAAGAAGGTCTATTTCGTAGCCTAATTCCAACTCTAACTCTGAAAAAGCTCGTTTTTCCTTTGTTTCTGTTATTTTTTTCTGTAAAAGAGCAACACGTACTTCTGCTTTACCTCTTTGCCAATCTAATACGGGTATTTGAAAGCCTAAACGTATATTCTCTTGGTCTTGAGTTTTGGTATAGAGTTGGTCAAACTCACTAGCATTCTTGGAAAGCCCAAAAGATAAACTCAAGTCCATTTTTAAGCGAGCATTAGACTTGGCAATAGCCACATCTTTTTCCATCTCCATAATTCTTTGCTGAGTTTCTAAGGCTTTCAGGCTATTATTTTTGAGCCTTTCGAGAGCCAAAGATTTATTTACAATGATACGAGGGATTTGGTTAGGCATTTTGAGGAAAACAGAATCTTGGTTAGCAAAAAAAAGTTGAAATTGTTTGAGAGCAAAGTTATAGTAAGCCCAACTCTGCATATTTTTTTGCTTTGATTGTAAAAAAATGATTTCATTTTTAAGTAACTCGTTATCAGTTATTTTTCCCACGCTATGCCTATTTTTAGCAATCAATAAAAGTGTATCAGCCTTGGAGAGTTCGGTTTTACTAAAATCTAAATTTTCTTGAGCATACAATAATTCAAAAAATAGCCCTAATGCCTTTATTTTACTTAATTCTAATTCTTCTCTATATTTTTTTTGAGAAATTTTATATTTGAGAGGCTCTATTTTATTAGCCCATTTGAAAGGATTAAAACTCCCAATAGGCTGTCTGATACCTACTAAAATAGGATAAGAAAGGTAAGAAGTGGTGGAGGGAGAACCTAAAAGGTCTATCCTATTAATTTGAGAGGAGGCAAAAAATGTACCTCCTGTAGGGGTTATATTTTGGCTCAGGCTTACTTCCAACAAAGAAGTAACTAAACTCCGCTCTCTGAAAGTTTCTGAACCGTCGTTTTGCGTTACGGGGATAATCGTTCTGTTAAGATTGGGCAACTCCCCGTTGAACATCAAGCGGGGCTTGTTATTGGATAAGTGAAATCTATATTGCCAATAGCCTATTTGTGCATTTTGTTCGGCTTGTTCAGCTAATAAAGATTTTTCTTCAGCCATTGCTAATATTTGATAAATATCTAAAACTCTCTGAGCCTTTACGGTGTGTAGAAGGCAGCATTGGAGTAAAAGTATAATAAATCCTCTTGTATATTTTGTATGGCTATGGGTTTCTGACATAAATTAGGTGCTAAAATTCCTTGAGAAAAGCGTTTTCTTGATACAAACACACGAGCTTCATCCCAAATTTCTTTATCTATAAAACTCTGAAGTAAGGCGGTGCCTCCTTCTACCAGAACAGACTGAATATTTCTTGCGAATAAATCATTTAACAAATTAGCTAAAAAATCTTCTGCATCTAAGCGAACAAATGCCAAACTACCAAATTCCTCGTTTTTAAGCAAATTATAGCAAATAGTTTTTTGAGTTTTATCAAATATATGAAAATGAGGTGGCGTACGAAGAAATTTATCTATCACAATTCTAACAGGTGGTCTGCCTTGCCATAATCTTACGTTCAGTTGCGGGTTATCTTGGATAACTGTATTAGTTCCTACCATAATTCCAGCTTCCTCACTTCTCCACTTGTGCACGAGTGTTTTTGAAACTTCATTGCTTATCCACTTTGGCAAAGGAGGTAAAGGAGCAATAAAGCCATCAGCAGTTTCCGCCCATTTCAAAATAATGTATGGGCGTTTTTTTTCCATAAAAGTAAAAAAACGCTTATTCAATAAACGTGCTTCTTCCGCCAAAACCCCTATTTGCACATCTATACCTGCTTGTCTGAGCAACTCAATTCCTCTTCCTGCTACTTGTGGATTGCTATCCAAGTTAGCAATAACGACTTTTTTTAGTTGCATATCTACCAGTAGGTTGGCACAAGGAGGCGTTTTGCCATAATGCGAACAAGGCTCTAAGTTTACGTAAATTGTGCTTTCGGAAAGAAGTTCTTTCTGCTTTACGCTATTGATAGCATTCACTTCTGCGTGAGCCAACCCGTATTTTTCATGCCAGCCCTCTCCTATAATTTTATCTTGATACACAATAACCGCTCCAACCATTGGGTTGGGGGCTACTTTCCCTATACCCAAACGAGCTAACTGTAGAGCTCTGTGCATATAGGCTTCTTTTTCCATTTATTTCTTTTTGGTAAAATGCTTCAGTAGAATTACTTCTTTCTCTGTGAGGAAACGCCATTTACCACGTGGTAAATCTTTTTTGCTTAACCCTGCATACATTGTTCTGTCTAATTTCTCAACTTGATAGCCCAAATGTTCAAATATGCGGCGTACTATTCTGTTTCGCCCGCTGTGTAGTTCTACACCAAGCACATTTCTATCCAAAACAGCTAAGGCATCAACTTTAATGAAACCATCTTCCAAAGTAAGCCCTTCTTGTATCTTTATGAAATCAGTTTCGGTGATAGGTTTATCTATCATCACTTGGTATACTTTTTTGATATTACTGGATGGATGCGAAAGTTTTTTTGCCAAGTCGCCATCATTGGTAAATAATAAAAGTCCTGTAGTGTGCCTATCCAATCTGCCTACAGGGTACACCCTTTCTTCACAAGCATTCTTAATCAGCTCCATTACGGTTTTACGTTCTTCGGGGTCTTCGGTGGTTGTAATAAAGTTTTTGGGTTTATTGAGTAAAATATAAACGGACTTTTCTAAGCTAAGTAATTTATTTTGATACATTACTTTATCTTGAGGCTTTACTTTGTAGCCCATTTCCACAACTACCTTCCCATTTACTTTTATCAACCCCTTAGCGATTAGTTCATCTGCTTCCCTACGCGAGCATATACCTGCATTCGCAATATACTTATTAAGCCTCCAATCTTGTATATTTTCTTTTTCTACATCAAGGGCTTTCTCTTTAGTTTTTGAGAAAGGTTTGGAAAACTTGTTTTTGAAAACTTGTTCCTTTGGCTTATCCGATTTGAAAACTCGCTTGTTGGAAAAAGTTTTAGTTTCTTCTTTTTCAGAAGAGCTCCCCTTTTTCCTCACTTGGTTACCTGATTTTTTTACCCTTTCCTTGGGAAATTTTCCCTCTGTTTGCTGCTTTTTAGGCTTTCCCTCTTTCATAGAAATTTTTTAAAGACACAAATGTAAAAAAAAATTTGAAGATTTTTAAAGATAATTCTAATTTGCAGACAAATTTAACTCTAAATTTTATGATGGATATAAGCTCACAAGAACTTCAAAAACGCCTTCAAGATGGCGAAAATGTAAATGTTTTAGATGTGCGTGAGGAGTGGGAACACGAAGAAATGAATATTGGCAATAGCAAACTTATCCCTTTGGCAGAACTTCCTTTTCGGCTTGCTGAGATAGAGGCTTGGAAAGCAGAGGAAGTGGTTGTGTATTGTTATTCGGGTAATAGAAGCGGCAGAGCAAAGGAATTTTTACAATCTAAAGGATTTGAGAAAGTTAGAAATTTATTAGGCGGTATATCAGAGTACTTTGAAGAATAAAGCGAATGAACTTAAAGGAAATTTTTGAAAAATTTGAAAGTCTGAATGTTCTTATCATTGGTGATGTAATGATAGACGCCTACTTGTGGGGCAATGTGAATAGAATCTCCCCAGAGGCTCCTGTCCCTATTTTGAATGTACAGAAAAAAGAGCAACGCTTAGGGGGAGCAGCTAATGTTGCCCTTAATATTCAGTCTTTGGGAGCTAAGCCCATTCTTTGCTCAGTAATTGGGGCAGATAGCGAAGGAGAAAATTTTTTACGTTTGATGGAAATTAACGGTCTTGATAGAAGGGGCTTGGTACAAAGCCAGCACCGTATTACTACCGTGAAACACAGAATTTTAGCAGCTTCACAACATTTACTTCGGATAGATTCGGAGATAGACAGGAATATAGATGAGGAGGAGCAAGAACATATTTGGGTAAGAATACAAGAGTTACTTCCTTTGGTGCAAGTAGTGGTATTTGAGGATTACGACAAAGGCGTGATTAGCAAAGAGTTGATAGAAAAAACAGTGGCTTTAGCTAACCAATTACATATTCCTACAGTAGTCGACCCTAAGAAAAGAAATTTTAACTTCTATAAAAATGTTACCTTGTTTAAACCAAATCTCAAAGAGTTAAAAGAGGGTTTAAAAGTTGATTTTGATGCTACTGATAATGATGAGTTGGTAAAAGCCATTGCCTTGCTCCAACAAAATTTAGAAAGCAAGGCTGTAATGACGACCCTCTCCGAAAGAGGCGTGATGATTTACACACCCGAAGCTCATCATCATATCCCAGCTCATATTCGTACAATTGCTGATGTTTCGGGGGCGGGCGATACCGTGATTAGTGTTGCCGCTTTATGTGTGGCTTTACAACTTCCAAGTGAGTTGGTAGCTGCTCTTTCTAACTTGGCTGGTGGCTTAGTCTGTGAGTATCAGGGAGTTGTGCCTATACAAAAGCAAAAACTTTTAGTGGAAGCTTTGCAGAAAAATTTACTTTCTTAGAACTCTCTGAAAATCAGTAAGCAAGAAAATAAAGAAAAATATAATCTTACATCTAAAAAAATCTCCTCCAAAAAAAGAGTATTTTTGGTAGGAGATTTAGCTATTTTATGGAACAAGAGTCAGAAAATACGAGAAATACTTTTGCTAAAAAGGCAAAAGCAAATGCTTATGGCAGTAACTTAGGAAAGATACAACCCCAAGCAAAAGATTTAGAAGAAGCTGTTTTAGGGGCTTTGATGCTGGAGAAAAATGCCATAATGGAAGTAGCCGATATTTTACATACAGATTGTTTCTATGACCCACGTCATCAAGATATTTATAGAGCAGTTGTAGAGCTTTTTGCAGAGTCTCAACCTATTGATATTCTGACGGTTAGGCAGAGATTACAGAAAATGGGTAAGTTGGAAAGTGCAGGCGGAGCTTTTTATCTGGCAGAGCTTACCTCAAAAGTAAACTCTGCGGCTAATATAGAGTTTCATGCAAGAATAGTTTTGGAGGCTTATATCAAAAGAGCGGTCATAGAAATTATTGGAAGATTGGGGACAATGGCTTACGAAGATGGTACAGATGTATTTAATTTGCTTGATGAAGCTGAAAAAATGTTTTTTCAGATTTCAGAGCAAAATATACGTAAAAACTACCTGCAAATGTCTGATTTGATGAGAAAAGCTCTAAAGGAATTAGACGAAAAGAAAGCAAAAGAAGATGGTTTGACGGGCGTTCCGACAGGTTTTAGTAAATTAGATAGAGTAACGGCAGGCTTTCAGAAATCAAATCTCATTATTATTGCAGCCCGTCCAGGTATGGGAAAGACAGCCTTTATGGTTTCAGTAGCCCGCAATGCAGCTGTAGAGTTTGGGTCGCCAGTCGCTATTTTCTCCTTAGAAATGTCTGCCATAGAATTGGTAAATAGGCTTATTTCGGCAGAGGCAGAAATTAAAAGTGAAAAAATAAAAAAAGGACAATTAGACGAAGCCGAATGGAAACATCTTAATAATCGTATTCCTAAACTTACAGAATCTCCTATTTTTATAGATGATACACCTGCTTTGAGTGTCTTGGAGTTAAGAGCCAAAGCTCGTAGGCTGAAAGCCCAACATAATATACAACTCATAATGATAGATTATTTGCAGTTGATGTCTGGTGGAGATACAGGAAAAGGTAATCGTGAGCAAGAAATTGCTTATATTTCTCGCTCTCTAAAAAACATCGCTAAAGAATTGGATATTCCTGTAATAGCCCTTTCGCAGTTGAGCAGAGCAGTGGAAACCAGAGGCGGAGACAAACGCCCCCAACTCTCCGACCTCAGAGAGTCTGGGTCTATTGAGCAAGATGCTGATATGGTGATGTTTTTGTACAGACCTGATTATTACGGAATTACGCAAGATGAAAGTGGTGGCTCAACCAAAGATACAGGTGAGGTAATTATAGCCAAACATAGAAATGGCTCTTTAGATACTATCCAACTGAGGTTTATGGGGGAGTACACAAAGTTTGAGAATCTTGATAATACCAATTTTTCTGAAACAAACTTTTCAAGTTTTTCTACCTTTACGCAGACGCCTCATATCCCTACCGAATTTGCTGATAGTGGGCAAAATACAGTGAAGTTAGGCAGTAAAATAAACGATATGAATAGCAAAACGACTGATAACGCAAATGAAGATTTTGCACCTTTCTAAAAAAATACTTATATTGGGACTTCATTAAACTTCAAACGTCAATGAGAAAAGCTTGGATATTAGCTTTGGGTGTTTTGTTTGCTTGTAATAATGCTAAGGAAGATAAAAAGCAAGAACAAAGTGCATCAAAAGATACAACCCAAAATCTGCCTAAAAAAGAAGTAAAAGAAGAAGAAAAAGTAGAGAGTCTAAAGAAAGACTCTGCTGATAAAACTAAGGAAGAGGTAAAAACAACCAAAGAAACCGTTGTAGAAGAACCTTAAAAAATCGTTCTTCGTTTGTAGATACTCGGGCAAGGGCGAGCTTGTATAACATAGCTAAGCCCTACTGTTCCGAAAAAGTACATATCTTTGTTGCTCGGATTCCCTTCGTACAATTTGGGGTTGTTACGCGTAGAGCTTACATAAAGGTCGTCTATATAGTCAGTGAAGGTTTTTCTTGCCCCCAACTGCAAACTTACATTCCAGTTTTCATTTATCAAAAATTTTGCTCCTACACCAAAAGGTATAGCAAATTGTAGGTTGTTATAGGGGCGGCTGTTGGTATTATTGGTGTTATTCTGTGGATTCATAGAGAATATAGCAACACCACCAAACAAATAAGGTGTCCAAGTTACGGTTTCATCAAAATGACCAAAATCGTAAAAATTGTAAGCCGCTTGCACCGAAATTTCAGTAATATTTGTCTGAAACTCATATTTTCTAACGCTGCCAATACTTGAGGAATTGTATTCGTCAGAAGCTTTAAGGCTTCCATAAGAAAAAGTATATTGCGTTGATAAGGCAGCGTTCCAATTTTGTCTGAATAGCAAACCTGCTACACCACCAGGTGTTTTGAAACTAAAATCAGAAATTTCACCTCGATAAAATGCCCCACCCATAAAAACACCTATTTCGTTTTTTTGAGCAAAACCCGTCGAACAAACTAAAGATAAGAGTAGAAAATAAAAGAGATTTCTCAACATAGTTTTTTAAAATAAAACAAGCTATCCAAAACGGATAGCCTGCAAAATAAATACCAAATCTTTAGAATACCAAATTATCTTCTTGCTTTTCTAAATTTAGGGCATCTTACGCCTTTTTGTTGCAAGAAATACTGAATTCTAAAAGTTGTTACAATATAAATATCTTTATCGCCTGCATCTCCTCTTTGGTCTCCTGCTCTACCATAGCCATTGATGGTCGTTCTACCTAAGGCATCTGATACCGTTCCGTTGGTTTCAAGTGCGACAGTCTGCCAGTCTCTTACTCCACCAGAAATAGCATCTGTATTTTCCGTAGTTCTGTTCGCCATAACTGGAGAAAGGAGGTCATGAGCCTGCAAATCCAAAGGATTAGCATAGTTACCACTTACGTCATCAATGTAGTCTGTAAAGGTATAACGATAACCCACTTCAAAAGCCAAATCTAAGTTGTCAGTAAGTTTGTATTTGATACCAGCTCCTACGGGGATAGCAACCGAGAAAAGCGAGTAGGGTTTGCTTTTATATTCAGGGGTGATACCATTAGTAGGGTCAGTAGTTGCCGTCAAGCCTTGTCCCTCTGTGCGTAAGGGCTGCAAATCTACCCATCTGCCATCTTCTGTTTTACCTTTGGGGTTGTGGCGAAATACAGCTACTCCACCAAAAACATAGGGTCTCCAAGTAGGTCTTCTGAATACACCACCAATAGTGGGTTTGAAGTCAAACTCTCCGGTAACCGCCAACTCTATCAGGTCGTTTCTGAAATTGAGGTTACGCATATAACGATAACGGTGTTGCACGTTTCTGGGGTCTGCAGTTTCAAAGTCGGAGGAAGTAAGTCTAATCCATGCTATATCAACCTCAACAGCAAATTGCTCTGTGAATTGATAAGCAATATCAACGGCAGGGCTAAGACGTGTATATTTAATATCTGTACTCAAATCATTGGCTTTAGGTACGATATCTCCAAAATAGTTTCCAACTCCCAGACCAGCCCCAATAGACCAAGATTTTGTTTGCATTTGAGCAGAAGCAAAAAGACTGAGGCAGGCGAAAATACCTGATAAAAACACTTTTTTCATAACTGAAATATTTACAAAGGCTTTGAAATCACAAAGATATAAGAATAAAAAATAAAAGCAAAAAAAAAGTTAATTTCTTGCGTCCCAACCCCAATTAAGTTTGTTACGTAGGGTATTGAGAAAATTTTGTTCGCTGAACTTGATAAGTTTTGCCTTGAATTTTTCTTTATTGATAGCCAACTGAAAGGAGGCATCTATTACACGTGAACGCGAATCCAAAGATACTAAAAAGTTTTTACTTCGCCCTTCTATTTCAAAAGAAATAACGCTTTCATCGGCAATAATCATCGGGCGAACGGTCAGGTTATGGGGACTTACAGGGGTAATCACAAAATTATTGGAGTTGGGTAGAATAAGCGGACCACCACAACTCAGAGAGTAGCCTGTAGAACCCGTAGGAGTAGCAATTATCAAACCATCAGCCCAATACGAATTTAGATACTCACCATCAATGTAGGTATGTACGGTTATCATAGAGGCGGTATCTCTTTTGGTAATGGTAAAGTCATTAAGAGCAAAATTAGCTCCATCAAAAATATTTTTATTACATTCCAGATGAAGCAAAGTGCGTTCTTCTATTCCGTAGTAGCCTGAAAGTAAAGATTTTATAGTATTTTTGATGCTTTCGGGGGCATTGGTAGCCAAAAACCCCAAACGTCCCGTATTGAATCCTACGATAGGTGTTTCTTTTTCGCCGATATGCGTAACAGACTCCAGCAGTGTTCCATCTCCGCCCAAGCTCAGAAAAAAATCATTCTTGTCTAATTCTGTCGCATCTTTATAGATTTTTTCAGGAATATGCTTAATACGAGCCTTTCTGAGTATTTTCTCAAAACTTTCAGAAATCTGTATTTCTATTTTACTTTTATATAATACTTCAAAAAGTTCTTGAATGTGTTTATGTACGTCTTTGCTAAAAATTTTACCGTGTATGGCTATTTTCATCGTAAAAAAAATTTAGTCATCAGAAAATAAAGATTTGAATAATAAAACTGACATTAGTAGTACAGCCAGAGAAAAGGTAATAATACTAAAGGTGGATAAAGACCGAAGTTCTGTTTGAGCCATCATAGCGGCTGTAATGAGTAGACCAACTATCAGAATACTAAGAGCTAAAAAGCGAACAGCCTTCGTAATATTGTGAATAGCAGGCTCATAGCCCATAAAATGTGTTTCTATATGCAGGCGACCTTTGCGTAACTTGTGGAGAATTTCTCTGACTTCTCGGGGGAAATCGGATAGAAAACCCACGAAAGAGCGAGAAGTATTGAGTAACTCTTCGCCCAAGTTTTTGGGCGAGTATTGGTCTAAGAATATTTTTACGCCATAAGGCTTGAAGAAGTCGTAGGTTTGGAAAGTTGGGTGTATGGTTTTGCCAATCCCCTCCAAAATAGTGAGAGCTCTAAGAATGATAAAAACCCCGCCGGGCACTTGCAGGCGAAAATCTCTGATGATTTCTTGCAAACGAGCCGCCATATCACTCATACTTGATTGATTCACGTCCAACGTAACAAAATCATCAATGAGTTCGCCAAGAGCTGCCTCAAAAACTTTATCATCTTCTATCTCAGATTCAATGGCTAATTTTCTGAAATTACGAGCCATTTCTTTCGGATTTTGCTGAGCCATCGCAATCAGAACGCCTGCGAAAGCGAAGCGGTCGCTTTTGGTAAGCTTGCCCACCATACCAAAATCAATGAGGCAGATTCTGCCACTCTCCTGTATCAAAATATTTCCAGGGTGAGGGTCAGCGTGAAAATATCCGTGCTGAAAAATCTGTGTAAGGTAAATATCCATTCCCGCTTCAGCGATTTTGGTGGGGTCTAAACCCCATTTTTTTAGCTGGTTTACATCTGTAATTTTACAACCCTTCACAAACTCCAAAATCATTACTTTTCGGGTTGTATATTCTAAAAATGCTCTGGGAACGTAGAAATTTTTGTAGTCTTTGTAATAGTTTCTGAATTGGTCTATGTAACGAGCCTCATTGGTATAATCCAACTCTTTTTTGATACTTTTTTCAAAGGCGACCACTATATCCATAATATTATACAAGCCTTGTTGCTTGAAGAAATTATCTCCACGTTTCACAATATCTTTGATAATGGCAAGGTCTGTCATTACTTTTTTGGCTACATCAGGTCTTTGAATTTTAATAACAACTTCCTGCCCGTCAAGCAATCGGGCTAAGTGTACTTGCCCGATGGAGGCAGAGCCGATGGGCTTTTCACTGAACTCTAGAAAAATTTCTGAAAGAGGTTTTTTTAGTTCTTCTTCAATAATTTTCTTGGCAATTTCCGTATGAAAAGGAGCCACTTGGCTTTGCAGTTTTTCAAATTCGTGTTGATATTCTTCAGGGATGATGTCAGGACGATTAGCAAGAATTTGGGCTAATTTTACGAAAGTGGGTCCTAATTCTTCGGCTGCCATACGAGCTAATTCGGCAGTACTATATTTTTCCACTATTTTTTCACCTCTGAGCCTTGCCAAACGCCTTCTGGCGGGAATAATGGCTTTTAGAGGTGTATTAGCGACCAAGCCTTCAAAACCATATTTTAATAAAATATTGGTAATTTCCCTAATTCTCTTTAAATTTCGTATAGTTTGCCCAAAAAACATATATTTGCCTTTGAAAATTTCGTGCTAAATTTATCAAAAATATAAAAATATTCAAGAAGATGCTAAAATATTTGATAGTACTTGCGGGAAGTATTTTTTTATTGATAGGAATGGTGCAAGTCTTTAGAAAAAAGAAAGGCTACTCTCCTACCAGCCATTTTGAAATCACTGATGAAATGATTTTGCGTTTTGCCAAACTAAAGGGAGGAATTATATCGGCTTTGGAGTTAGCCTCGCAAACCTCCTTATCTCCTGAAGTTGCCCAAAAACGTTTGGAAAAGCTGGTGCAAACTGGCTTTGCACAGTTGCGTGTAAGTGAGAGTGGCAATATTCTATATGATTTCAAGCAGGCACAACTTGGAAGCCAAGAGAAAGAAAACTCACAGCTTTTGTAATAGGCTCGCTGAAAGCTCCTATTTTTACTCTAAAATGCCATCAATCGCTTGAATAACGCCATTTTTGGCATTGATATCGGCTGCTACTATTTTGGCTTTACCAATATTGATGTTATCGCCTTCTACTGTTACTTTTATCTTGTTGCCATTTAAGGTACTGATTTCTTGGCTTTGTTTGAGTTTGGCTATGTCAAATTTTCCTTTTACGATATGCCCTTTCACAAACTTTGCCCCTTGTTGCAAAAATTTGGTCATCTTTGCTTCGCCCAAACCCTCTAAGGCTTTGTTGGTGGGCACAAATATAGTATAGGACTCTTCGCCGCCAAGCATATCGGAAAGGGTAGTATTGAGGTAAGAAGCAAACAAACTAAAATTATCGTTAGTATTAAGAAAATCCCTCAGATTAGGAGCATCTGCCGATTTGAGGTCGGCAATAGGTTTTTGTTTTTGTAATACAGCCGTAGAGTCCTGATTTTTATCTTTGGGAGCTTCTTCACTGCTACAAGCTATCAAAAGAAAGTAAAGAGATACGAATAAAAATATTTTGTTATACATATAAGATTTTTTGATACAAAACGCAAATAAAAGCATTTATATTATTTCTTAAAAAACTTTTCTATATTTAAACTTGTTTTTCTTAAAAAAATATATGAAAAAACTACTTTATTTCAGTTTTTTATTTTCTTTTTATAGTTTTGGGCAAGATTTCAAATTTTCTCAAGATACAGTTCATCAGCTTTTTTCTCAAGAGAATCCTCTACCCAA
The DNA here is from genome assembly GCA_033762275.1 of Thermonemataceae bacterium. Taxonomy (GTDB): domain Bacteria; phylum Bacteroidota; class Bacteroidia; order Cytophagales; family Thermonemataceae; genus Raineya. Next base: position 17,441 of record JANRLU010000196.1, on the reverse strand, counting down.
TGCTTGGGCAGGCGGATTGAACTCTCCTCAATTTTCTACTATAGATTTTAATTTAGACGGACAATTGGATTTGTTGGTGTATGATAGGATTAACAAGAAAAAATATACTTTCATAGCCGACCAAGTAAGCAAAAAATATATTTATACACCAAAGTACGAGCAAACACTTCCAGCTTGTACTGATGCAGGTTGGCTGCTTTGTTACGACTACAATTATGATGGCAAAAAAGATATTTTAGCGGGCTATAATTTTGGTGTAGAGGCTTATTTGAATACTTCTGATACAGAATTAAGTTTCCAGAGAACTTATGATTTGCTGCTGACAGAAAGCAGTAATATAAGTTTTGCCTATAATCTTAATATTTTTGCTACGGATATTCCTACCTTTTATGATGTAGATAACGACCAAGACTTAGATGCACTTTTTTTGGATTTCCATAATGGTTTGATAGAGTTACATCTCAACCGAAGCCAAGAACGCTACGGAAATGCTAACTATTTGGAGTTTGAGCGAACGAACTATTGTTGGGGTGATTTTCTTATTCAAGAGTTGAATTGTGATGAAGTGATTTTCAATGTGGGTTGTCCTTTCAATAACCAAAGAAAAAATAATGGTACTAACCGAATTACACACACAGGCTCAGCGGTGTTGCTTTGGGATATCAATAATGATGGGCTTTTGGATTTACTTATTTCAGGGATTAGCTGCAACAGAACCTACGTTTTTTTGAATGAAGGAACTAACAAAGGAGCAGTTTTTAGGAGTTACACAACTCAATACCCGCCAAGTCACCCAATAGATTTGGGATATTTTACGGCTTTGTATGCCGAAGACCTCACTTTTGATGGAAAAAAAGATATTTTAGTAGCTTCTAATTTGGCTGAAAATGAGTTTAATTTGGCAGATTTCAGTAAATCTATTTGGTTTTACAAGAATGTGGGTACAGAGGCTCTGCCAGATTGGGAATTTGTGGAGCCTAATTTTCTTCAAAACACAATGCTTGATGTAGGGCAAGAAGCCGCCCCTACCACCGCAGATTTTGATGGTGATGGAGATAAAGAGCTTTTTGTAGGAAATGCTTTTCTACCGAGTACCATAAAAACTCCACAAGCTCAAGTACGAATGTATAAAAATAAAGGAAATGCTCAAAAAGCTGCTTTTGAACTAATAGAGGATGACTTTATGAATTTATCAAGGTACAATTTTTTAGAAATAAAACCACAATGGCAAGATTTTAATAATGACGGTAGTTTAGATTTTGGTTTCTCTGCAACGGATTCTACTTTAGAGCAAACAAACTTCTACTTTTTTGCCAATGAAGCTTCTAAACTGAGCCCCACAAAACTAAAAAACGAACTCTATAAACTTGCTCTTCCAATGGAAAAATCCGATAGAGCATATTTTTATGATTTAGATGAAGATGGAGACTCAGATGCCTTTCTCATCAAACAATTGGGTAATATTATTTATCTTGAACGTGAGGGTAATTATTTTACTGAAAAAAATGCTAATGTTTTAGGTATAAATATTTCTTCAACCAATAGAAACCCAAGCATCAGTATTGCTGATTTTGATATAGATGGTAAAGACGATTTAGTTTTGAGCAACGGGCAAGGTACTTTACAAATATATCCTGATATAAGAGCCAATTATGATAAAAGTATAGAAGCTATCAGTAAAATTGAACTTGGAAAAAATGAGGAGTTGCATAGCAGTTACGTAGGGGCTTTTGCTTCAATCAATACAACAGATTTGAATGGAGATAAGAGAGCGGATATTTTGGTAGGTTCTTTTAATGGTGGGGTACAAATTTTTGAAAATAAAAGTGAAAAAATACCCTTACCTAATCAAGAACAAAAGGATATATGGCTGAAGCCTACTTTAGTACATAATTTTTTGTATTTTAATATGCCAGAAGAAGGTAATTTGTCTATTTTTAGCACGGCAGGTGTCAAAGTTTTGGAGCAGAATATCACTAACCCAAAAGAATATGCCTTAAATGTAGCCTTTTTGAGTGCGGGTTTGTATATTGCCCATTTTAAAACAAAAAACGAAAACCTCAAGACGGCTAAATTCGTAAAAACGAACAACTAAAATTATGAGAAACTATAAAAATATATTAATTCTCTTTGTTTTATTATTTAGTGTAGCTCAAAAGACTTGGGCAACACACTTGCAAGCAGGGCAAATTACGCTTACCCGTCTTGACCCCATCGCTCTAAGTTATCGTATTACGCTTGTAGTGTACAGAGACAAAGTGAATTTATTTGGTAGCGGACCGACTGCCGAGCTTGACAATCAGGCGACTATCGTCATCTACAATGCAAACGACCAAATAATCCAAACCCTTACAGCCCCACTGACAAGCCGAATAGACCTTACCAATGAAGTAGAACAAGGCACTTATATCGTTAATTATACATTTTCGGGGGCTGGAGCTTACAATATTGCTTTTTCCGAAAGTTATCGCAATGGTTGTATTATTAATATGTCCACGCCAGACGCCACCGATTTGTATGTGGAGAGCCAACTTGTTATCAATTCATTTTTGGGAGTAAATAACTCCTCTGTTTTGTTAGCCTCTCCTGTTGATTACGCTGGTTTAGGACAAAAATTTATCCATAACCCTGGTGCCTATGACCCCGATGGTGATAGCTTGGCTTATTCTTTGGTTACGCCTCAGAGTGGTTTAAATACGAATGTACGAAACTACAGAAGTCCATCTAATTTTTTGGGAGCTGCAGAAGCTGGTGGAGCGGGCTCTTTTAGCATAGACCCTATCACAGGTACAGTTACTTGGGATACGCCCAACACCATAGGTTGCTTTAATATTGCTATTAAAGTGGAAGAATGGCGTAAAAATTCATCTTGTAGGTATGTTTTTATGGGTTATGTAATTAGAGATATGCAGATTATTGTACGAAATTCTAATAATAAACGTCCTTCATTGAGTATTCCAACAGATATTTGTGTAGCTGCCAATAGCAATTTGATAGCTGGTATTACAGCTTCAGACCCAGATTTTCATTGTGTATCTCTTACTGCAACAGGGCAACCTTTTGATAATAGTACAAATCCTAAGGCTTTTCTCACCTATAGTGGTGGAAATTATACGGGGCAGTGTCTTGCTTCGCCCGCATCAGTTACTTTTAACTGGAATCCCTCTTGCAATCAGATTAGAAAAACGCCCTATCAGATTGTATTCAAGATAAAAGATGACTCTCCGCCTGCTGTTGGACCGAGCTTGGTAGATATAAAAGTCTGGAATGTTACAGTGGTAGGTCCCAAGCCCCAGAATTTACAGGCAGCAACTGATGACGTCAATGATGTTATCAATCTTACTTGGGATAGTTATAGCTGTGCCTCTCAAGCCGATTCTCTGATTGTTTGGCGAAAAGAGGGCTGCTCTACGGGAAATCCAAGTTCTTGTGATGTTGGGGCTCCAGATGGACAAGGGTATTACGTGCTGGCTAAATTGCCTTCCAATGCCATTAATTTTACTGATAGAACGGCAAAAATAGGTGTCGTGTACTCTTACAGAATTTCTGCTACTTTTCCAAATGTATCAGGAATTACCTCTTGCTCTAACGAACCAGAGCTTTCTTTAGGTGGTGAGAGCTATGCTTCTGACGAGGCTTGTCTTGCTTTGGCGATAGATGTGCCACTATTTACTAAAGTAGATGTATTGGAAACCGCCAATAATACAGGAAAAGTTCGTGTGGAGTTTATTCAACCTTTTCAATTTCCACTTGGTAAACCTAACGACCCATTTGGTTACAAAGTCTATCGTGCTGAAGGTATCAGCCCTGCCAATAGAACAAGTGATTATACGGAGGTTTTTTCTTTATTAAATAAAAACTCTAATGACACGGATATTATTGGTTTTACAGATGATAACTTAAATACCTTAGACAAGCAATATCACTATCGTATAGCTTTTTACTCGGAAGCGACAGATGAAGCCAGTAAGATATTTAAAGATTCCTCAGATGCTGCATCTACGGTACGTAGCAGTGTGGAGAACGCTTCAAGTTGTCTAAGGGTGTTATGGAAGTATGATGTTCCTTGGGGAGGGAATAGAGGGTATAACCACGATATTTTGAGAAGCGAAAATACGCCCACTACTTTTGTAGATGTAGGCGATAAGTTTATTTCTACGGAAAGCAGCGGGATATTTGATGATGCTACAGTGCTTCTGCAAAGTATTTACTATTATTATACCACTACACGTGGTTGGTACTACAATGATGCTATTTCTTTGCGTTATCCTTCATTAGCTGTGCCCTTACTCAACAACTCTCAGATAAGTTCTGGTACACCGCAAGATATAATCAAACCTTGCCCACCTATTTTGAGTATAGAGGCGATTGATTGTAATAATTTTACTCAAACAGAGCCTTATTTTAATAGTATCCGTTGGGAGAATGACCCCTCGCAAAGTGGAGCGACTACTTGTGGTAATTTGGGAGATGGTTGTGAGTATGAGCCAAATAATATTGCGTTTTTCAATATTTACTACAAACCAACTTTACAAAGCTCATATACAAAAATAGCAGAAGTAGCAGGTGATGTATTTAGTTTCCAGCATACTGGTTTATTTTCTTTGGCGGGTTGTTATGCGGTTTCGGCTACTGATAAAACAGGCAACGAAGGAGATTTTAGCAATGAAGTTTGTGTAGATAATTGTATTAACTTCTTACTTCCTAATGCGTTCAGCCCGAATGGAGATGGTACTAATGAGCTTTTTCAGCCTATAGAGCGTGATGGCTATACAGTAAGGTTTATACAAGTAATTGATTTTGAGGTATATAATAGATGGGGGAAAAGAGTTTTTAGAAGTGACAAAGATATAAGAATAAAGTGGGGAGGAAATATAGGTGATGTTATCAATGATGCTCAGGCAAAACCCGCTTTACCTGCTGGTTTGTATTACTATTTGGCAAAAGTCCGCTTCTATCGCTTAGATGAGAACGAAGCGGAGCAAAGCTACCGAGGTTGGGTACAAATTCTCAAATAAAAAAAAGAACTTACGAATTTTCGTAAGTTCTTTCTACTATTTTATGAATGACCTCGTCTAAGTCGCGAGTAGATTTCTCTAAGTGTTCTACAATTTCCAGATTACTTCTGTCCAGATTTCTTTTATCTATCAAAGATACCAAGCCTAAAATATTAGCGACGGGTCTCCTTACTTCGTGTGATTGTATGAAGGCAATTTCTGTGAGTTTCTGATTTTTTTCCTGAATTTTTTGCTCTTGCAACTTTCGCTCTGTGATATCAATTCTAAACGAATAGTAGCGTAAAGGTCTGCTGTTTGAGTCTAATTCGGGTACGATGAACGAATCAACCCAATATAAACCACCATCTTTGGCTTTGTTGCAAATTTCACCTCTCCAAAGAAGTCCCTTCGTTATTTTTTTCCACATATCCACAAAAAATTCTTTATCGTGATAGCCAGAATTAATAATATTATGATTTTTGCCGATAAGTTCTTCTCGAGAATATTTGGATATTTCACAGAATTTATCATTGGCATAGATGATAACTCCCCTTGCATCTGTTACGGCTACAATACTGAATTTATCTAAAAAAGAGGCGTAATACCGTTGATTGAACATTTTGCTTAGCAATGTTAAGAATTTATTAAAAAAATGTGTAGCAAGCAATACTTTTCTAATAAACGCATATTTTAATTTTTAGTGCTATTTTTTCCTAAAAAATAATTGTATAGGCACTCCTTCAAAGTTAAAACTTTTTCGTAGTTGGTTTTCCAGATAACGTTGGTAGCTTTCTTGGACGTATTGGGGCAAATTACAGAAAAAAGCAAAAGTTGGGGTTTTGGTTGGTAGTTGTGTAACATACTTTATTTTTACATACTTTCCTTTGATAAAGGGGGGCGGGTATTTTTCTATGGCAGCTAACATCACCTCGTTTAGTTGCGAGGTTGGGATATGTTTCTGACGATTTTCGTACACTTCCAAAGCCTTTTCTATACTCTGATAAATTCTTTTTTTCTCTAATACAGAGGTGAAAATAATGGGAATATAGTCCATTGGGGCTATTTTTTTCCGAATAGCATCTTCAAAAGTTTTAGCCGTTTTCGTATCTTTTTCTATCAAATCCCATTTATTTACCATAATAAGCATTCCTTTTTTGTGTTTTTCGGCTAAACGCAAAATATTGAGGTCTTGAGACTCCAAACCTTGTGTGGCATCAAGCAAAAGCAAACACACATCACTAGCTTCTAAGGTTCGTAAGGAACGCATCACCGAAAAAAACTCAATATCTTCTTTCACTTTTGTTTTCTTTCGTAAGCCTGCTGTATCAGTGAGTACAAATTCTTTGCCATAAAGATTGTAGTGTGTGTCAATAGCATCGCGAGTTGTGCCTGCAATGTCAGTAACAATACTTCTATCTGAGCCTACCAATATATTCAGAAAAGAGGATTTTCCTACATTGGGGCGACCTAAAATGGCGATACGAGGTAAGCCCTCGTTAGCAAGGGTGTGTTCGGGCTCTAAATGCTCAGCCACAGCGTCCAACAAATCGCCTGTACCACTGCCCGTTTCTGCTGAAATAGGAAAAATATTATCTAAGCCTAATTCATAAAACTCTTGAGCTTGGTTATTTCTTTCGGGGGTTTCAGCTTTATTAGCCACTACAAAAACAGGCTTTTTAGAGCGTCTTAGTATCTTAGCAAATTCTTTATCTAAAGGATTTAGCCCTTCCATAGTATCTACTACAAAGAGAATTACATTGGCTTCCTCTATGGCAATACTTACTTGTTTTCTGATGGCTTCCTCAAAAACATCTTCAGAGCCTACTACGTAACCGCCCGTATCAATCACGGTAAAACTTTTATCAAGCCATTCGGCTAAACCATAGTGTCTATCCCTCGTTACGCCTGGTTCGTTATTGGTGATGGCTTGTCTACTTTCGGTGAGTCGGTTAAAAAGTGTAGATTTTCCCACATTTGGTCTGCCTACAATAGCTACAATATTTGACATTTTCTCTGCAAAATTTATTAAAAAACGCAATTTAGAAAAAAAATACCAGAAATGAAGCTAAAATATGCTCTAAGCCTATACGCAATGAAGGAAAATTATATAAAAAGATAAATTTTACAAATTTCTTCTCACAGCGTCATTTTTTGTCGTTATGGGCATGTAAGTTTGCCATATATAAAACTCAAAAAAATATGGCACTTTTAAAACTCACCGCAAAGAGAACAGTCATTGTAAATGGCGTGAAATTAGAAAAAGGAATGTCTGCCGAAGTGGCTGCTTCAGGAAGCAGTCCATTTAGTACACTCAAAGATACGCAAGCTGTACAAGAGGCTTTTATGCGTAAATATGGCATTGACCTTAAAAAAGGAAATATGATTAGTAGTACTTATTTTGATGTATCAAAAATTTCTTAACATAATGGATTCTGGACTTTTGAACATATATGATTACGTGGAATTTTTTGAGAAAGGCTCTTATATAGTTGTTTCGGCTTATGAGGAAGGCGAGCAAAGAGCTAAAAAGGCGATTGATTTTATTTTTCAGGAACTCGAGAGGTTAAAAGTATGTATGGAACAAATTGATAAAATTTTATTTCATATAATAACTTCTGAGCAGTATCCTTTAGAAATGGAGGAGTTCAAATTGCTTTATGGTACTTTCATTGATGAAAAGCCTAAAGATATGTGTACTTGGGCTACCAGTACAACTACCAGAGATGACAATAATCATATAAAAATTATTTTTATGTTTGGCTTTTAATGATTATATTTGAAAAGATGACCAGAAGAACTTATATCCAAAGCTTAATAACATTAGGACTAAGTAGTTTTATGTCTAAATCTGTCCCAAAAGAAGTTCAATTTCCCGAAAACCATCAACACATTATTGGTTTAGGTTTGGCTGGGTCCGAAACTATTAAATACATTTTTCAAAGAAAAATTTTAGGAGAATTTACTTATGTTGCAAACGAAAAAATATCTGCTTGCCCAGAAAATATAAATTTTATATATTGCTTCTCTCCAATAATAACTAGGGTCGACAAAGACATGAGTAATCAGGAGGTTGTAAATCAAATAAAAGTAAATGACAAAATACTCAGTCTCGTTGAAAGTGATAAAAAAATTATCTTGTTTTCTGGATTGGGTGGCTGTTTAGGAACTTCATTGACCCTCAAATTAGGTGAATTGCTGTATAGAAAAGGTAAAAATTTTCAAATATTTACTTCCTTTCCTTTTAGTTTTGAAGGAAGAAGAAAAAGGTCTTTGGCTCAGTATGCTGTTGAGCAATTAAGTTATTACGACAATTTTCATTGCCATAATTTTGATGATACAATAAAAGGAAAAGGAAAAGGAAATTTGCTGATGTCAAGAGCTTTTGAGATAGGGCGTGAAAAGCAATTTGAGATGTATTTAGCGGCTAATGAAAAACAAACATAAAGTTGAATTTAATCTACACTAAAAAATGAGTCAGATAAACTTAACAGACATTGAAAAATTACTTTTATCAGTCAATGCGATTGCAGAAAAGTATAATAAAGTAGCTCAGCAAACAGGTGTGAATTTTAATATATTCAATGTGCTCAATATACGAAGCCAAGAAGTGAAACATTCTGTTTTTATTGCTGAGTTGCTCAATCCTAAAGGGCGACACGGCTACGGGGAACGTTTTTTAGAGTTATTTTTGGAAGAAATAGCCCTTCCAGAAAATAAAGAAAATCTCAAAAATGCAAGCATAGAAGTTGAAAAGTATGCTTGTGAATATGGTAGGATAGATATTTACATCTCATTTCCTGATAATAAAAATATTATCATTGAAAATAAAATATATGCTGGCGACCAACATGAGCAAATGAGACGTTATTATAACTTCCAAAAAGAAGCCCATTTAATTTATTTAACTCTTGATGGAAAAGAGCCTACAGAAGAATCATTATTAAATCACAAAGAAACAAAAGAAACAGTTATCATTAAACCTACTTTACTTTCTTACAAAGAACATATCAAAAACTGGCTTGAAAAATGCCTCAAAGAAGCCGTAGATAAACCTTTCATACGTGAAAACATTGCTCAATACCTTAATATTGTAAAAGAACTTACTCACCAATCAATTTTTAATGAGATGGCAAATGAAATAACAAAGCAAATTTTGCAGAATAAAGAGTTCATCAATTCGGCTCAAATTATTCACAATCATTGGTATGAAGTGATGGCAGAGATTATTACTGAGATAAAAAACGAAATAAAACCAATTGAAATACCTTTACCCAAAGAGAATAATAAGATTATTATTGATTATGAGTTTGAGGGAAGCAATTACAATAAACTTTCAATTGGAATTAGACACGAAAAAGTAGATAATTTTATTTCTGAACAGTCTTTTAAAGAATTACAAGAAAAACTAAACCTTGAATATAAAAATAACTATCCAAATGAATGGATATGTTATGGCTATTTAAAGGAGTGGGAAAGTGTAGACTGGTGTGATGTAGCTGAATTTAGTAAGAAATTAAAAATTAAATTAGAAGAGATAGGAAAAGCTATACAGACTTCTTAATATCTTAAGTAAGAAAAAAATAAAAGTCCTTCAAGGGTTTGTAAAATAAATACTCCTTAGTACTTTATATCTGTTAGATTGATAATAGTGTATAAATTTAACAACAATGACTTTCCTTTCACATCTTCAAGCCTTAGCGACTTTGATAGAGCTACTTTCTCGTAAAGGGGCTTATTTTTCCTTACCAGATTTGGCAGAAAGAATAAAACTATCAGAACGTCAAACCCAACGATATATCAATGAAATTAAATCTTTAGGCTTTGAGGTGGAGTATAATAGAAAGAAAAATAGCCACCAAATAAAGCAAGAAGAAACGGCTCTTTTGCCCGCAACTCGGCAGTTTCTGGAGGCTTTCAAGATTTACCAAATTTCACGGCAAGATAAAGCAAGTAATTATATTATTTTTGATAAACGCCAAGAAGTTGATGAAATTTTCAAGGAGCTTCACCAAGCTGTACAGAGGCGTTTTTTGGTAGAAATTACTTATCAAAGTTTTTGGGCAGAAGAAGCTTTCACTACAGAAATAGAACCTTATTTACTCAAAGAATACAGAAATCGGTGGTATGTGCTGGCTAAAAATCGCTACAACGATAAAATCCGAACCTTTGCCTTAGACAGAATACAAGATTTTCGGCTTACAGCCAAAGAATTTTCATACCCTAAAGAAAACCCCGCTAATTTATTTGTGCATTGTTTTGGGATTTTCCTACCTGAAAACCCCTTACAAGAACCCAAAGAAATATTTTTGCTTTTCACACCAGAGCAAGCCCGTTACGTAGAAACCCTGCCTTTGCATCATAGCCAAAAAATTATCCGAAATGATGATAAAGGCGTGTTAATTTCCTTGAAAGTACACGATACCTACGACTTCAGAATGGAACTTGCCTCTATGGGCGAAAATGCAAAGATATTGAGCAAAGACGATTTTTTTTTATATTTGTCTTAAACAAATGATATTGTTTTTCGTATAAAGTAGAAAACCCTTTATTATGGATTATAAGTGTCGCAATGTTAAAGAATTCAACAAAGAAAAAAGTAAATGATTATAATATGATATAAAAAATTCTGTTTAATTTTTGTAAAATCTAAAAAAACAAAAAAGTTATGGATAATTTCTCTTTAATTCAGTTTATTGTTGCTTTCGCAATGTTTTCATTGATGTGGTCTTTGAGAAAAGTTTTTATCAAGTTTTTCACAAATGGGCAGAAAAATACTTTTTTAGGCGATGCAGTTTTTTGTACCCTAATGATATTTTTACCAAGTTTCGTAGTCAATATTTTAGTGAGCAACACACTGACAAGCAACTTATTCATTTTTGGCTCTACTTACGAACTTTACGGGTTTTTATTATACAAGATTGAAAAAATAGACGGCATAGGCGTTTTTTCTTATTTTAGAAATAAGGTTGCCAATGTTTAAATAAATATACAGAAACCTATAAGGTTTGATAAACTACACTTATGTTTAAAAAATTGATTTTCAAGCATAAAACCTTATAGGTTGTTAAAAACTAATTTAGTGTGAGGCAATAACATCTCACACAAAATATTTTAGGTGTTTGTCCCTCTGTTGGTGCGAATTTATAACTTTATTGTTTTTAGGCTTTAAGCCTCTATCATTTTAAGAAACTCATCTTCAGAGATAATCTTTACGCCGAGTTTTTGAGCTTTTTCCAATTTAGAAGGTCCCATTTTATCGCCTGCTACCAAAAAATCTAATTTTCCTGAAACACCAGACAGAATTTTGCCTCCTTGAGCTTCTATTTCGGCTTGTATCTCCTCTCTGCTAAAACGGCTAAATACCCCAGAAACTACAAAAGTTTTGCCCTCCAGAGCATTGCCCTTGCGGATAACATCTTTTTCTTGAGTTTTTAGTTGCAAACCTGCATTTTGTAATTTATTTATAATAGTTTGATTATCAGGGTCTTTAAAGTAGTCTTCTACACTATAGGCTATTTTTTCACCTATTTCGGGTACTTGTACAAGCATTTCAAAGTTGGCTTTTGATAAGTTGTCTATATTTTGAAAGTACTCTGCTAATTTTTTGGCAATAGTAGCCCCTACAAAACGAATCCCTAAGGCAAATAAAACCCGCTCAAAGGGGATATTTTTAGACTCTTCTATATTTTTTAAAATTTTTGTAGCAGATTTTTCACCCATTCGCTCCAAATTTTCCAATTGTTCTTGGCGTAATTCGTATAAATCAGCAATATTTTGTATCAACTTTTCTCTGAAGAGTTGTTCTATGATTTTCTCCCCTAAACTGCTAATATCCATAGCTTTACGTTGCACAAAATGCTCTATTTTACCTTTAATTTGAGGAGGACAAGCCCTTTCGTTGGGGCAATAATGGAGGGCTTCGTTCTCTTTACGTACCAAACTACTGTTACATTCTGGACAAAATGCGATAAAACTGAAAGGAAGGCTATCTTTAGGTCGTTTGGATAACTCTATTCCCGTAATTTTTGGAATAATCTCCCCTCCTTTTTCTACAAAAACGGTGTCTCCAATACGCAAACCCAAACGTTCTATCTCGTTGGCATTGTGTAGAGAGGCTCTTTTTACAGTTGTCCCTGCCAATAAAACGGGTTGTAACTCTGCTACAGGCGTGATGGCTCCCGTTCTGCCTACTTGATAGGTTACAGATTTTAAAACGGTTTGAGCGGTTTCTGCTTTATATTTGAAAGCGATAGCCCAACGTGGAGATTTCGCTGTGAAACCCAGTTCCTCTTGTAAATCATAACGATTTACTTTGATAACCACACCATCAGTTTCTACGGGGAGTGTATGTCTTTTGTGTTCCCATTCTGTTATATATGTAAGCACCTCTTCTATACTCCCACAAAGGCTATAAGTAGGTGATACAGGAAATCCCCAATTCTCTAAGGCATTGAGGGCTTCGGAGTGCTTTTGGTAAGGTAGTTTTTCTCCAAGAAGAAAGTAGGCAAAAAAATCTAATTTTCGCCTTGCCACTTCCGCTGAATCTTGTAGCTTGATAGTGCCTGAAGCGGTATTTCTAGGATTAGCATAAAGTGTTTCGCCAATATCTTCACGTTCTCTATTAAGTTTCTCAAAATTTTCTTTGGATAAATAAACTTCTCCTCTTACTTCAAAGAAATCGGGGTAGCCTTGTTGTGAGAGTTTCAGCGGAATGCTTCGGATAGTTTTTATGTTGTTGCTTACGTCATCGCCTTGTGTGCCGTCGCCTCGGGTAATGCCTTGTTTGAGCAAGCCATTTTCATAAATAAGGCTCATTGAAACTCCATCAAATTTTAGCTCACAAATGTACTCTACAGGGTTTGGGCTATTTAGAATTTTTTTTACCCTTTCGTCAAAATCTCTTAGTTCTGCTTCAGAGTAAGTGTTGCCCAAAGAAAGCATTGGATAACGATGCTTAATAGCTGCAAACTCTTTGCTAATATCTCCCCCTACACGCAAGGTAGGCGAATAAGGCAAACGATACGATGGATACAAGGCTTCTAACTTATTGAGTTCTTCTAAAAGCATATCAAATTCATAATCAGATATTTCTGAAATATGCTTTTGGTAGTACAACTCATTGTAATGATTTATCTTTTCGGTAAGTTCTTGTATCCTTTCTTGAATTTCTGTACTTTTCATTGTGGTATATTTTTACTCAAAAATAATTTTTTTTACTTGATATAAAGTAAAAAAATAACAAAAACAGATTCTTTATTAGTAGGATTTTGATAAATTGCTCTAAAAAAATAACTGTATGCAAATTACCAAACACCTCTATAGTTCTTCGCTTTCGCTACTTACCGATTTATATCAACTCACAATGGCTTATGGCTATTGGAAATCAGGAAAAGGTGAGCAGGAAGCAGTTTTTAACTTATACTTTCGCAAAAACCCTTTTCAAGGTGGTTATACCATTGCTTGCGGCTTGGAGTATGTTTTAGACTATCTGGCTAATTTTCGTTTAGATGAAAGTGATATAGCTTATTTGGCTTCTTTGAAGGGCAACGATGGTAACAAACTTTTTGAGGAAGACTTTTTAAAATATTTGGCTAATTTAAAATTTGATTGCACCGTAGAGGCTATTCCTGAGGGGACAGTGGTTTTCCCTAATGAGCCTCTTTTGAGGGTAAAAGGAAGTATTATTCAGTGCCAACTGATAGAAACGCCTTTGCTCAATATCATCAATTTTCAGAGTTTGGTAGCCACCAAAGCTTCTCGAATGAAGTTAGCCGCAAAAGGAGAAAATGTATTAGAATTTGGTTTAAGAAGAGCACAAGGCATAGATGGAGGTTTGGCAGCCAGCCGAGCAGCTTATATTGGCGGTTGTGATGCTACTTCTAATGTTTTGGCAGGCAAACTTTTTGGCATACCTGTAAAAGGGACACATGCTCATAGTTGGGTGATGTCTTTTGAAACGGAATTAGAATCTTTTGAAACCTATGCTGAAACGATGCCTAATAATTGTGTTTTTTTGGTAGATACCTATGATACGCTACAAGGAGTGAGAAATGCTGTAAAAGTAGGTGAAAAGTTGAAGGAAAAAGGCTATGAGTTGGCGGGTATCCGCTTAGACTCTGGCGATTTGGCGTATTTGAGTATTGAAGCAAGAAGGATTTTAGATGAGGCGGGCTTTCAACAGACAACTATTGTTGCCAGCAACGATTTGGACGAGTATACAGTGGAGAGTTTAAAAAATCAAGAAGCGGCTATCAATGTATGGGGAATTGGAACAAAATTAGTTACCGCCTATGACCAGCCTGCTTTGGGGGGGGTGTACAAAATTGCAGCAATTCGGAAAAATGACGGCTCTTGGAGCTACAAAATGAAACTTTCCGAGCAAGCTATAAAAGTTTCTAACCCAGGTATCCAACAAGTAAAAAGGTTTTTTAAGAACAATCTCTTTGCAGGAGATATGATTTTTAACGAAGAAGACATTTTAAAAGAAAACGAATATTTGATGATAGACCCTTTGGATATGACAAGAACCAAAAATTTTGATAGTAGCTTTTATGCTGAAAATTTATTGATAAAAGTTTTTGAGAAGGGAAAGTCTTGCTATGAAAGCCCTCATATTGAGCAAATAAAGCAGCGTACCAATGAGCAGTTGAGCAAATTACATAACAGTATCAAGCGTTTTACCAATCCACATAGCTATCCTGTAGGTTTAGAAGAAAAACTCTTCCAGCTTCGCACAGATTTGCTTTCCAAGCTAAGAAAACAAAAAAAATCTTAGTTTTACCAGAAATATTCTAATGGAAAAGAGTAATAATTTTTTTGCGGAGGTTTATGAGGTGGTAAAATTAATTCCGAGAGGTAGAGTGAGTACTTACGGGGCTATTGCTACTTATTTGGGACTAAAAAGTGCTGCAAGAATGGTAGGTTGGGCAATGAATAACGCTCATAGTTTGCCAGATGTTCCTGCTCATAGAGTTGTAAATAGGGTGGGAGTACTAACGGGCAAGCATTTCTTTGCTACCCCAACACAAATGCAAGAATTATTAGAACAGGAAGGCATTGAGGTAAAAGATGATAAAGTAAGTAATTTTGAGCGTATTTTTTGGAATCCGCTTGTGGAACTGCTTTGACGCTACTAATAATATTAAGTTTTTATTAAGAATTAGAAAAATACTGAATAGCTTTTGATTTTTTGTTAGTTTTGCCCAAATAAAATGATAATTTATGTTAGAAGGAATAGATATATCTCTTGTTATTTTGCTGGTATTCAGTGTTTTGCTTGTTTTGTCTTTTGAATTTATCAATGGGTTTCACGATACAGCGAACGCCGTAGCCACAGTTATTTATACCAAATCTTTAAAGCCACAAGCAGCGGTGATTCTATCAGGTACGCTAAATTTTGCGGGGGTATTTTTTGGAGGAATAGGGGTTGCGATTGGAATAATAAATTTGCTTCCTACAGATGCTTTACTCCAAGATGACGTCTGGTTAGGTACGGCAATGATATTGGCTTTGCTATTGGCTGCAATTATATGGAATTTTGGTACTTGGTACTTGGGTATTCCTTCGTCAAGTTCGCATACACTTATAGGGTCAATATTAGGAATAGGTATCGCTTATTCTGGAATAGATGGAGTAAATTGGAGTAAAGCAGGAGAGGTTGCTCTTTCCCTGATTATGGCACCAATTATTGGTATGGGCTTAGCTTTTGTTTTGATGTTTTTACTAAAAGTAAGCCTAAAAAATAAACAACTTTTTGAAGCTCCTGATGGTGAAACCCCCCCGCCAATGTGGGTAAGAGCTATTTTGGTGCTTACTTGTTCGGGAGTTAGTTTTTCACATGGCTCTAATGATGGGCAAAAAGGTGTTGGGCTGTTAATGTTGGTACTTATTGGTATATTACCTATGCATTTTGCTTTAAACCCTGATAAAAGCCAACAAGATTATCGGGCTGCCTTCCAAGATTTTGATGAAAAAATACAAATTATAGCTCAAAAATATCCATCTTCTACTTTTGAGAGTATCACAGAAGAGAGAAAAACCTTGAAAAGCCTTTTGGCAAAAAATAAACTTGAAAAGGTGGAGATAAAAACAGTCAGAAAAAGTATTATAAAATTAGAAAAAAAGTTTAAGGCTATCTATAAAAAGGAGCCCACATTGGAGAAAGAAGCAAAAACAGCCCTTCGCAGTTTCAAAGAACAAACAACGGATTATGCCCCTTATTGGGTACTTATAGCAATCGCTGCCTCTTTAGGTTTGGGAACTATGGTCGGGTGGAAAAGAATAGTGGTTACTATTGGCGAGAAAATAGGCAAACAACACCTCACCTATGCACAAGGAGCTTCAGCGGAGTTGGTGGCAACGGCTACAATAGGTTTCTCATCTTTTGTGTATAGCTTACCTGTGAGTACAACTCATATTTTATCTTCTGGTGTTGCGGGTACAATGATTGCCAGCAACGGTCTGAAAAATCTGCAAAAATCAACGATTCGTAATATTGCTTTGGCTTGGGTGCTCACCCTGCCCGTTTCTATTGGCTTAGCAATGATTTTATTTTATGTACTCAAGTTCTTGCTTGTTGCTTAAAGATTAATTCTTTTGCGATATATTTTTAGTAAAAAGACAACTTCTCCACAGAGCAAGTTGTCTTTTGTTTTTTCCTTAAAAAGGATAAAATTCTTTAAAAAAAATATAATATTACAAGTATGCAAGCATACTTAAGGGAGTTTAATCACTTACTTCTATTAAATTTTAAAATAATATTTGGATTTTTTAGAGAAAAACAATAGCTTTGTAACGAAATATGCTTATCTATTATCAAAATAAAATTAAAAAAAATGAAAAAATCTTACAAAATTAGCTTAGGGCTCTTACTCTTAGTATTTGTACTTCAGAGTGCTTTTGCTCAGAAAATAGTACAGCTGCCTTTACCTTCTAAAATGAATGTGGTAGAGGGTGGAAGCACAGGTGGCAACAACGATGTAGGAACAATTTACTATGGTTCTGTTCCTGCCAATAGCTCTACCAAACCTGTATTGGTATTTATACACGGCTATAATAGCAGTGCAAAAACTTGGTGGGAGGATAATGATATGTATAGCAAAGCCTATGCTGATGGCTATCGTACAGCCTTTGTTTCTGTACACCCTGACCAAACAATGTGGACAAACGGGCAACTTTTTGCAGGAATGTTAAATACAATTACTACTTATTTTGGTGTCTCCAGAGTAGTCGTGATTGCTCATAGCAAAGGAGGAGTAGATACTGATGCTGCTCTTATTCATTATGGAGCTTGGAATAAAGTAGAACGTGTACTTACCTTGGGTTCTCCACATTTTGGTACACCGCTTGCTGATTTAGCTTCAAGTGGTTGGACATCTTGGCTGGGGGCTATTTTTGGGCAAAACAACAATGCTACCAAAAGTTTGCAAACTGGTACAATGGCAG
>JANRLU010000195.1:0-15599 GCA_033762275.1 Thermonemataceae bacterium | reverse complement strand
GCAGAGTTGGTAAGACGCTCCAGACGATTACTTGAGCTATCTGGTCTATACAAAAACAAATCATAATTATCCAAAATAGTTGCGAAATTCCCCGGAGGTACATTGAGGCTATCAGCTAATCGGTTGGAAGAGAAAATGATTTGGTTATTAAACTTTCCAACAAAAACAGCATCTTTGTCATCATACAAATCCGAAGAAATTCGTTTCATAGATTGGTTAGGGATATTGTAAAGATAGATGTCGTTCATACCCGCTTGTACTCCTGCAGAGCCCGTTCTATCGCTGCTTACAAGCAAATGTGTAGCATCAGCCGAAACATCTAAACTTGTAGGGTTGTTGAAAAAAGCAAAAGTTCTATGCTCTAATATTTTTCTTTTCTTACCATTGATACCCAAAAGTTTGAAATTCGTTTGCCCTTTTTTTGTGTAAAGTATTGCTAATTTATCATCATCAGACCAAGCCAAAAGTGGCGTATTCTCATTGATACGCTGGCTATTCATTCGGAAACCTCCCCTGAACACCACTTTTTTTCTGTTTCTTTCCAAATCCTTAACAATGACCCTAAAACGACCATTTCTATTTTCAGAAAAAGCAACAAATCTTCCTTCTGCATTTATTTTTACGTCATTGTATATTTTTTGTTTCGGATTATTATTCTTTATTCTTTTGTCATATTCTAATTTTTCATAATCTTCTTTTGCTTTTTTAGCGATTTCTTTGTAATAATTTTGCCATTCCTCTATAAAAACTTCATAAGGTAAGCCTAAAGTACTTGAAATAGCTATTTTCTCATCTCTTACAATTCTTGTGAGATTTAAGATGCTTGAAATATTGATTTCTCCGTATTTAATAGCAATATAATTCCAGATGGAGTGCCCAACCCACTGAGCCTCTTTGGCAGCCAATTTATGAGGGCTTTTTAGTTGTCTATAAAAAATAGCATTTCTCATATAATCGTCCATTTCGCTGCTCCAAGGCTCTGCCGTAAAAGCTGCTACGCCTGGCATAAACCAATCTGGCAAACTTAACAAAGCACCATTTTTAAGAATCTCCCTAATACTTCCCCCGTACATCATCTCATTGGTAAAAATCTGTGCTATACCAAAAGAAAGCTCTTTTTTGAACTCAAATAAACTCCCTGTAAAAGGTATTTCTATCTTTGGTTTGATGAAGTTTGTTTGCCCGCCTACTGTTCTACTATTTTCGTTTTCCAAGCCTACATTACTTTGCTGCAAATCAGTAAGAGAGTTGTAGATAAAAAGTTTTGTTTTGTTGGAAGGGTTGTGCCCAAGCAGATTTGTAATTCTATTAAATTCATTTTCAGCATATACAATCGCAAAGTCGGCAATTCCACTGCCATAGTCATAGTAATAGACCTCAAAATTGGGAGAGGTTTTCATTCTCCAATCAAACTCTTTAAACTGCACCCTATTCTTTCCGAAAGGTCTTTGCGTAATACCTTCTACTTGGGCTTTGGCTAAAGTAACTCCCAAAAACAAGAACAATAAAATTAGTTTTCTTTTCATAGCTATAAAACCTAAGGTTGTATGATTTCTTTATGCAAAACTTTTTGATATTCAATATGTTGGTATAATTCTTCAGCCAAATAGGGTGCTAAGGATACGCCTTTACTACCCAAGCCATTCAAGATAGCCAAGTTTTTGTGCTGCGGATGTAGTCCTACAATGGGTCTCCTATGCTTTGTTGCAGGTCTGATGCCTGCTTTCTGCCCAATTACTTCAAAATCCTTCTTTAGCAAATTTTTAGCCTTTTCAGATAATTCTTCTTCCGCTTGCTTTGTATTTTCCCAATCTAAAGGCTGCCAACTATATGTAGAGGCTACCCTATATATATCTTTTTCTATAAATGCAATAGTAACTCCCTGATTTACAATATTTTCAAAACTTGCCTCTTTTATTTTTATCAAAATAGTTTCTCCTTTTACCAAGCTAAAAGGTAAGTGCGGGAAAAAAGGGTTCTCTACGCCCTGACTCCCCTCGCAAAAAACAATTTTTTCAGCCTCAAAGTTTTTGTAAATCAATTTTTTAGCTTCTATTTGTAGAGCATTATAATCAAAAGTTTCTTCTTGGTAAGATTCTTCTGCTTTCAGAAAATTTCTGTATTGTTCTAAAAGTATGGGCAAATCTACCCAACCCGCTTGTAGCGTTTCTATTCCCCCAAAGGCATTAAAAATATCATTTTCGTAATAAATATCGTTGTTATGAGGAGCTATATACGCCCTAAAAGCCGAATTTTGACTTTTAGCCAGCCAATCGTTTTGCTCTTGTATTGAACGAAAAGGTCTGTAAATAGGCTTTTTATGAAAAAATTTAGCATTTAGTCTATGTTCCAAATCCTCATAAAAACTTAGCATTTTCGGAAAAATCTCATCTGCCAACCAAGTTTTTACTAAGTTTTTCCCTGTGAGTGGATTAAAAAAACCTCCGGCGACCAAAGAAGAGGCTTTTTGCGTTGTGTCGTTGATACATAAAACTGATTTTTGATGGTGGCGAAGTGTTTCTACCAATACAGTACCCGCAATACCTTGCCCTACAACGATATAATCAAACTTTTTTTTCATTTATTCTCCTTTATAGCCAGATTCACTAAGTACGCCCTGAGCATCTTCCAATTTCATTACTTTAGGAAGGTCTATCTTTTTCTTGGCGACATACTTTTTAAGCATTCTTAAGCCTGTCCAACGAGCTATCCCTCCTGGGCAGTCTTGGCTGATGGGCAAAGTGAAAGGACTTTCTTCTACATAATCACGCTTGATACGCGAAGATGTTTCAAAAAATATTTTTTTATCCAAATAATGCTTCCAAATTTGTTCTTTATTTTGTTCTATGTAGGTCATTTGGGTAGGAGTATAGCCCAAAACTAAGGAATCAGGAAGGCAAGGTATCACACTTTGGGTGAAATAGTAGGCTTTCGCATAGAAAAGCATATCATTAAGCAAAGAATTTTGAGTTGGGTTGTAAAGATTATAGCGGCTGCTCAGCAAAGTAGCTACAAAAACAGGAATATTTTTAGCTTCATAACGGCGAGCCAAGTAAATAGGTACTGTTTCTGGTAGCTTAAATCTATAATTTGTACCTAAGAACCAATCCAATCCGATTACTAAAATTTCTCCATTTTTGGACAAAAATATATCTGTAGAGCCATTAAGAGGAAAAGAGCCTATCCCCGAAATACTAAAATATACTTTAGGGGGTACAAAATCGGGATAATACGCCTTTATTCTTTTGAAAACTAAGGTTAACTCTTTCTCTAACTTATTGATATCTACTATTTTTTCACAATCTTGTTGTAAAGTATCCATATAAGGCTCTTTGGCCATATCCCATAATACTTTTTGTGAAAAATTGGCTACTCTTGGGGCTTCGGCAGGCTCTCCTGCTAAGTACAGCCCTTCGTACAAAGGATTTTCAGCGAGTATTTTTTGTATTTCGGTACTATCTTTGGCGTTTACAATAGCCTTATCTATTCGTACAAACGCTGTTTTTATCTGTATAGCACTTATATTGGGCTCTGCTATGCACTCATTATCAATATTTTTACTTTCTTTGGTAGTACAAGAAAATAAAATACTCAGTAAAATTAAATAATATTTTTGTCTCATTCTTTTATTTTTACTATTTATCATATATTATTTCGCCTAACTTTGCGTTAGGGGACGAAAATAGTAAAAAGTGGTCATAAAAAAAATGCTAAGCCTATTTTTTATGAAAAATTTACGAATAATTCAGATGTTTCAATTTATAAACCTGATACGTTTTAGAAACCTATCAGGTTTGACACATAGAAACCACTTTTGTTTGGGTATACTATAAATTTTGTGGTGGCAAGTACAAACAAAAAGCCTCCAATATTTGGAGGCTTTTTAAAGTAAAATGTACCCAAGGCCGGAATCGAACCGGCACGCCCGAAGGCACACGATTTTGAGTCGTGCGCGTCTACCAGTTCCGCCACTTAGGCATTTGACTCATTTCGGACTGCAATATTGGCTATAAAAATTGTATTATGCAATATTTTATTGCATTTTTTTTTCAAATAAATGATAAATATCTGATAATAAAACTATTACCTAACGACATTACCAAGAATAGCCGCTATCTCTTTTTCAGAATTTTTCAAGTTTTGATGAATAAATAAGAATTTTTCTTGCTCTTCATCAGTTTGGGCTGTAAGTAGATTCTTTTTATTATCCTCAATCATTTTTTGTACTACTCGCCATTTCAGCCTTAAAATATTGGTATAAGCAACCTCCCCTAAATCTTCATCATTTTTGCGTACAACCACATCTTCTCTTTCCCAATGTGGGCTTGGGCTGTATTTTTCTGTGATTAAATTTATCACTATGTCTTTTATAGCTTCATTATCCGTTCTAAGTAAAAATTGGCTATCAATCAGGCTTCCTGTATGTAAATAACTCTTAAAAAGATTTAAGATTTCTTGAAAAATAGGCGTACTAAAACTGACTTCTTCAATTTCTTTGAGTAGATATTCCGCAAAAACTCCATCATTGGAGATAGGATAGCTTGCATAACACAAAAGAAGCCTCACACTCTCTTGCTCTTGATAGTAAAGGGCATCAAATTCATTTATTTTTTTTTCAAAAAAAGCGGTAGTGTTTTCGGTAGAATGTATCGGAGTTTTTTCTTGTGGAGTAATACTTTTTTTCTGCTCTCTCAGAAGCAACTTATTTCCCTCACCAATAAGTACTCCTTCCTCTATACCAAATATCAAACTACATTCTTTGAAAAATACATTTCTCTGAATAACATCGGGTATTTTAGTTATACTTGCAACTACCTCTCTTATAGCTTCTCCACGCTTAAAAGGGTCATTTTCTGCGTCTTTTAATAAAAATTTAGTTTTAAATTTAATAAAGTCTTCTGCATTTTCCTTAATATAGCTTAAAGTAGCATTTGTGCCTTTTTTGCGTACAAAGCTATCTGGGTCTTCATTTTCTGGCAAAAGTACAATTTTAACTGATAAGCCTTCTTCCAAGATTATATCAAGCCCACGAATAGCAGCAGCAATTCCCGCTTTATCGCTATCATAAAGTAAGGTGATATGATGAGTAAATCTTCTAATCAGCCTAATTTGCTCATTGGTAAGCGATGTACCTGAAGAAGCAACGACATTTTTTATTGCTGCCTGATGCAAAGAAATTACATCAGCGTATCCCTCCACTAACAAACATTCGTTAGCTTCCAGAATTGCCTTTTTAGCCTGAAACAGCCCATAAAGTACCTTACTTTTTTGGTATAAGTCCGTTTCTGGAGAATTGATGTATTTGGCAATAGATTTATCTTTTTTGAGCGTTCTTGCCCCAAAGGCAACTACTCTTCCCGAAATATTATGGATAGGGAAAACAACTCGTTCTCTGAATCGGTCATAATACTCTTTTTTACCCTCTTTTTGAACGGTCAGCCCAGCTTTTTCCAATAAAGTGGCTTGATAGCCCTTTCTGACGGCATTTCGGTAAAGACTATCCCAATCACTTGGAGCATAGCCCAATTCAAAGGTTTTGATAGTTTGTTCGTTAAAGCCTCTCTCCTTGAAGTAAGGCAAAGCGATGGCTTTCCCTTCTTCAGTATAAAAAAGTTGCTCTTGGAAGAAATTTTTAGCGTGATTGAGTACAATGAACAAGCTATCTCTTTCATTCTGCTTTTGTATTTCTTCTTGTGTGGGCTCTGCGAGGGCTTCCTCAGGTAGTTCTATTTGGTATTTTTTGGCTAATTGTTTGAGAGCCTCCGCATAACTCACCCCCTCTATTTCCATTACGAAATTCACAGGGTCACCTCCTTTGCCACAACCGAAGCATTTATAGATATTTTTGGCGGGAGAAACAGAAAAAGAAGGTGTTTTTTCATTGTGAAAAGGACAACAAGCCTTCCAATCTTTACCTGCTTTTTTAAGGCTCACATAATCACTTACAACTTCTACTATATCAATTTGTTGATAAATTTTATCTACAACCTCAGAAGGAATTCGCATTAGTAAATTTATTTTTGCGAATTTAGAAAAAAAAACTTACTTTCCTGCTAAATTCTAAGTAATAAGATAAAAATATGGCATATACAATCATCAAAAAGATAGGTTATATTTTTCCTTTTATACTCCCTGCCTTATGGGTTTGGGGTTACTATGAGGGAGGTATCTGGAATTATGCTTCTGTATCTTTTGCCTTTGTAGGCATTCCATTATTGGATTTTTTGTTGGGGGTAGATAAAAAAAATATACCCAAAGAAAAAGAAAATGAAGCAAGTCAAGATTGGTATTACGCCTTTATTTTGTATAGTTGGGCGGCAATACAACTAAGCCTGCTTGTTTGGGCTTGCTGGGTAGTTGCTATTAGTAATTGGCAATTCGCTGATTTTTTGGGCTTTTTGCTTAGTACAATGACCGTAATGGGAGGCATAGGTATCACTGTAGCTCACGAATTGGGGCATAAGAATAATTATTGGGAACAGTTTTTGGCAAAAATATTATTGGACACGGTTTTTTATAGGCACTTTTTTATAGAGCACAACAGAGGACATCACGTAAATGTAGCTACCCCCAAAGACCCTGCTACCAGCAAAGCCAACCAAAATGTTTATGCTTTTTGGTGGCAAAGTGTATGGGGAGGCATCAAAAGTGCTTGGCATTTGGAAAAAAGGCGATTAGAAAGAAAAGGGAAGAGTATTTGGAGTAAAGAAAATGATATATGGGCTTGCATTGCCGAACCTTTGGTATTGATACTCTTTATCACCTTATTGATTAGTTGGTGGGAAAATGAGTTTTTATGGGAAATCCCTGCATTTTTCTTGCTTCAAAGTTTGCTTAGTTTTTCCTTGTTGGAGGTCGTAAATTATATAGAGCACTACGGAATTAATAGGAAAATATTAGCAAATGGCAAATATGAAAGAGTTGAGCATCTCCATTCTTGGAATGCAAGTCATTTACTAAGCAATTTTTTCTTATTCCAGCTACAACGCCACTCCGACCACCACGCCTACGCCAACAGACGTTATCAGGTATTAAGACACTTTGAGGATAGCCCGCAACTTCCCGCAGGCTACCCAACAATGATACTCATCGCCCTTGTACCTCCTTTATGGTTTTCCATTATGAACAAACGCCTAAATAGTTGGAGAAAAGAAGTACTTGAATCCTAAGATTTTTTTTGTTGAGGTGGGAAAAAGAAACTAAAAGGTGTTCTCAAAAATTCCTTGAAAAGATACTTGAAGAGTATTTGTGTTTCATCAAAAGTAATATTACGTGATTTGAGACCAATTACCACTGATATACTAAAACTTACACTCACATTCACCAGACCTATCAAAAATATCCCTAAAATAGTTTCCAAAATGTAAGAAGTATCTAAATACCATTCTGTATGAATAGGCAAGCTAAAATAAGCTAAAGCGATTGCTAAATTGCCTGCGGCAAAAGTAACGTGTCTTATATCTAAAGGCAAACCCAAAAACTTGCCAACATTGCTGGTTGCTCCCAGAAAAATTCCTAAGTAAAAATTGCCTGCTAAAGCTCCGTAATTATTTTCTAAATATTTTACAAACTTCAAAAACCAACTTGTAGGCATTATTTTACGCAAAAACGAAAACTTACGAATACGCTCTCCTACGTTTTCATAGGTAAATTTATTATCATAATACCCCGCTATAAAACCTGAAACAGCCAAGTATAAGCCCGCAATAGCCGAGTGAAAAAGAGCTAAACTATGCCAAGGAGAAAGGTCTTCTATTAAATGAATGGCAAAATCTTTGGGAATAGGTGATACCTTGAAAAAAGTAAAATACAGCCAAAGAAGCCCAAAAGCAATCGGAGTAACCATCAACACATTTCCCACTAAAGAAATAAACTGACTTCTTATCAGCCGTGTAATCAGTAGGGCGGTTTCTTGTATTTTCTCATTTCTATCCTTAGAATTAGGTTTACTATCTTTCCAAGCCCCTAAGATTTCTGCAACATGTGAAGCTGTCATTGCTGGCTGTTTGGTGGCTAATGTAAAATGCAAAATGTGAATAAGCATAAACCCTAAAGAGTAGTTGAGGCTATAAAAAAATGCATAACCAAAAGGAGAGAGTGACATATTAGCGATTTGAGCCTTAAAAAGTACCAAGAAAGCTACAATAAAACCTCCTCCCAAAGCATATCTGAACAATTTAAAATACTCTTTTTTCGTATTGGTAATGTAATGTTCGCCTGTTTTGGCAGTATGTTCGGCTATTTTGTACGCCAAAAAGCCCAAATTATCCGATAAATGCTTACTTACACTATATTTTTGATTTTCAGCTAATATCGTTTCTCTAAAAAAACAAATGGCAATTTGCTTGGATTCTTGTGGCGTATTTGCCTGCAAAAGACTTAATAAAAGTTTTAATCTTTCTATATTTTGTGTAAGACGTAAGATAAAGTAAGTAATTCGTAAGCCAACTCCGTATTTTTGCCTATCCTTATGCAAACGATTGATGCTTGCCTCACATTGGCGTATCATGATGAGAATTTGCTTGTAATTTTCATCTTTTTTCTCCTGCAAGGTAGCTTTATTTCTGTAGCTATCAATAAAATGCGTTATTTCCATTGATAAAGTGAGGAAAGGAGAAGATAAATCATCCATATCTGGTAATTTAGCGATGATTTCTGGCTCCAAGCCCAAAGCTGTTATTCTTTGCGATACCACCACGATACCGTTTAGCATCTCGTTTATCCAATATTGCTGTATTTTGGTGTTGCTAAATAATCCCAAAGCCTCCATAAAACTAAACCAAAGGCTATCAGGAATTTGCCAAAGCCATTTGTAGTCAGTATCTTGATGAAAAACTTCATTGATGATGGTTCTCAATTCCCCTTTTCTTTGTAGAGGTGGCAACATCTTATAGGAAACTTTCTCTGAAAGTTCAGCCCAAAAACCTTTACTACTCATTATTCCCACATCAGTAAAAACAATCAGTGGATTATTTTGCAAACAAGTATGCTCTATCAAATTCTTTACACCTTCGTTCAACTCTTTATCCGTCTGTAAATGAGCGATAAAACTCTTAAAATCATTGATAAGATGGTGTGTATATTTATTTTTTCTGTTGCCTTGTTTGCGAAACCAAGCTACCAAATCAAGCAGATTTTTTAGTGGATATTGTTTTTGTTGATGGTCGCTTTTGATAGTTTCCAAAATTTGAATCATAACCGATTAGCTTAGTTTTGAGCTAAGGTAAGCAATTATGACGGCATTTAAAAGAATTATTTTATCAATAAGTCTATCTCATTAATTGATGGTATTATTAAATTCGGAAAAAATTTCGTTTTTGAGAAGATTCTGGTCGGTAAGCGTTTGTAAAAATGCTATAATATCTATTTTCTCCTGCTCTGTAAGAGCTATACCAAAAGTTCCATCGGCTTTTTTGAGCAAATTATCTAAGTTAGGATTGTTTCTAACACCATTTTGGTAATGGCTGAGTACCTGTTCCAAACTCGTAAATCTACCATCGTGCATATACGGACGTGTAAAGGCAATATTTCTCAAACTTGGTACTTTAAATTTATATTTATCAGCTGCATTATTTGTTGCAAATTCCCTGCCTATATCTTGGCGAGCCGTAGGAGCAAGCCCATTATCCCGATAACTTGCATCTGTAAATAGAACACCACTATGACAAGCACTACATTTTTGTTCAAAAAGAGCCAAACCTCTTGTTTCAGCCTCTGTAAAACTCTCTTTGCCCGCCTTGTATCTATCATATCTGCTATCAGCCGAAACCATCATCACCAGAAATTGCGTAATAGCTTTCATCATTTTGTCTTGCGTGATTTCTTCGGAGCCAAAAGCTTCTGTAAACATTTTCTTGTAATTTTCATTATTTTTTATCTTAAGAAGAACATTCTCTATGCTTTCGCCCATTTCCACAGGATTTTGAATAGGACTCAAAGAAAAAGTTTCAAGATGAGGAAAAGTGCCGTCCCAGTTAAACTCTTTTTGCCAAGCCATATTTTGGAGCGAAGGAGCATTACGAATACCTAATTGGTCATTGATACCGTGACTTACATCATGCTCGTGATGTGTAAAAGCAAATTCTTGTTGGTGGCAAGTACCACAACTCACCGAGCCATCAGCAGAGAGCAAGCCATCATAAAAAAGGGCTTTTCCCAATTTGAAGCCCGCAGGTGTAGGCGGATTACTACTCACATCATAAATAGGCTTGGGGAAATTAGCTGGTTGCTCAAACTTGATATTTGCGTAAATATCAGGCTCTTGTACTTCCTCTTTTTTGCAAGAAAGAAAAGAAAATAATGTAATAACAATAAATATTTTTTTCATAGCAAAGCTATTTTTGATTAAAAAACCTAAATATACGTTTTATTGTGTAACTTGCGAAAGTTTTTGTATCAATAAGGATTTAGTTTTTATGGTTTTTGCAAGTCTTACTTTTCTTGCTTTCTTTCTGCCAATAAATTTGTTGCTTTATTACATTTCAAACAATAAAACGTACAGAAATGTTCTTTTGACAGTACTTTCTCTGGTGTTTTATGCTTGGGGCGAACCCGTTTGGGTAGGTTTATTGGTCTTTTCAGCGTTCATAGACTATCTCAATGGCTTATGGGTAGAGCGAACGCGTCATACCAAGTGGGCAAAAGCAGGGGTAATATCAACCCTTATAGTCAATTTAGGTTTGCTGGGAGCGTTCAAGTATAGTGGCTTTATTTATGAAAATATCAATTTTATTTTTGGCTTATCGCTCAAAGTGCCCCAAATTGCTCTCCCTGTTGGTATTTCTTTCTATTCTTTCCAGACGATTTCCTATGTGATAGATGTGTACAGAGATGGTGTAAAAGCTCAA
The DNA here is from genome assembly GCA_033762275.1 of Thermonemataceae bacterium. Taxonomy (GTDB): domain Bacteria; phylum Bacteroidota; class Bacteroidia; order Cytophagales; family Thermonemataceae; genus Raineya. Next base: position 4,752 of record JANRLU010000195.1, on the reverse strand, counting down.
CGTTCCTTCCTCAAGTTTTTATTATTTGTAAGTTTATTTCATCAGTTGGTAGCTGGTCCTATTGTTCGTTATATACATATTGCTGATGAGATTGATAATAGACGCTTCAATTGGATTGACATAAGTGCAGGTATACATCGTTTCTGTATTGGTTTGTTCAAAAAAGTGGCTATCGCCAATGTGGCAGGGGAGTTTGTGAAAAGATACCTGGAAGCTAACCTTGCTGAAATTTCAGTTGGGGAGGCTTGGTTTGGCATAATAATGTATTCTATACAAATTTATTTTGATTTTTCGGGCTACTCGGATATGGCGATAGGTTTGGGGCGTATGTTTGGCTTTCATTACCACGAAAATTTCAACTATCCGTATATAGCCAAATCAGCTACGGAGTTTTGGCGGCGTTGGCATATTTCTTTGGGCACGTTTTTCAGAGATTATGTCTATATTCCATTGGGTGGAAATAGAAAAAATGCTTATTTCAATTTGTTTGTAGTGTGGGGGCTGACCGGCTTTTGGCACGGAGCAAGCTGGAATTTTGTTTTATGGGGTTTATATTTCGGTTTTTTGATATGGATAGAAAAGCTATTTTTGCTAAAAATTTTACAAAAAATCCCTGCATTTATTAGTCATATCTATCTGATTTTTTTGGCTATTGTTGGCTGGGCTTTATTTTATTTTACTGATTTTCAGCGTTTAAAAACGTTTTTTCAAATTGCCTTCGGATTCGGTAAAAATCCCCTTTGGAACTACGAATTGGGTTTTGTGCTCAAAGAAAACATACTTTGGATTTCATTAGCTTTCTTATTATGTATGCCCGTGTATATGTGGGTAGGTGCTTGGTTTGCCAAGAAAATGAAATATAGCTCTCAGTTGTATCCTTGGGTTTTCTCTATGGCTTTTCAGTTTTTATTGTTATTTCTTTCTATCGCAATGCTTGTAGGAAATACCTATAACCCTTTTATTTATTATAGATTTTAAACGAATCATAATCTCTTGAATTATTTCCCTTCCATACGGAATAAAATAATAAATGAAGATAAAATTGTGAGTATACCTATCAGAATAATAGCAAATTCTATGCCCAGTAAATCTGCGGTAATGCCAGAAATAATAGCACCAATGGCGTAGCCCAAATCTCGCCAAAGTCTGAATACTCCTACACTTTCAGCTCTTTGCTGAGGGCTGGTTGCTTGGGCTATTGTTGCTAAAAAAGTAGGATACACTAAGGCTGTCCCAAAGCCTAAAATACCCGCCAAAATGAATAAAAATGTAAAAATAGCCGTGTAAGGAACAAAAATAATAGCAAGCCCCTGCATCAACATTCCCCAAAAAAGCATTTTCTTTTTTGAAAATACATCAGACATTTTCCCTGTAAAAAGCTGAGCAATTCCCCAAACTGTAGGATAAGTAGCTGTAAGCAAGCCTATTGTCTGGGTATCAAAGTGATAAGATGCTAAAATGATAGGAAACAAACCCCACATCATTCCATCATTCAAGTTATTGATAAGCCCCGCTTGAGTAACTGCACTCAAAGTTTTGTTTTTGAAGGTAGTTTCTACAAAAACATTGTCTAATTGTTGTGTGCTTTGGCTTGTCTGCATCTCTTTTTGCACAAAAACGCGGGTATCTTTTACAAAAAAAAGCGTAAGCAATAAGCCTGTAATTGCTATTACGATGCCTAAATAGAAGGGATAAGGCAATATCCCAAAGTTATTGGCAATATAACCCGTGAAGAAAGCCACCATCCCTACCGCAAAATACCCCGCAAACTCGTTGAGCCCCATCGCCAAACCTCTATCTTTATCACCTACAAGGTCTATTTTCATTACAACGGTACTACTCCAAGTTAGCCCCTGACTGATACCTAAGAGTATATTAGCAAGTACCACCCAATTCCAATGAGTCGCATAAATCAGTAAAAAAGGTACGGGAATTGCCAAAAACCAACCAAAGAGTAGGAGTTTTTTTCTACCGAAACGATTGGCAAGCCTGCCTGTGAAGTAATTTGTAAGAGCTTTGCTAATACCAAAAGCTGTAATAAACGATAGAATAGCTGTTTTGGAAGCTATACCAAACTGTAATTCTGCGAATTTTGGGAATATCGTACGCTCCAAACCCACCATTCCCCCTACAAAAGCATTAATAACTACTAAAATAGTAAATTGCTTCCAGTTTTTTTTCAGACCAAGTTCTATAGCTTTCATTTTTGAACCACTTACTTCACCTATATTGTATCATATTTAATACCCTTCCCTTTGCTTGCCAAAAGTTTCCCTTTCTGAAAAGCTACTTCCCCGTTCACAATTACTGTATCAATTCCATCAGAAAACTGATTAGGATTAGCCACTGTAGCTTTTCCGTTGATGGTTTTGGGGTCAAAAATGGTAATATCAGCCCAATTTCCATCTTTCAATTCGCCTCTATCTCTAAGGGCAGGTTGTAGTAGTTTGGCGGGGCGTGTTACTAACCTTTCAAGGGCTTGCTCAATACTCATTCCTATATCCAAACAATGACGTATAGCGGTGGCAGCAAAGCCCGCCCCTCTTGGATGTGAATTTGCTTTTGGCTCTTTTTCAATGCCTCCATCAGAACCAAACATACAAAAATCGGTTTGAAGAGCTAAATCCACCGTTTTCTCAAAGGGCATTGTCCCTGGCGGAACCGCCACCAACAATCCACCTCTTTTTCTATACATTGGGAAAGTCTTTGCCGTAATGCGTTCCCCAGTACCCACTATCTCCAAATCTTCGTAAGTAATGCCATATCTTTTTTGCCAATCACCGCTAAAGCGTTCAGAAATTAGGTAGGTAGCCCAATAACTGTAAGGATACACGCAAGTAGTTATTTTAGCTCCTTTGGCATTGGCATTTTGTATGAGTTCCAGAGCTTTTGCCATGTTAAAAGTTCCACCCGTAGAGTTGATATGATCTATATGAATTTGTACCCCTGTTTCTTCAGTTAGCCTGATAGCCTCTTTGATGCCGTTTAGCTCAGCTTCCATAGAAGAATGTCGTAAATGTAAGAAATAAGGTCTTTCATATTTTTTCGCTATGATAGCATACTGTTTGAGTTCCTCGTATTTTGTATCTGGCTGATACTCAGGACTATGAGCCATTGCCAAAGCTCCTTCTTTCAGCCCTCTTTCAGCCAATTCGTATCTTTTGGCAAGGGAAGCATAAGCCAAACGCAGACGCATTACAAAGACGCTCACGCCATAATTTACTCTATGTGGAAGTTTATCAAAATAATCGTGAAATTGTTTGGGATACTCCGCTCCACCGTGCATCTGAAAAACGCTGGTAAGCCCATCACTTACCTTATATTTCTCAAAAATAGAATTGGTTTGCTTAGGGTTATTGGCATTATCAGCCAAAATATCTATAAATCCAGGGCTTACTACCTTGTTGGAAGCATCTATTTCTTGTTTGCCTTGCAAAGGATTTGCACTAACTTTCAGTTTTCCTTCGTCAGTAACTCCCACGAAATAGTTTTCTTGCAATTTTTTTTCTGTGAAAACTCTTCCATTTTTAATTACTATTTTGAAAATTTCATTATCAGCAAGTGCATTTTTTTCATTTACTTTGATGAGAGGTTTTTGCTCTTTTTTTTCGGCAGCGATACAACTTGGTGAGATGAGCAGCGTTGAGGAAGCAATAGCTATATCTTTTAAGGCTTTTCTGCGATTTATTTTTTTCATTGGCATCAAAAAAATAATGAAATCTGGGTTATTTCCCAGATTTCATTTGGTCAAATTGAGTAGAATTTTCTGTTCTTGGAAAAGTATTGTTATTGGTTTCAGTATCAGCGGTTTCAGCGTTGGGGTCTAATTTAAAAGATACCACTTCTTTGGAACTTGCAACAAGTTTCTTAATTTCTTTGTGGTTCATTCTCCAAATTTCTGCGGGGAAATATTTAGTTTCCTTAGTACCATCTTTGTAAGTTAGCTCTACAATCAAAGGCATTACTAATTCTCCGTTATTTTTTATATGTAAAACATAAAAATTCGTACTTGGAGAGAGCATTTGTTTCTCATTTTCGTTCATTTTGATACCCATTTTTTCCATTCTATCTAAAGCCGTAGCAACGTTTATTTCTTTAGTTGGGAAAGGAGCATTATTAGGAAGAGACTGACCTTGAGCAAGAATTTTGAAAAGCGTAACTTTCTCTATACTTGGCTCGTAGAAATCATTGGTGTAGAACCAACCTCTCCAAAACCAATCCAAGTCTGTACCCGAAGCATCTTCCATAGTTCTGAAGAAATCGGCTGGTTCAGGATGTCTGAATTTCCATTTTTGAGCATATTGTTTGAAAGCAAAATCAAAAAGTTGCTTGCCCAAAATAGTTTCTCTGAGGGCGTTTAGGGCTGTGGCTGGCTTGCCATAAGCATTGTTACCAAATTGCTTTACTTGCTCAGAGTTCGTCATTATGGGTACTTGTGTCTCAGGAGCAGATTTCATATAGCCTACGATATTAGCAACCGGACCTCGGCGAGAGGGATAAGGACTACGTTTAAGGTCTTTTGTCCAAACCGCTTCTGGCAATTCTTGTTCGGCTCTGTATTGCAAAAAGGAATTCAGTCCCTCATCCATCCAAGACCATTGGCGTTCATCAGAGTTTACAATCATTGGAAAGTAGTTATGCCCTACCTCGTGAATAATCACGGACACCATCGCATATTTAGTTCTTTCGTTATTTTCTTCTATTTTTTTCTTGTCCTCAGCATTCGCATTAGCAGGAATTGAGCTTGGTCGC
>JANRLU010000194.1:0-28812 GCA_033762275.1 Thermonemataceae bacterium | reverse complement strand
ACTATCTGAGCTAAAAAATAAGTCATCCCAAGTTGCTGATCTTTATTTATCCATGACAGATTGGCAAAAAGAAATAGGAGATAAAGAAGGTGCTTTGATTACTCTCGAAAATGCTCTAAAAGCTATACCAGATGATGCATGGGTAAAAAATCATTTGGCTATGGAACACTTTTATTTATGTGTTATTTGCCAGTTTGCTTCTCAATTTTTTCAATTTCCCTTTCAAAAGCCTTCCATACCTTAGCATTTTATCTATTTTCCTCCTTGTTTCCTTGATTTTCAGCTCTAATACACAATGGGTGGCTTATCTCTCAGCAGTAAGTAAAATCAGAAATATCCTTATGTTATTTCTAATTTTATTAGTTATAGGTTATTTCGTTTTTCTCATAATTTTTTATTACCAAAAAGGTTTGGTCTTTTTTGATGTAGGGTATTCGGTTTTTGTGGCTGGGTTGCTAAGTTTTGTAGGGATTTACATTTTTATATCTATGCTTGTGCTGATTTTCAATCTTCCTACCTCAACCGTTTACAAGAAAAAAATAGAAGAGATACTATCATTCCAACAACTTACGCAATCTCTGCAAGTAGGCGAATCCATAGAAGCGATTTATCAAGCTCTTTTAGAAAATGCCATCAACATTACCCAAGCAGAAGCAGGTTATGTGCTTGTTTCAGAAAATAGTTTTACGCTAAATCATCAAATTAGCCAAGAACAGCAAAAAAATATTAACCATTATTTATCAGAAAAACACAAAGAAATCCTAACACTTCCCTACCAAGTATTATCCGAAGAAAATATAGAAGGCTTTGAATCTTTGATGCTGCTAAATCTCTATGAAAAAAAAGGAGAAAATATCGCTAAGTTAGTATTACTTAAAAAATATGAAGAAGGCTTCAATAGCGAACACCAAGAACTTTTGGATACCTTCGCCAAGCAAGTAAGTATCAGTATTGAGAATTACAAACTCCTTGAGCAAGTCATAGAAAAAGAAAAACTTCAACAAGAACTTGACATCGCAGAAAAAGTACAGAAAAGCCTGCTTCCACGAAATCTTTTTGTTGGTCATAACATAGAAATTTGTGCTATTTCGGAGTCTGCCAAGTCCGTAGGTGGCGATTATTATGACATTTTCAACATCAGCCCTACCAGAAGCTACATTATCATCGGTGATGTATCAGGAAAAGGTACGAGTGCAGCTTTTAATATGGCTCAAATGAAAGGTATTTTTCAGAGCTTGGCTCATTTGGATATGCCACCTGCGTATTTTTTATTTTATGCTAATCAGGCAGTTTCTAAATGTTTTGAAAAAGCCTCCTTCATCACTATTACACTTCTTCTCATTGATGCAGAAAAGGAAAGTTTAAGTATAGCCCGAGCAGGGCATTGCCCTACACTTTACCATAAAGCTCAGACCAAAGAGACTTTTTATATACAAGATAAGGGTTTGGGCTTAGGTATCATTCGTAATAAAAACTTCAAGAAGCATATCGTTACTCAAGAAATTAATTACCAAAAAGGCGATACAATCTTACTATACACTGATGGGATAAGCGAGGCTAAAAATCTGAAAGATGATGAGTATGGATACGATAGACTTAAATACTTTCTGAATGAACATATTGAACTCCCACCTGCACAAATTCAAGAAAAACTTATCACTGATGTTCATTTATTTTGTGAGGGACTTAGCCCTCACGATGACTATACTTCCTTACTTATTCGTTTCTAAGCAATGAACCTATTTTTTATCTAAATTATACTGAAAAATAGGGTGAAGAACTTTAGCTTCATCAATAATTACGTCCAAATCTTTTATTTTTCCTGTACCCAAGTCAAATACCCAGCCGTGAATGCTCAACTCTCTTTTTAGCCAAGCCTGCTGAACAAAAGAAGTTTCTGCTAAATTATATACCTGCTCTTTTACATTCAGTTCAACCAAACGATTTGCTCGCTGCTTTTCATCTACGATTTTATCCAGTTCCTGATGATACTTATAATACACTTCTTTAATGTTCCAGAGCCATTTGTTCACTAAGCCATAATCTGTGTTTTTCATGGCTGAAATAACCCCTCCACAACCATAATGCCCGCAAACAATAATATGTTGCACGTGTAAAACCTGCACGGCATATTGTAATACACTCAAGAAATTTAAGTCAGTGTGTACAACCAAATTCGCTATATTTCGGTGTACAAATACTTCCCCTGGATTTGCCCCAGTTATCTCTTCAGCGGGTACTCTGCTATCAGAGCAACCTATCCATAAAAACTTAGGACTTTGCCCTTCTGCGAGTTTATTAAAATAGCCGGCATCTTTCTCCAATTTCTCGGCTACCCAAGTTTCATTATTTTGGAGCATCTGTTGATAAATGTTTAAATCTACTGCCATTGTTTCTTTTTTTTATGTTAAGTTAAAAAATGTATAAAAATTAAATTTTACTATTCAAAAAAAATATTTACTTTTGATTTTTGAAGCAAAATATTACATTTGCAATGGTAAGTTGCAAAAAAATAATTTTTTTATCTAAAATAAAGTCTTTTTTTATTTTATCTCACTTTATCACCAAGTATGTTTAGTAGCGAAATCATTTTCTTTTCATCATTTATATTGTTCATTATCATAATGTTGGCTCTTGACTTGGGTATTTTCTCTAAATCAAGCCACGTTATCTCTTTTAAAGAGGCTACCATCTGGAGTGTGGTTTGGGTTTCCTTGGCTATCTTGTTTTTTGTTTTCTTACGTTACGAAGGGCATCTTATCCATAATCCTCAAAACTACGAAGAAATTATGACACGCGTAGACGTGGAAGATAAAGAGTTACTCAACATAAAGCCAGACAACAATCACGAAGATAATTTACAGGTATACCGAAATTATATCTCTGTTGAGTTTATCACTGCTTACTTGATAGAATACGCCCTATCAGCAGATAATATTTTTGTGATGATACTTATTTTTTCCTCTTTTGGTTTGAAGGAACAATATTTTAAGAAAGTGCTGTTCTGGGGTGTATTAGGAGCCATTGTGATGCGATTTATTTTTATCTTCATTGGTATAGAAATTGTCAAACAATTCCACTTTGTACTTTGGATTTTTGGTGCTTTTTTAGTGTATCAGGGGATTAAAATCTTTTTTGAAAAAGAAGAAGAAGAAGAAGCTATTGACCCTCAGAAACACCCTATTGTTCGGCTTGCTTCAAGGTATTTATCCGTGTATCCGCATTATGAAGGAGACAAATTTTTTGTAAAAAAAGATGGAAAAAAGATGATTACCACGCTTTTTATAGTTTTGCTTATCATAGAGTTTACTGATTTAGTATTTGCCGTGGATTCTGTCCCTGCTGTTTTAGGGATTACACACGACCAGCCCATTGCCTATTTTTCAAATATTTTTGCTATTATGGGGCTTCGCTCTATGTTCTTCCTGCTTTCCAATATTATGCACCTTTTCCATTATCTCAAATACGGATTGGGAGCTTTGCTGACCTTTGTGGGAGCTAAAATGCTTTTGGAAGTGCCTCTAAAGGCTATCAATTTTAAGCCGATGTACTCTATTTTTATTATCTTAGGGATTCTGACAGTAAGTATTGCTTTATCACTAATTTTTCCAAAAAAAGAAGATAAAAACGAAAAAACAACTCCTTCATAAACTTCAAAAACTCAATTTTATGAAAAATTTTAAAAAATATCTTATTATTGGTATTGTTGTCGTATTAGTTGGCTTCATAGCGTATGCCTCTTTTATGTCTTTTGCTACTTATAGCGAAGGTTCTCGGTCTGGTTTTTTGGATAAATTTTCCAAAAAAGGTAATGTTTTTAAGACTTATGAAGGCGAGTTACGCGTAGGAACAGAAGACAGGATAAATCCTCAAAAATTTGCATTTTCTGTAAATCCCTCTGAAGAGCAGGTAGTTAAAGACTTAGATTCTTTTTCAGGCAAACAAGTAAAAGTATACTATCGCCAAAAATATTGGGTTTTTCCTTGGCAGGGTGATACAGAGTATTTTATCTATAAAGTAGAACTTATCAAATAGAAAAAGGCTCTGAAAGAGCCTTTTTCTATTTTGCCATCATGTCTTTTATCTCCTTCTTAAACCTCTCTACAAACTCACTAATACTGAAAATTCCTACATCACCTTCTCCGTGCTTTCTAAGGGCTACCGTTTGATTTTCTTGCTCTTTCTCGCCAACAACCAACATATAAGGTATTTTTTTCACTTCAGCATCTCTGATTTTTCTACCAATTTTCTCATCTCGCTCATCAACAATCCCCCTAATATCCTCTTCCTCAAGCATCTCTGATATTTTTTTTGCATATACATTAAAGCGTTCTGAAATTGGCAAAATGCTTATCTGCTCAGGGGCAAGCCATAAAGGGAAATTACCCGCACAATGCTCAGTGAGTACCGCTATAAAACGCTCCATTGAGCCAAAAGGAGCCCTATGAATCATTACAGGTCTATGTTTTTGGTTATCAGCCCCAATATACTCCAAAGCAAATCTATCAGGAAGTTGATAATCCACTTGGATTGTCCCTAATTGCCATTTTCTACCCAAAGCGTCTTTTACCATAAAATCTAATTTAGGTCCATAAAAAGCTGCTTCACCATACTCAACAACTGTATTTAAACCTTTTTCTTTTGCAACTGCCTGAATGTCCGCTTCAGCTTTGTCCCAATCTTCCTCTTTACCAATATATTTGGCTCTTTCCGTCTGGTGACGTAAAGAAATCTGTGCCGTATATTCCTCAAATCCTAAGGCTTTGAATACATATAGAACTAAATCTATCACTTTACCAAATTCGCTACGAACCTGCTCAGCAGTACAAAAAATATGAGCGTCATCTTGTGTAAATCCCCTCACACGTGTAAGCCCATGTAATTCGCCACTTTGCTCATAACGATATACCGTTCCAAATTCAGCCAAACGCAAAGGCAATTCTTTATAAGAACGAGGTTTGGATTTGTAAATTTCACAATGGTGTGGGCAATTCATTGGTTTTAGCATAAACAGCTCATCTTCCTCTGGTGTATGAATTGGCTGGAAAGAATCAGCTCCATACTTTTCCCAATGCCCAGAAGTTTCATATAATTTTTTACTGCCAATGTGCGGTGTAACAACAGGAGAATACCCTGCTTTTATCTGTGCTTTTCTCAAAAACTGTTCCAAACGCTCTCTTAAAAGTGTGCCTTTAGGCAACCACAAAGGCAAACCTTTTCCCACATTTTCAGAAAAAGTAAATAGTTCTAACTCTTGTCCTAATTTTCTATGGTCTCTTTTTTTAGCTTCTTCCAAAAGGTGTAAATATTCTTTTAACTCTTTTTCTTGTGGAAAAGTAACTGCATACAAACGAGTCAGTTGCTTTCTATCTGTTTGCCCGAGCCAATATGCTCCTGCCACATTCATTAACTTTACCGCTTTTATAAAGCCCGTATTCGGAATATGAGGACCCCGACAAAGGTCTGTAAAATTTCCTTGCTGATAAAAAGTTATTTCACCATCATTGAGACGTTCGAGTAGTTCTAACTTATACTCATCTTTTTTATCCTCAAAATAGGCTATAGCGTTTTGCTTACTTATCTCAGAACGTTTGTATGCATTTTTCTGGCGAGCTAACTCCAAAATTTTTGCCTCAATTTTCGGAAAATCATCTTGGCTAATTACGGTATCTCCCGTATCTATATCATAATAAAACCCTGTTTCAATAGCGGGACCTATACCAAATTTTGTTCCTGGATACAAAGCCTCTATGGCTTCCGCCATTAAATGTGCGGAAGAGTGCCAAAAAGTACTTTTCCCTTCTGCATCTTTCCAAGTAAGCAACTGTAAATCAGCATTTTCCTTTATTTCTAAAGTTGCGTCTTGCACTTTGCCATTTACTTTTGCAGCTAATACATTCCGAGCTAAACCCTCGCTGATGCTCATTGCAACCTCTAAGGCTGTTACACCTCTATCGTACTCGCGTACTGCTCCGTCAGGGAGCGTAATTTTTATTTTTTCCATATAATATCGTGTTTAATTGGCTACGTACAACTGTAGCCAATAGTTAGAATTTCGTAAAAGTACAAATTTTTGTAGTTTTGGCAAAATTTATCCCAATGCGACAAAAAAATACCTATTTTCAATTCAAAAAATTCAGAATTGAGCAAAAAAATACTTCTATGAAAGTAAGTACAGAGGCTTGTATTTTAGGTGCTTATGCTAAACAAGAGCCTAATCCCAAGTATATTTTGGATATCGGTACAGGTACAGGTTTATTAAGTTTGATGTTGGCACAAAGGTATCCTCAAAGTTTTATTAGTGCAGTAGAAATAGAAGAAAGTGCCTATCAGGAAGCCGTATTTAATTTTCAAAGTAGCCCTTTTCATCATCAAATTAAAGGTTATCATCTGGCTATGCAAAAGTTTAGTTCTTCACAACAATTTGACCTGATTATCAGCAACCCTCCTTTTTATCAAAATAGTTTATTAGCAAATTCCTCCAACCGAAATATAGCATTACATCAACAGACCCTGAATTTTGAGGACTTAGTAAATATTGTGCATACTTTTTTGAATGAAAATGGTAGTTTTTGGCTTATCCTCCCAACTTACGAAATGAAGCTATTTACAGAAATGGCTCAAAAGCAAAACCTTCATATTTGCCAAAATCTGAAGATTTTCAATCAAATAGATAAACCTGTGTTTAGAGAGATAAGGTGTTTTCAAAAGAAAGAAAAGAAAGAAATACAAGATAAACTAATTATTAGGAATCGGGATAATATTTATACTGATTCCTTTCAGAAACTTCTACAAGATTTTTATTTGGCTTTCTAAATAAAAAAGCCTCTTTTTCAGAGGCTCTATATTAAAATTCCCAAAGGTTATGTTCAAACTCCATTAGCTCGTTTTCTGCTTCTTGAGCTTTATAAAGCTCTTCAGTAATTGTACCATCAGGCGACTTATATACCTCAGCGAGAGATAAGTCATCTGGATTTGATACCTTAATAATTCGAGAAGAGAAAAGTCTCAACTCAAAAGCATCCATCACACACATATGTCTACGCAAGTTTTGAGGATTATACCAAGCCCCTATAGTTTGTGTTTCTTGATATTTTTCTCTGAAATACTTATCTACCTCTTTATACTTGAAGTGATAATACCTTGGCTTGGAAAAGTCCCCGCCACAAAAGAACTCTATAGTAATAGCAAGAATATTGATATACATTCTTGAGCGTCTTTTATCAAAGATAACTTCCTCTGTAATTTTGATAGAAGCTGTTTTTATTTGGTCATCGGTAGGAAAGCTTAAAGTAACAAAATAAGCACCATCAGCATTTTGGTCTTGTTGAGAACAAGCTATCTCTGTGTATTTTCCATACTCCTTACTTTCAGGGTTTACATAATTAGCAGCACTCTTCATATCAGGATTAGAAGTAAGCTGCTTGTAAGGAAGCTTAGTATCTGGATCTATAGGTATCTCTATAGCTGTTTTATTATCTCCCCCTTTAAACCTAACAATATTTGCAGAACTTGAATGTTCGTACACTCTAAGTTTATTATCTTGCAAAGCTTTGAAGAGTTGCAAAACAAAGTTAAACTCATCAGTTTCAGGAATTTGTGATTGTGGTGCAAAGCCTTTATTTTGCTTTTCATTCATATTTATCCTTCTCTGAACGATTTTTCTAAACATTACATCGTCCTCTAATACTGGTCTAACAGCATTCGGATTATACCCAAATTGCCCATAAGCCAAAGAACTTATTAGACCTAATAATACAACTAACACTTTTTTCATAATATAATAAAATTAAAAGGTAATTACACCAAATTTAGTGTTGGTACAACTTTAGATTATACCAACACTAATAATATTATTTATTTTACAGGAATAACCATTGGTATAGTTCTGCTCTGTCCAGCAGCAGTTGTGTATTTGAATACTACATCAAATGAGTTTCCTTTTCTTGACTTTGAAGCCAACTCGCCAACCGCACCAGCCTTAGGTCCGTCCATTGTATTGAGCGTAGCATTTACGATACCCTGCTGAACAATTTGGGCTTGAGAGCCTACCATTGATTCAAAAACGGGGTCTTGAATAGCTACTATCTCAAAAGCTTGTCCAGGTGAAACGCCTTGACTAATCTCCTTAACCGCACCTGTTGCTTTAATTTTAATTTTCACCTGAGGGTCAGGAGCTCTTGCCACCAAGAACTCAAAAGTTTTTGAGCCAGAAGGAGCTGCCACAGTCATTTTTGTTTCTTTGCCTGTGAAAGACTCTGCCATCTTGATATTAAACTTATTGCCAGGTCCTGATATGATACTACCTCCAGGTATGCTTCCTGGCTTGCTTGCTTGTTTGTTTCCTGAGGAAATCACTTCAAACTCTTGTTGATAACCTTTATACAAGATAGGTTTAGTTTTTGTACCAACTACTTGTACGCTTGCTTCTACAATTTTAATCTCTCTTTCAGCCTCCAAAGTATCCATTGCACCTTTCTTACCCACGTTACCTACAATTTTAACTCTTATTTTTCCTGCTCTACCTGGTTCATCAATTACAACAACTCCTTGCTCATCTTTCTTAGTTTGTTCAGCACCATCTACAAATACTCTGATGGGCTTAGATTCTTTTGATGATAAAGCAGCCAATAGAACACGTCCTTTAATTCTCTCACCAGGATTAAGAGAGTTAGACTCTAACTCAATGATAGGAATGAAAGTATCAGGCAATGGAGGTGCTTCTTCCACACCCAAAGTTTTAATAGCCTCCAATTCGTAGCGACGAACCTCACTTTTGCTATGAGCTAACACAGCAAGTACAGCCGCTGCTGGCGTAGCTTGGAAACTTCTTTCCTCGTAGCTTTTCTTTTTATCTATTTCAGTAGCTCCCTCATTATCCTTAGCCAAAGGTTCTAAGCTAAAAGACTTAAATTTAGGGTCTGCTTGATGTACCAAAGCTACTACATCTGTTACATATCTGTTTATTTTACCTTTCAAGTTTTTACCTTCACCTTTACCAAGCATCAATGTTTCCATTTCTGTATCCGAGGTAGGGTTTTTAGGTCTAACGTTACCTTTTGAACTATGTTCTTTATCTTCACCACCAGCCGCAGCTATTACTTTAGCCTCCAAATCATCTACATACTTTATCATTTCGCTCGCCTTAGCTCTGATAGCCTCTATAGATTGTAGTTTCTTTTTATACTCTGGTGTATCTGTATCGTTATTCTCCTTTGCCTTATTCATAAAACTTTTTACAGAAAGCTCTGTTGAAGTAGCCGACTGACTCGCACTTTTTTTAAGAGCTTCAGCCAAGAAGAAGAACTTATCTAAAATAGAAGAACTTACGTTCAAAGCCAGCATCGCAGTGAGAACCAAATACATTAGGTTGATCATCTGCTGCCTGGGGGTTTCTTTTGCACCTGCCATATATGATATATTTTTTTAGTTCGTGAATATACAAATTAGTAGTTTATTGCAGAGCAGAAAGCCCTGCAATATTTCATATTTAGGCTTGAGCTCCTTTCATAGCAGTAAGCATAGCACCGTATACCTTATTCAAAGAGGTAAGGTTAGTGGTTAAACCGCTTAATTGAGTTTTCAAACCTTCAGCATCTTTAGAGGTAGCTACCACATTTTCTACTAATTTAGACATACCACCGTAGTATTTGCTAAGAGCCTCGCTGAATTTTTTACTATCTTGTAATTCCATTTCATAAGCAGCATTCAAAGAACTTAAAGTTTTTGTAAGTCCTTGAATTTGTGCATGATAAGCTTTTGCATCTTTAGAAGCATCAGCCATAGATGTCATAGCTGTCATTGTAGCTCCGTAAGATTTGTTCATTTCAACTAATGAAGTTGCTGCTAACTTAACATTTTTGGCATAATCAGCTGTAGCTACAGAAGCATCAGCTAAGGTAGTCATTTTGCCTACATTGTCAGCCAAACTTTTCATACCAGTTCCGAAACTTGTTACAGAATCAGCAGAAATAGAATTAGCAATGTTAGCCTCAATAGCAGCCAATTTAGCAGCTACACCTGCATCTTTTGTGCTACCACCACCTACACCAGCAAGACTTTGGGCAATTTTGTCCCAATCTGGTTCAGCGTGAGGGGGCTCTATAGGAGCAAAAGCATACAATGCGAAGATTATCGCTTCTGTTCCCAAACCAAAAGGTAGAAGGATTTCAGCACCAGGATAGTGCATAATTTTGAACAAGGCACCCACAATAACGATAGATGCACCAAGACCTACAACTTTAGGGATAAAGTAGGTATAGAACTTTTCTTTGCCGCTTAGAACTTTTTGAGCCATTTCAGTAAAATTTAGTTTTTAATAATTGAACAAAAGAATTTTTATGTTGAAAATTAGGGGTTTACTTTATTTTTATCTTACTCTTTTAATTTCGTTACCTGATGAACGTCCTAAGTACGTCATAGCACAACGGAAGCCAACAGAAGACGAAGTTGAATCATAGTGCATATAGGTTCTTGTTCCTGTTTCAAGATAATAAGCTATATCTTTCCAAGAGCCTCCCCTAATTACTCTACGAGGATAATTTGTTAAGTCGCTGTAGCCTTGCGTGTTGGCATCACCTTTCCTGATTTGAGGGTCAAAAACGGGGTTCATATCCCAAGTAACAGGAACGGCTGCCTCGTAGTAGGCATCTTGCGTAAGCTCTGCCACGTTTCCAGCCATATCATAAAGTCCCCAGTCATTAGCAAAATAGGAAGCAACGGGAGCCGTGTAAGCAAAACCATCATCATAGTAGTTACCTCTACCTGGTTTGAAGTTAGCCAACATACACCCCAAAGTATTTCTTACATAAGGATTACCCCAAGGATATTTAGCTAAACTCCTGCCACCACGAGCTGCATATTCCCACTCAGCTTCAGTAGGCAATCTGAATCTAGGAATAGTTGGATGTCCTTCCAATGCTCTATGATAATCTAAGTGTAAAGTTCTCCACCTGCAAAAATCTTGAGCAGCCGTCCATTTCACACCTACCACAGGATAATCATCAAAAGCGGGGTGCATAAAATAATACTCCATCATTGGGTCTCCCATATGATGGGCATACTCGTTAGACCAACGTAGGGTATCTGGCAATAGTCTGCTAAGCGTATTAGTGTCAGCCTGAGGGGTAATATTTTTCAATACATTATCCACATAATCAGGGTCTATGCTGGCAGTTCCACCCGCACCACCACGAGCATAGGTTGACATTATCTCTGTAAATAAGCGGTACTGATTATTAGTTACCTCAGTTTCATCCATAAAGAAGGCACTAATAGTAATTTGCTTATTGTAGTTGATTTGTGTATGAGGCACATCTTCATCAGCCTGCCCCATGTGAAAAGTACCAGCAGGGATTACCACCATACTTTGTGGTACGTACTGATTCCAACCGGGTCTCACTACATCAAAGCGATAAATCTCTCCTTTGGAGTTGATAATTTTCGCATTGATGTCTTGGTCTTTCATTGTTTTCTTACCGCCACCAAGTAGCCCACAAGATTGTAGGAATACACTTCCTAATAAGAAGTACAACCACACATAACGATTAGCTATTTTATTCATAACACCTTTTGTATTAACATTTTTAGTTTTCATCACAAATATAATGCTAATTTGGATAAAAAAATTAGCAAAGCAAAAAATTTACAATTTTTTTACAATAGAAACTACAATTTTTATTTTGTACCGTGTCTGGGTGTTTCTTGTGTTGGCTTGCCAAACCGTTTGATAGGCATACCATAGGAAACAAAAATTTCGTGAGAAGTAGGTGCTTTTCCTTGTGCCCCGCTGATGGTATAATCAAAGGCGTAACCTATTCTCAAACGATTATCTTTAGTAGGATACACCCCTACCATTGCTGTAGCGGCATCAGATTGCCGATAGGCAAGTCCTCCCCAGAATTTTTGGTTATACGTTCCTAACACTGAGAACTCCATAGAAGTTGTCTTCAAGCCGTTTTCAGGAAGGTTTTTTATGAGTACAGAAGGCTGCAATAACCATTGGTCATTTAGCGTATAATTATAGCCTGCTGTAAAATATAGATTTCTTGCTAAAGCATTTTCTAACTCCTCCAAGCCAAAGGATATTTGAGATTTTGCAAGATGATTTGAACTTATTCCCACGTAGAACTTTTCCTGAGCGTACCAAAGCCCGAAAGCAAAATCTGGTTTTAATTCAGATTGTACCCCCTTCGTACTAAGTTCTTGAGAAACGGGATCACTTTCATCATTAAATCTAAACTTAGAAAAATCTATTGACTGATTATATATTCCTGCTCTTGCACCAATAGAGAGTTTACCATCTCCCAAGGATAAGTGGTAAGCAAAAGACAGATGAGCTTCCAAACTACTAATAGGTCCTCTTACATCACGAACAGCGTGAAGCCCTACACCAGTATTACTTACGTACACAAAGGGAGCCGTTGCACTGAATATTTGTGTTTGAGGTGAGCCTCCATCATCAAAAGTCGCATCATAACCCGCCCATTGCGTTCTATGCATCAAGAGGAAGTTAGCTTTATTATCAGCTCCCGCCACGGCTGGATTGTAGTAGAAGCCATTAAACATATATTGGCTGAACTGAGCATCTTGTTGAGCGTATACCCAACCAGAAGATAAGCAAACTAAGAATACAAAAAGACTTTTAAGTAATTTGGTCATTTAATATTTTTATTAAGGTAATTTTCCCTAAAATTAGGATAAGTTTTTCAAATTTTCAAAATTTTTTTTCAAAAAATGTATTTTTTTTTTCAAAAACGTTCAAAAAACAGTTTTTTTACCAAAGATTATGTAGCTATTAAATTTTATTTGCCAAACGTATGTAATTCTCTAATGCACCCGCCATGGAGGGAGCATTAGGCAGGGGAGCTTCTATATCCAGAACAAGCCCTGCATCTTTTACAGCTTTCGCTGTAGTAGGTCCGAAAGCTGCTATACGTGTATTTTCTTGCACAAAATCAGGAAAATTAGTGAATAGAGAAGCTATGCCTGAAGGGCTAAAAAATGCTAAAATATCATATTTTACTTCTGCTAAATCTGATAAATCCGAAGCTACAGTATGGTACATCACTGACTCAGTGAAATTGATGTTGTTTTGCTCCAAAAGCATTGGTAACTCATCTTTACGAATATCCGAACAAGGAAACAAAAACTTTTCGTCTTTATTTTTTTTGATAGCAGGAAGTAAATCAGCTGCTACCTTTACACCCGTAAAGATTTTTCGTTTCCTAATAACAATGTACTTTTGCAAGTAATTGGCTGTTTGCTCTGAAATACAGAAATACTTCGTTTCTGGAGGCATTTCAACTTTCATTTCTTTACAGATGCTAAAAAAATGGTCTACAGCATTCCTGCTTGTAAAAATAATAGCAGAGAAATCTAAAGGGTTTATTTTTTGTTTTCTAAAATCTTTTAGGGCAATTCTATCTACCTGAATAAAAGAACGAAAATCTATCTTAACATTATATTTTTTGGCTAATTCGTAATAAGGAGATTTAGCATCTGTGGGAGCCGCTTGTGTTACTAAAATACTTGTTACGGGCTTCACTCTGTCTTTCACTTGCTCAAAAGGTACTTCGTTCATTGTTTCTAAAAAAGCAAAATTTTTATATAAATCAATAACGGTATTATTTCCGTGATGCAAAGGTAAGCATAAAAATCTAATTTTCTAAATTCTCCTACCCTATTTAAGTTATAGGCTATTGCAGAAGACCTCAACAAATAAGCTACAGCAAGCATTAAAGCAAAAGACTTTTCAATACTTGTTATTTGTGTAACAGACTGCATTGAAAACAAAAACATAAAAAAAGCTAAGAATACATATAAAAAATTAGATACTTTCAAATACTCATAAAAATGTATGTTCAGCCAACGAGCTAAACCCAACAAATGAGCTACCACGTAGATTAGTAAGTATTTTAGTAAGAATTCTACAATGGAAAAAATAAAAAAAGAAAACCAAGAAAGCCCTGAGAAACGCTCTGACCACTGCCAAAGAGCTTTTGGTAATACGCTCTCCTGATTGAGAAGAAGAAGTAAAAAAGTTTCTGTAAAGGCAAAAGCAAGTAGAAAAAGTAAATTACCCAACTGAAAGGGTCTGATGTAAAGCGGATTATCTAATCTTCGTTGTAGCTGAAAAAGTTTGGAGAAACTAAAATAAGAGTCTAATATTTTATGGTCGTATTGCCTAACAACTGCATAAGCTATGAGAATTAAGACAAAATACAGAAAAATCTTTTCTTTGATACCATCAAGTTTTTTTTTCTCAAGGTTTTGTTTTACGCTTGCCTTATTTTCCGTAACTTTTACTCTACCTATAAAAGACTTTTCAATAAAATTAGGGCTTGCACTATAAAATGAAATGAAAATCTTGTTTTTAGGGTATATTTTTTGCAAACTATCCAAAGAAAACTGATGCCAACCAGCCGAAAGCTTTCGAGATAACTTATGCTCCACAAATAAATAAACATCTTTTTTTGTAAGCAGTACCAAGTTGTACTTTGCATAATTTTGAAGAGGCAACCAGAAATGCAATGTAGGATTGCGGGCGTGCTTTTGGGGCAAATAAGCTACATAAGCATTATATTTTTTTTCGTAGCACAACCACTCTTCCTGCAAATCCAACACCAATTGCTCTATATTGGTGGCTTTGAGAGAAAAAGACAGAAAATAGAAGAAAACAGACAGAAAAATTATTGCCCTCATTGATAAATGATACGAGTTTGGAGGCTTCTTGCCAAAGTAATTTCATCAGCGTACTCGAGTTCGCCGCCAATAGGCAAGCCACGAGCCAAGGTAGTAATTTTTAAAGGGAAATCTTTCAATTTTTTGGTGATGTAAAAAGCGGTTGTGTCGCCCTCCATACTAGTAGCTAAAGCTAAAATAACTTCCTTTATTGTTTCATTTTTTACCCTTTCTATCAAAGATGGAATTTGAAGTTGCTCTGGAGCTATATTTTCCATTGGCGAAATAAGCCCACCCAATACGTGATAGACGCCTTTGTATTGCCCTGTATTTTCTATGGCTATCAACTCTTTAAATGTTTCTACTACGCAAACAATGCTTACGTCCCTTTGCGTGTCTTTGCAAATATTACACAAATCTTCATCAGCAATATTGAAACATTTAGCACAATATTTTATATTTTTTCTTAAAGCGAGCAAAGCTCCTGCCAGACTTTCCGTAAAACTTTCTTCTTGTTTTAGTACATAAATGGCTAAACGCAAAGCAGATTTTTTGCCAATTCCTGGGAGTTTAGCTATCTCATTGATAGCATTTTCTATAAGTTTGGAAGATACATTCATAGACCTAAAAAAGTCCTCAAAGATAAGAAACTTTAAGAACTTTTTTAGATTTTTTTCAAAGAAAAGCTATACTATTTTACTCCAAAAGGAACTGTAAAGCCAATCGCCACATTTCTACCCATATTATAGAAAGTAGTATCTTTGCCCGCTACTTTAATGGTTTTGATAAGAGAGAGATGGTCTACATAGTTTTCATTCAATAAATTAGTAGCATTTACAAATAGTTCTATTCGTTGCTTGCCCCAGCTCACAGAAGCTCCCATACGAGCATTCAAGAGAAAATACGAGGGTGTAAAAGTCTCTCCTTCTCCGTATCTTTCTTGCTCAAACACATTCAGCACGCCCAAACCAAAGTAAAACTCTTTAAAACTTCCTAATTTTTCTTTCTCAAACTTCACTTCAGCTCTAATTTTATCCTGTGGCATAAAAGTAAGGTGTTGTGAATCTTCTAAAATCCCTCTTACCATACTATAAGAGCTATGCAAACCCAACCAAGTAAGTGGATGATAATCTAAGCTAAACTCTGTTCCATACAAAGTAGCATCATTCTGTATGTACTGAAATACATTTCCGCCACCTATAGGTGCTTTTTGTGTAGTTTGAACAATATAAATATAGTTATCTGCTGTATTGTAAAAAGGCGAAAAATCTATCAATAAATTTTTTGTATGAAAATGGTAATTAAAATCTATTTGATAATTCCTTTGCGATTGCAGTGTAGGGTCTCCTTTTTCGTATCTTGCCTGATGAATGCCATTTTGGGTAAGCTCGGATACATTGGGAGAGCGATAGCCAGAAGCAAAGTTTAGCTTTACTAACTGATTTTCAGCAATACTATAAGTCGCCCCCAAAGAGCCCGTTACATTCTGATAGTTATTATCTACTGCATACCGATTATTGCCTGCAATAGGATAAGAATTGATACTTCTGTAATCAAATCTTGCACCTGCCAAAATATTTAATTTGCCAAGATTGTATTCTGCCAAACCAAATAAGCCTAAATCATTTATCTCAGCATCTAAGAGTGGATAATTGGGGTATTTTTCATCAGCTATATTGATAATGCTTGCCCCATTAAACCCTATGGTGTACTTAGCTTTTTCGGTGCTGGGTAAGGTTAGTTTAGCGTTGTAGGTAACGGTATTTAGCGTCATTGAAGAAAAAACCAAGTCTTTTGTAGTTTTGTAAGAAGCCATCAAAGTATCTCCTACACCTTTTCTTTGGTTCATTCCATACGCAATATCTATATCCAAAATGCTTTTTCCTAAAAAGAAAGTATTTTTCAGTGTAAGCAAATGATTATCCAAATCTTGATACCAATATTGAGGGTCTCTATCACTATTATATTTCATAAAAGTAGCAGAGCTACTATTGAGAAGTCCATTTTGGTATTTATTGTAATCGTAATATAATGTAAAAATAGCCCATTTTGTCCGTAGTCCTGCGTGCGAATTGAGGTGAAGTTCTCTGAATCTCGTATTAGGCATATATTTAGATTCTCCATCCATATAATCTGTATGCGATTTGAGGCTTGTTCTCAAGCCCGCAAAAAAAGATTCACTACTTCCTTTTATTCCTAAAGAACTTACCAAACCAGACGTATTGCTGTGAAATTGCGTGCGAAAATCCCCTAAAATTTTTCCTTCTGGAGCAGGTTTTTCCTTCAAAACATTGATAACACCTCCCACAGCATCAGAGCCATAAATTAGGGAGGCAGGTCCCTTAATCATTTCTATTCTATCGGCAGCAAATTCATCAATAAGAAAAGGGTGATTGCTTGAAAAGTTGAAATTTTCCAACTTAACACCATTATTCAGCATCAAAACATTGGTATTGGTTAGCCCCCTAATCACAGGTTTGGAAGCTATATTCCCTATAGATGAATTGCTAACGCCTGGTATCATCGCAAGAGCCACTGCAAAATTTAAAGAACCTGCCTCAAAAACATCTCTTTGCTCAATAACTTTCATCGGGATAGGTGTTTTTTCTAAATCTCGCAAAGAGCCTGAAGTTACCACGATCTCATCTATCGCCTCTACGCCTTCTTCTGCATCTAAAATCACTTCTATATGCTGAGAAGCATCTTTAGTGAATATCTTTCGAAAGGTTTTAGGATAACCAATAGCCGAAAACTCAAAATAATATTCCCTATTTTCGGGTAACTCTATACTAAATTTGCCCAAACTATCCGTAAAAAGTATTTTTTGTATCGGGTAAATATAAACCGAGACATTTTCCATGCCTTTCTGGGTGGCTTTATCACTTACTAAACCTCCTACTCTCACCTGCGACCAAAGCAGATGGGTAGAAACTAAAAATAAAATTACTAAAACAAATCTTCTCATAAACTTATATATATGTGTTTATATTTAAAAAATGAAAAATGGATAGCCTACTCTTGTAAAGTATTTCTACAAGAGTCAGCTATAAAAACTTGGTAATAAATTATTTAAACCAAAAATACTAATGATTTTCTTCTCTGCAAAGCCCTACTATAGTATGAAATACATCATGTAAGGCTGCAAGTTTTTCAGTGATTTGAGCATCTGTTGCTCCCGCAGATTTCACGTAATCATCTAATTCCCTACTTTTATTTTTTAGCTTTTTAATAGCCTTTCGGATTTTGGGTGTTCTAAACTCCGTAGGAATTTTAGAAGCAGCCAATGTTAGGGCTTTTTCTGCCATTTCACCGCTACGAGCTTTGATAGGAGCTAAATCACCTTTCTCAGAAGGATGGAAAGTTTGGGACATTACGCCATGAAATGCTTTTAGCTCCGCCCATTTATCAAAAATAGACTGTGCTTTTGATTCATGACTAAAAAATATTCCCAATAGTAGACCTAAAAATAGTGCAATTTTTTTCATTTTCTTTGATTTTAAATTTTTCAAAAATAGTAAAAAATTTTATATATGCAACAATGTTGCATATATTTTTTTAAAATAAATAGGAAATTTGCATTACAAGCCTATCAGAAGCTTTAATTTCCCCACGAGCCAAATTTTGTGTTACGGGGCTTTGGTAAGTAAAAGCTAGGTTTACTTTTTTATTCAAATAGATATCTAAACCTATATTTACAGCCAACAAATCACCACCTGTATCTTTTATAGCTTCTCCTTTGCTATAATTGATAGCCGAGTTTTCGTAGTAAACGCCTAAATGGGGCATCAGCCCTATTTTATCTTTTTGTATTATGTAAAAAAGGCTTGTATTAGTGCTAATTTTATTCCCAAAACGATAATTGTTGCTGTTGCTGGTATTTATTTTATAGCTTATATCCTGATTGAAACCCCACTTTTTGTAACGTAAATTGTAAAAGGTACTTAACAAAAAGTCAACACTTCCTGTCCCTAACTGAAAATTAGGGTTTGCCACATCAGCAAAGTCTTGCTCATTGTACGAATAAGCCCCTGTGGGTAGTTTTACGCCTCCTCCAAGCCAGATACTATGCTGAAAAGCTCTCATCACAGTATCTTGTTTGGTACGTAAGTTCAAGATATTGTAATTTGCCATTAACATCACATCATTGAGCCCTTGTATTTTTTTCTCTTCGCTGCTTGCCTCCAATACTTGTGTGTTAAAGGAATAAGGAACGAAAGCCATTACTTGCAACCTTTTGGTTGGATAAAATCTTCCCCAAAGTTCGGTGGTATGAAAATACTCTTTGGTACGAAGTAAGCGAGAATTCAGATGCGACTCAAAAGACATAGAACGGTATCGTAAGCCGACAAAATGTTTGTGGTATTGAGGCATCACACCAAAATAATAGCTCCCAACCCCACAACCACAAATATCACAAGCCTTTGTTTGGAAAGTTATCAGAAAGAAAAACAAAAATAACACATATATATTTTTCATATTTTATTCGTTTAGTAATGGATTATTGATAAACTCCGTATCTGTAAGCGTTTTTAGAAAAGCAACGAGCTGCTCTTTTTCGGTATTAGATAAAGGAATTCCTATAGTACCATTTTGCTTCAAAATAGGGTCTAAAGTAGGACTATCTTTCACACCACTGTTGTAATGCTCTAATACATCTTCCAGCGTTCTGAACCTGCCATCATGCATATAGGGTTTGGTAAGTTCTATGTTTCTTAGGCTTGGTACTTTGAATTGATACTTGTTTTCGGGGTATAGCGTTATTCTGTATCTGCCTGTATCAGTGGTGTCTACTCCTGTTTCAGGGTCTTTGAAAACACGAGGGACTAAGCCATTATTTCTAAATTTAAAATCAGAAAAAAGCTCTCCACTGTGGCAAGCACTGCACTTTTGCTTGAAAAGCTGTAAGCCTGCCAACTCTTTTTCGTCCAAACTCACTCCTTCATTTCTGCTGTATTTATCATATTTAGAGTTAGCCGAAATAGCCATCAACTGAAACTGCGAAAGAGCATCAAGAAATCTATCTGTGGTGATTTCTTTAGAGCCAAAGGCTTTCTCAAAAAGAGAGGGATATTCTGGATGTTTACGAAGTTTTTCCAATACATTCCCTAAGGTTTCATCCATTTCGTTTTCTGCCTCAATAGGAGCAATCGCAAATAAATCAAGGTGAGGGACGCCTCCGTCCCAAAAAAATTGTTTTTGCCAAGCCAAATTCATTATTGGCATAGAATTCCGAAGCGTGAGCTTATCGTCAATTCCGTGACTTACATCGTGTCCGTGTTGGGTGAATGCAGCACTTGGGATATGACAACTTGCACAACTTACTGAGCCATCTCTGCTTAAAATGCCATCATAAAATAGTTTTTTCCCTAACTCAAAACCCGCCCTCGTGATTGGATTGTTCTCAAAATCGTAAGAGGGTTCTGGGAAATTACTTGGGTTTTGGAAGCTAAGTATTGGTTCATTTTCTTTTTGGCAAGCCTGCAAGAACAGCAGGTAAAACAATAGAAATAATGTCCATTTTTTTTTCATTTTTCTAAGTCTTTAATACAAGTCAGTAGCTCCTTTACAAAGAGCTACCAACTTTAGATGATTGATACGTGAAAAATAGCGATACTTTTCCAAGTATTCCTAGAATAATCGCAACAAGAATAACCAATGCTAAATAATTACGAATATGATAACTTGTATCCAAAGAAAGATTTTGTACCAACTGACAGCATTTTACTAAACTGACAATCTCCACGAGAATTAGTACAGAGGCTACCCATAGTACCAAAAAAGGTGTTTTTTTGCAGATAAGGGACAAAATTTGAATTTTTTTACTCATAAAAGTCTCTCTCTTACACAACTCCCCTTGGGCATTTACGTAATATATTTTAGATAATTTTGGTTTTCTTTGGATTAGTTCTTCAACTTTTTGCATAACAGTAAATATCAATAGATTTAACTTAAAAAATATACTGTAAAATTAAAGTTGTAAAACCATTAAGAAATTTTGGGAAAGCTATAAATTATTGCCCTCCCAAAAAAGTCTTAGTCGTTATGCAAATGGTCAAAAGTAAACATATCCACGTAGTTATTGGCAATATTAGGAGCAAAGCTATTTACCATTACGGTATTCTTTTCAGCAATTTTCAGAGAAGTAGAGCCATTGAATACTTTAAATACATCGGTAAGAATATGTACCGTAGGCATTTTACTTTTTCTGACAATAGCTTTTTCAGTGCCAAAGCTAAGCGTTTTCGTACGAATACAGTTAAGTTTTAAGACTTCGCTGGTTTCGCCCTCACCACCACCATACAAGCCTATATGATAACGAAACTTTTTAGCAGCATCAGCAGATTGAGGAGATTTGCCCTCCATTTTGAAGAAAATATAGCCAGATTTCCACTGCCAATACATACCTGCCGCCCCTGTGGCAGGGTCTAATACACCTGTACGAGGCAAAGAAGAGTTGGCATTTCTTGCACTGTCTACTCCTATCATAAATGTCATTTCGGTATAATCACCTTCGGGAACATTTATTTTAAATTTCATTGTTTCTGGATTTTCGTGTTTTACTAAGAAATAAGAGGAGTCTTGAGGTACTACATACGTTCTTCCATCAGCCGTCTTTAGAGAAATATTACTGATATAATAATTGAGCATAGTAACAGAAAATTGCTCTCCTGTAGCTGTATTGGTATAAGTAGTACCTGTCGTATCAAAAGAAAGAGATTGAGAACCTACAAAGTTTTCAAATTCTACTTCCAAAGTACCTTGTGTGTTAGGGTCTGCTGCTGGTTCAGTATCACTTTTTTTACAAGCCCCTAAAAGCAATGTGAATGCCATTGCCAAGTATAGCAAATTTATCTTTTTCATAAATGAAATTACGGTTAAAATGTTTTTTTAGAAAAATATAATTTTAAAAATCAAAAATAGTGTAGCAAAATTTCTATGCCACAAACAGCCGAAAAAGATAAGCTAACAAGGTGGATGGAATACAGATTTGATGTGCTCTTGCTTACAAAAAAATAAATTATTTGTGGAAAAACTTTTTTTTTGCTCCACAAAAGGTCTTTTAAAATAATATGCGGGGGGGGATTCAGCAAAGTATGGAGAAATAAATATTTCTATTTTTTCCGATTCTTTATTATTCTCTTTATTTTTTTGGGCTAACTTCTTCATTAAAAAGCATTTACCTCCGCACTTCAACGCTGGTTTAAATCTATTTTCGCAAAGATTCTTAGCTATGTAGCTTTTGTTCAACTCAAAAGAAACCCTTATCCAGAAATTTTGAAGGGGCTGAGAGAGCGTAATAAGCAAGAGCAATATAGAAACTGAGCTTTTCAAGTGCTTTTTTTACAAAAATACAAACCTTTTGGGTATGAAACAAAAAAATTATCAGAAAAATAATATTTACAATACTTTTTTTTTAACATTAAATTTTTATCTTGCCAAAAACAGAGTGAAGCCTATAAAACAAAACGCTTATGCACACTAAGTACTACTTTTTCCTGTCAATTTTGCTTCTAAGCCTCAAAAGCTACGGGCAAGATACGTTGAGCCCCGCCACTCACGAAATAGAAGTAGAAGATTTACTTAAAAGTAAAGCTCAAAATGATGAATTTGAAGATGTTTCCATCATCACAACAAGTCGTACAAGTGAGCAAAAATCTAGTAAAGCTCCAGGTACAGTTTATGTAGTAACAGCAGAGCAAATCCAGAAAAGAGGGTATACCTCTTTGGCAGAGTTGCTGCAAGACGTACCAAATGTAAAAATAGACAATCTTTCAGACCCCCGTTGGAATAATAACGTAATTATCAGAGGGGTAACAGGAAGTAATGCCAATGCTAATGATAAGTTCATTTTACTGATTGATGGTGTGAGGGCTAATTCGCCCACCAACGATATTATCCCTGTCATAGAAAATTACCCTATTCACTTTGCTAAGCAAGTAGAAATTGTGTTCGGTCCTGCCTCTGCTCTTTACGGAGCCGATGCTTTCGCAGGCGTTATCAACATCATCACAAAATCGGCTGATGATTTGAAAAGAAACGAAGCAAGTGCCATGCTTGGAGCCTATAATTATTATCTGGGAAATATAGCCTTGGGAAGAAAAGTAAATGATAAACTTAGCTATACCTTAGCTGCTCAGTATATGTACGACCAACAGCCACAAATGAGTAAATTTTATCCCGAAGAATACAAAACGATGGAGTCTAATTTAGCTTCTGGAACATTTAACACTATTTTTGGACCTATCAAAGCCGATGTAAACCCTGTTTATAGCCAGACGCCTCTATCAGCTTATGCCATTCACGCAAACGTTCGTTATGGTGATTTTTCTTTTAGTTTTTTTAAAAATAAATCTGTTAACCCTTCCACTTTTGCCCTTAATCCTGATAACGGTGTCTATAATGCAGGTTCATTTTTTGGACATAGCGTTACGATGGGGAATATCACCTACAACAAAACACTCGGAAAATTACAACTAAATAGCTTTTTGGTGGGCAGTTGGTACAACTTAGACCCAGAATCTACCTTCAGAAACGTCTATACAAACTTACAACCCGCCTATTTATTCTCAAAGGGAGAGATGCTAAAAGCAGAGCAAAT
The DNA here is from genome assembly GCA_033762275.1 of Thermonemataceae bacterium. Taxonomy (GTDB): domain Bacteria; phylum Bacteroidota; class Bacteroidia; order Cytophagales; family Thermonemataceae; genus Raineya. Next base: position 5,531 of record JANRLU010000194.1, on the reverse strand, counting down.
TGCCGCTTACAAACTCAATGAAAGGATAAACTTCACGGCAGGAGCTACTTTTGAATACTTTTTTTCTAATCCCAGAGGACACGATTTGCAATACCCTATCTACAACAGAACGCAAAGACCTATCATTCTGGGTAGCAATCTCCCCAATAATCCCTTGGGTATAGAGGCGGATATTCCCGAGTTGTATTATACCAACTTAGGAGGGTTCGCACAAGCGGAATTTGGTTTCGCAGAAAAACTGTTTTTAACTTTAGGAGGACGTTTTGATAACAGTAGTCGTTATGGAAGTACACTCAATCCTCGTTTCGGCTTAGTTTTTGAGGCAAACAAAAGTTTAATATTTAAGTTGCTTTCAGGTAGAGCTTACTTAGCTCCTTCGCCTTTAGCTTCCTTTGACCAATTTGGAACGTTTTTTAGTACTGATAATGGAACAACTTATCAGTCTTTCTTTTTCAGATTGCCTAGTCCAAACTTAAAGCCCCAGACTATCCAAACTTTTGAGTTTTCGGGAACATACAGCGAAAAGAAGTTTAGAGCTACGCTCAATGCTTTTTACTCCATCAGCGAAGGGCTCTTTGATTATGGAGCAGATGCCACAAATGGCAACTTGTACAATGGAACGTACAAGGGCTGGCCTGTTGCCTTCATTGAGGTCGCTATCAATAGAGGTCGCCAGAATAGTTTTGGCGGTTCTTTACAGTTGGAGTATAGAAGCAATTTCGGAAAGAATAATAAATTAAATTCTTATATATCAGCAAGTTATGTTGGAGGTTCAGTGGAAATTTCGGATAATAATGCTACCCAAAAAGTAGAACTTCCTGCGGTAGCTCCCCTCATCTTGAAAGCTGGTATAGATTTAGATTTAGGGAAATTCAGTATTTCTCCTCGTGTAATTTATGTAAATGAGCAACACTCTTATGCTCCAAGCCAAGAAAATAAAGACAAAAGGCAAAGATTGGGCGGCTACGCTTTGCTTAATTTACAAGCCAACTACAAACTAAGTAATTATTTTACACTTTTTCTACAAGGTCGTAATATGTTAGACCAACGTTATTATGGAGTGAATTTGGGGGCTTCTCCAGAAGCTACTTTGGGAGGAGGAGCAGCACAAGCTGAGATTTCTAAGGGAGCACCACAAAACCCCATCAGAATAATGGGAGGTTTTAACATTAAATTTTAAACAAATTATTACTACAACACTACTAAACTTAATTTTATGACAAAATTAGTTAGATATTGCTGGATAGTTATCCTCTTCGCTGCATATCAAAACATACAAGCACAAAGCCTTAATGACTACATTTCACAACTCAATAAAGCTAAAAATGATAATGAGAAGATAGAGTTACTCAAAAAAATTGGGCTTACTTACCAAAAGCAAAAAGGTTATAGCAAAGCAGCAGAATACTATCAAAAGGCTTATGATTTGGAAAAAAACAATAGCAAACCGCTACACCAACAAGGCGAAACCCTTAAAGATGTTGCTTTAGCTCATTTACTCAATCAAAATTATACAAAAGCCCAAGAAAGTTATTTGCAAGTTTTGGCTGTGGAAAAATCTGATAATAATCAAAAAGAAATCAAAGAAACTTTAGAAGCCCTAGCAAGTATTGCTACCACTACCAAAAATTATCAAAATGCCATCAACTACTACAAAGAACTTACTGGTTACTACCAAGATGACCTTAGCAATTTGGCGAATACCTACAACAATATTGGGTTCAACTATAAAAAAATCAATGATTCGCCCAAAGCCTTAGAGAACTTCAACCAATCTATCAGAATAAATGAGCAGATAGTAAACCAACAAGCTGTCAATCCCAATACCAAAGCGATAGCCCTTACCAATATTGGCTCTACTTATACCAATGAAGGCGAATACAGAAAGGCAGAAAAATACTATGAAGAAGCTCTAAAAATCAGGGAATCGCAAGGAAATAAAGTAGAAATTGCGAAAATAAAGAACTTTTTGGGAGTGAATGAGTTTTTGGCAAACCGAACGGATAACGCCCTCAGTAACGTAGACGAAGCCATCAGCTTGGCACAAAGCGAATTGGGCGGAGCCAACAAAAGCAAGGCTCAGGAAGCCCTGATGTCAAGCTATCAGATAAAAGCAAGCATTGCCCAACAACAGCAAGACTTGAAAGAATACCAAAAAAATAATCAAAAATACCTTGATTTACAAAAGGAATACCAAGAGGAACTCAATAAGCAACGCCAAGAAGCCATCGCCAAAGAGTTGGAGTTGGAAAAAAAAGAAAATGAAGTAAAAACAGAACTTGCCGAAAAAGATAAACAAGAAATGGAACTCGTGCAAGAGCGTCTGGAGAAAGAAAAAGCTAAAAAAGAAGCCGAACTCAAAGAAAGTGAAATCCAAAGATTGAGAGCCGATAGCGAACTACAACAGCAAAGAATCAGAAATGCTGATATAGAAAAACAAAGGTCGCAACAACAATTAGAGCTGTTACAACAAAAAGCAGAAGCCGATAAAAACCAACAGCAAATCGCTTTTTTAGAGAAAGACAAAGAGTTGCAAAGCCAAAAAAGAGAAACTGAAAGAAAGGAAGAAGAAAGAAAAAGAGAAGTTTTAGCTAAAGAAAAACAACTTTCTGACCTTAAAGCCAAAGAAGAAGAACAAAAAACTTTTTATGCAGTTGTAGGCTTAGCTATTGTAGGCGTGTTTTTGGTTTATGTAGCATATTTATTGGTGCTCAATCGTAAGAAAAACAAAAAACTTGCTGAGCAAAATGCCACTATTGAAGAACAAAACGGAGAACTCCAAGCCCAAACCGAAGAATTGAAGCAAAATCAAGAGGAAATAATGGCTCAAAGAGATGCGATTGCTCAGAAAAATGATGTGTTGGCAGAGCAAAACGAGAAAATTGAGAAAAGTATCAATGCCGCTAAAACCATACAAGCAGCTATTTTGCCTTATCCTAAACAACTCAATAGCCTACTTGGAGAGCATTTTGTTATTTTCAGACCTCGTGATGTGGTTTCTGGAGACTTTTATTGGCTCAATGAAGTTAATGGTAAAACTTTCGTGGCTGCTGCCGACTGTACAGGACATGGGGTTCCTGGAGCTTTTATGAGCTTGATTAGTAATAATTTGCTTAATAAAATTGTACTTATCAATCGTGTTACAGAACCCTCAGAAATTCTGGAGAACTTGCACCAAGAAATACAACTCTTCCTCCGACAAAAAGAAACCAACAATAGAGATGGACTTGATATTGTACTTTGTGTAATAGATAAGCAAGCTGATGAAAGTGCCAAAATCTTATTCGCAGGAGCAAAAAGACCTCTTTTCTATACAGAAGGAAATGATAATCAGGTATTCTCTCTGAAAGGTTCTCGAAAATCTATTGGTGGTGAGCAAAACGAGACCATTCGTTTTGAAACACAAAGTCTTTTACTATCCAAAAATTCTTGTATTTATCTTAGTTCTGATGGCATCGCCGACCAAAATGATGCTGATAGAGTAAAATTAGGAGAAAGCAAACTAAAATACACGATTTCTTCAGTAGCAAATTTACCTATGCAAGAGCAAAAAGAAAGTTTTGAAAAACTCTTAGACCAACACCAAAAAGGTACTATCCAAAGAGATGATATACTTTTTATTGGTATAAGGATATAAAAAACCTTGTAAAAGTTTGAAAAAAAATATAATTTCAGGCTTTTATTTTATACTACTTATGAACTTAAACTTTTGGATTGCAAATAAATATTTTCTCTCCAAGAAAAAAAATTTATTTATCAATATTATTTCTGGCATTACCGTACTTGTGATTTCCATTAGTACGGCTTCATTTATTATTCTGCTTTCTGTCTTCAATGGTTTAGAAGATATGATCCGATTGCAGTTCAGCGTACTCAACCCAGACCTGAAAATTAGTCCAAAAAAAGGGAAAATATTCACCTATACAACAGATTTACAGAAAAAAATAGGAAAAACTCAGGGAATTAGCTACATAGCCGAAGTGATAGAAGACGACGCTGTTTTTAAATATAAAGACCGCCAAATGATAGGCAAAGTAAAAGGTGTAAGCGAAAATTTTGCCAAATACAGCCCACTTAGTAAGCAAATGAAAGCTGGTGAGTTTAGGTTGTATGAGGACGACTATGCCCAAGCTGTGTTGGGTTTGGGCGTTTTTAGTATCCTCACGATGAACTATGGAGATGCTCCCTTAGAAATTTGGTATCCCAATCGTAAAGAGAAAATAACAATGTCAGAGAAAGATATCAACCAACTTTCTATTTTCCCTTCAGGAGTTTTTGAGGTAGAGTACGAACACGATAGCCAATATGTAATTGTTCCGATTGAATTTTGCGAAAAACTAATGAACTACAACTCTCAAGAGCGTTCTTTTTTGGAGATTGGACTAAAAAATCAGGAGAATGTTGCCCTCTTACAGAAAAACCTCAAAGAGATTTTTGGGGATAACTTTGAGGTGCTCACACGCGAAGAACAACAAATGGAGCTACTGAGAGCTATCCGTACCGAAAAACTTTTTACACGTATGGCTCTTTCTTTCGTTTTCGGGATTGCTTGTTTTAATATTTTCTTTTTACTCACAATGATAACCTTAGAGAAAAATAAAGACATTGCTATTTGGCAGGTGCTTGGAGCAAACAAATCTTTTATCAAAAAAATATTTATTTATCAGGCTTTACTAATTATTGGCACGGGTGTAAGTTTGGGCTCTATTTTGGGGGTAAGTTTGGCTTGGCTCCAACAAAATTTTGGCTTTGTGAAAATGAACGCTAATTCTTTGATAGAATCTTACCCTATTCGTATGGATTGGAAGGATTTTATGTTTAGCTTTGTAACTATTTTTATAGTTGGCTTATTGATAGCCTATTTCCCTGCCCATAAATCAGTCAAAGCAAGCATTAAAGATAGTTTATGAAATAAAATTTTTATTTATGAAATCTCAAAATAATGATACCATAGGTCTTTTTTTCTATCTTTTGGATAAAACTTATCACAAATTATTAAGCTACGATTTGGAGTTTACGAGTTTGGAGCGGTATTTTTATGTGCTATGGGCAATTGACGAAAGCGAGCAACTTAGCCAACAAAATTTAGCTGATTTGCTCAAAGTGGATAAAGCCTCTGTAGTAAGAATAATAGATGAGTTAGAGAAAAAAGGTTTTGTGGAGCGTAGGCTAAACGCCCAAGATAAACGCTCTTATGTTTTGGTCTTAGGAAAAAAAGGTATTAGGTACATCAAAGATATCAGGGAAGGAATTGATAACCTCAACGCAGAAATGTTTATAGGTTTTTCGCCTATGGAAAAAGAGGCTTTTATGAACTTGCTTGCCAAAGCCTACCAAAATCTATCACAACAACCTGAGACTGATTTTTTTATAAATTTCCTAAAACAAAGGTCTTGATACTCAAGACCTTTGTTAAGCTACTTTTTCAGTTTCGTTTTGGATAGCAGCAAGTTTATCTTCTATGTAATCGATGGCTGCCCCGATAGTACGCATTTTATCCGTATCCGTATCAGGAATGCTAATAGCAAAAG
>JANRLU010000193.1:0-16922 GCA_033762275.1 Thermonemataceae bacterium | reverse complement strand
TCTAAGGTTGGGTCCTGTAAATCCGTAGTTTAAAGCTCTTTCAGCAGAAATAGCCCCTACCCCTATGGCTCTATCCATAAAAATTCGGTTTCTGTTGAAAAGGGTTTCAAATTCTTTGAGCACCTTAGGAAATTCTTTGAGCACTTTATTGATAGCAGCAATAGCTTTTTCAGTAAAATCTCTTTCCAAACCTCCTATACGCCCCATATTAGTAGTAAGCCTCGCCCCAGAAACTTCTTCATAAACATCATAAATATGCTCACGCCATTGGTAAATATAGAGAAATCCAGAGAAAGCTCCACTATCTACACCTAAAATACCATTGCAAATGATGTGATCTGCGATACGAGCCAACTCCATCAATATTACTCTCATATATTGGGCTTTTTGAGGCACTTCCACGCCAAGTAGCTTTTCCACTGTCATCCACCAACCCATATTATTGATAGGCGAAGAGCAGTAGTTCATACGGTCGGTGAGGGTGGTAATTTGATAGAAAGGACGCTGCTCAGCTATTTTCTCAAAAGCACGATGAATATAGCCAATTGTAGACTCCCCAGCTATTATTTTTTCGCCATCCATTAGCAGTACATTCTGAAAAATGCCATGCGTAGCAGGGTGCGTAGGACCTAAATTGAGCGTGGTGAGGTCGTTCATATAAAGAGCATCTTCCACTTTTCCTACTTTAGAGCCTATATAAGTTAAAATTTGAGGATCTTTTTCTATTTTTACTAAATTTGCCATAAACTTTTGCGAGGTTTCTTGGTTGTTTTGGATAGCTATATTCGCTATTTTTTTGTAAATTTCTAAATTTTTTTAGTTTTTTTATTGATATATACACAAAAAAACTTTTCGGTTTGTATATTTGTTCTCGTTAAAATAAATTTTTATGAAAAAAATACTATTCAGCATTGTTTTATTTTTATTTCTGCACGCTACAAGTTTTGCCCAATGCGTAATGTGTAAATCAGTAGCGGAGAGTAACACCAAAGGCGAGTCCATCAATAGTGCAATTTTATATATGGCATTTTTCCCGTATTTGCTATTGTCGGTACTTGGTTATATTTGGTATAAAAATTACAAGAAACAGAAAAATGAAAAGAAGAACAAAGTTGCAAGCCATCGTAGCCTGTAAATGTCCTCGTTGTAGGCAAGGAGATTTGTTTGAAAAAAAAGGGATTTATCCTAAACCTCTCAAAAACTGCCCTGTTTGTGGCGTGAAATATGAAAAAGAACCTAATTTTTTTGAGGGAGCAATGTATGTTGGTTATGCTTTTTCAGTAGCTTTATTTGTAGTAGCTGGTTTTAGCACGTATTTTATTTTCAATGACCCTGAGCCTTGGGTATATATGGCAGTTATTTTACCTTTAGTGCTTGTGCTTTCACCTTTCAATTTACGCTATTCAAAATCCCTCTTTATTCATGTTTTTGGTGATTATGAGTATGAGCCAGAAAGTATAAAAAAGTAAAAAACAAAAAAGAGCCAAAAGGCTCTTTTTTGTTAATCTGTAAAAGCTTTATCAAAAATTTGGGTAAGTGAGTAGTCCTCCATTTCTTCCATCGTAACAGTATCTACTATATCTATGGCTGCACCTGCTTTGGTAAGGTCATCATCTAAAGACCTAAGGAAATCCGTGGCAGCAGGGTCTGAGCCCACTTGAATAAAGGATATAGCCAACTCCGAACGGCTTTTTATTTTATGAGACATCTTTGCGATAGCCTCAGCTACTGTATCTCGGTTATCAGGCTCACCATCTGTAATTACTAAAACTAACTCTGGCATTGTACTTCCTTTTGCCTTTCTTTCAGAGATTTGATTGAAGGCGTCCTCTAACACCTCCCCAAGTTCTGTTCCTCCACCGGGTTCGTTCTCATCATAGATTTCCGTAATTTTAGCTGCTGTTACATTCTCATAACGTTTGAACCTACCAGCAAACATATAAAAACTCATTCCCTCTGGGTTTTTTTGCTCAGCTTTATAGGCTAAAGCGGTTACTGCTTCTTTACAAGCTTCCCAGCGAGAACGGGCATTTTTTTGGTCTCTGATGGTCATAGAGCCACTTTTATCCAAAACAAGAGTACATTTCATAAAAATTTTGCGTATCAAGACATAAATAATATTGCTATTTAGGATAAAAGATTGAAAATCTCAAAAAAAATAGCTTTTTTTTCTCTTTTAAATTTTCATCAACCAGTTATATTTGTCTTCTATCTGCCCATATTTGAGTTTGGTGAATGTATCCAAGACTTTATTGGCAAATACTCTTTGCTCTATAGGAGGCAAAGTATAGGTGGTCCCTTCGTGATGAATGGTATTGATATGAGAAACAACCGCAGCAGTTCCTACACCAAATACTTCTTCTATACTTTTATCTTCCAAACCATCTACCAATTCTGTTACTTTTATCTTGCGTTCTTCTACTTCATAGCCCCAATCTTTTGCTAAAGTAAGGACACTATCACGTGTAATTCCTCTCAAAATACTATCACCCAAAGCAGGTGTAACAATTTGATTACCTCTTCTGAACATAATGTTCATAGTGCCAACTTCCTCCAAATACTCATGTGTCAGGGTGTTTGTCCATAATAATTGGTGAAAACCTTGTTTTTGCCCTTGTACCGCTCCGTATAAAGATGCCGCATAGTTACCTGCTGTTTTGGCTGCACCCATTCCGCCTTGTGCCACCCTTGAAAAATGCTTTTCTATTTTAAGATTTACAGGCTCGGAGTAATAACTACCAACCGGCGAAGTAAAAATGATAAACTTGTATTGATTAGAGGGACGTACCCCCAAAAAAGGTTCCGTAGCAAATAAAAAAGGTCTGATGTACAAACTTGTACCTTCATTTTTAGGAATCCAAGCCTTATCAACCTCCAAAAGCCGCTTCATACCACCAATAAAAAACTCTTCTGGTACAGGTGGCATACACATTCTTTCGGCTGAAAAAATCATTCTTTTATGATTTTCCCAAGGTCTAAAAATAGCAATACTTCCATCAATGGTATATTGAGCTTTAAGCCCTTCAAAGATACTTTGCCCGTAATGTAGAACTGCCGTCGCTGGGCTAAGGCTTAATTCCTGAAAAGGTTGTATTTTACAACTTAGCCATTCGCCATCTTTATAGTCAGCAACCAACATATGGTCGGAGAACACTCTTCCAAAACCTAAATTGCTAAAGTCTACAGTGCTAATTCGTGATTGAGTACTTTGTTCTACTTCAATGGATATGTTATCTACCATTTCTATTAAGTGTTTAAATGTTGTATAAATTTTATTAAGTTATACCCTTGGTTTCCAAGGGCTTTCAGGAATTTGTAGCTCCTGATGGATTTTTCTGCATAAAACAAACAAATAGTCTGAAAGACGATTTAAGTAACGACTAATTAAGTTTCCTTCTATAATTTCTTCTTCACTCTGTAACCTCAGCACCAATCTTTCAGCCCTACGGCAAACCGTACGAGCTATATGCCCAAAAGAAATGGCTTGATGCCCTCCTGGCAAAATGAAGAAACGCATTGGCTCAAGCGTTTCGTCCATTTTATCTATCTCTTTTTCCAAAAACTCAATATCCGTTTCAAATAAATCAGGTACTTTTTTCTTTTGGTTTTCTGGCTCTGAAGCTAATAAAGAGCCTATCGTAAACAATCTATCCTGTATCTCTTTGAGTATATCTTGGCGTGTTGCATTCACTTCTTGGTCTTTGAGTAAGCCAATATAAGAATTGAGCTCATCTACTGTCCCATAACTTTCTATACGAATATGGAATTTGGCTACCCTTTTTCCACTCACTAAGGAGGTTTCACCTTTATCACCTGTTTTTGTATAAATTTTCATAGAAAAAGTTGTATTTTCTTTTGGCACTGCAATTTAGGGAAAAGTCTTAAAAATAAAAAATAAATGCTTTTGTTTTAAGCCAATGTTTAGTAATTTTTAATAAAATTTTAAACCCAACTAATGCCTTTTTTGAGCATCTCGAGCGTTTGCTGCTCTTTACTTCCTTCTTCTACCTGAAAATTATAGAGCCAGTGAGCTTGTGGCGGCAAACTCATCAGGATAGACTCTGTTCTCCCATTAGTTTCCAAACCAAACTTTGTCCCTGCATCATAGACCAAATTAAACTCTACATAACGCCCTCTACGCAAATACTGCCACTGTTTTTCAGTTTCGGTATAAGGTTTCATCTTATTTTTTGCCATCAATTTTGTATAAATAGGAGCAAAGCTATTGCCTACTTCCATTACAAAGGCAAAAATATCTTCTTTACCTAAGTTTTCATATTGGCTTAGTCTATCAAAAAAAATCCCACCAATTCCTCTGGTTTCTTGTCTGTGTTTCAAATAAAAATAGTCATCTGCCCAAATTTTGAACTTTGGATAAAAATCCGAATGATGTTTTTGGCAGACATCTTTAAGATTTTGATGAAAAAAATAAGCGTCCTCCTCGTCTACATAATGCGGGGTGAGGTCTATTCCACCACCAAACCAATACACTTTTTCTCCCGAAAGCTCCTCCAACTCAAAATAACGGATATTCATATGGATAATAGGCACGTGAGGATTATGCGGATGCAAAACAATAGAAACCCCCGTAGCTAAAAAATTTCCTTCCTTCATCTGTAGCTTTTGAGCCATCATTGGAGTTACTTCTCCGAAAACTTCCGAAAAATTTACCCCTCCTTTTTCTATGACGTTTCCCTTACTCAAAACTCTCGTCCGACCACCACCGCCGCCCTCTCGCTGCCAATTTTCTTCCAAAAACTTTCCCAAACCATCAGCTTGTTCCAAAGCCAAGCAAATGGAATCTTGCAAATTTTTAAAAGCCTCTGTAATAGCTTTACTATTTTTTTCGTTTTCTTTTTGCATAAAACAGTTATTTGATTAGCTTTGTTCGCTTGTTTATCTTTTCTATAGCTATGAAATATTATACACTTTTTGATGACATCGTTCCGCTTATACCAACTTGGCTCATAAACTCACCAAGTTTCTATGTAATTGTTACTGATTTAGAAGGCAAATATATTTTTTACAACGAAAAGTTTGCTCAAAAATTTTATTTCTTGGGGGATAATCTTCTTGGGCTAAGCTCTGCTAACACTGTAATAGAAGAAGATAGACATAAAGTAGCTGAATCCATTGCTTATATTCTTGCTAACCCTACGGAAACTCAAAGAGCAGTTATTAGAAAACCCATAGATAGCAAGGAAGGCATCTGTACAAGTACTTGGGATTTTTCTTTGTTAAATAATGATAAAAAAGAAGTTATCGGTATTATTTGTATCGGCTATGACCTCACCGAATCAGAGATAAATAGACAAAAAGCCATAGAGTTTGATAAAAAATTTGATGAAGTCATAGATGAATTGGGGGGCGGCTTTTTTGCTTGCGATAAAAATTGGATTTGTACGAAGGCTAATAAAGTAATTGCAGAACTCAGAAATACCACTACGGAAGACCTCATGGGAACAAGCGTTTGGGATATTTTGCCAAATGATGATAGCTTGGCGTATGTGAGAAGCTATAAAGAGGCAATGAATGAAAGAAAAATCGTACAATTTGAGCAATTTGGACCTAAAACTACTAATTGGTTTTTGGTAACGGCTTTTCCAACAACTGAAGGACTAAATGTATTTTTTAGGATTATCACCAAAGAAAAAGAACAAGAAAAAAATTTAAAAGAAACTGAGGAGAAGCTAAAAGCTATCTTGGATAGTACGCCTAATGCGTATATTTTTGTTAGTAAGGACTTAGAAATATTACACTTTAACCAAAGAGCTATTTTTAAGATAAACTCGCTGACTAAAAAAAGGCTCAAAGTTGGGATAAATTTTATGGAATTACTGCCTTCCTTCTTTAAAAATACTTTTCAGGAGGACTTCAAAACGGCTTTGAGGGGTGGAATGAGAATTAGAGAAGTAGAATTTATACCTGAATGGGAAAGCACAGGTATTTGGCTAAGATTTGAAATTATTCCTGTATATGATAGGGAAATTGTACCAAGTAGTGATAAAACCAATGACTTAATTGGTGTATCCATCAACATTATCAATATCGATGAAACCAAAAGGAGCTACGATTTTATCAAAAAACAAAACGATAAACTCAAAGAAATAGCTTTTTTGCAATCGCATTTACTACGAAAACCTGTAGTAGATATCAAAGGATTGCTTATGCTGATTTCGGAGGAAAAGGCAAATGACTGCGTCATCAGTAGCCCCAACTTGGAATTATACTTGAACTTACTCAGTGAAGTAAATGAGGATATCGATGCTATTATCCACCAAATAGTAGCTATTACCAACGAAATAGCTCAAAGTAAGTATATTTAATACTTATCTTTCTGAAGAGCAGGAATAATTATTTTCGTACCTTTTTTAAGTTTTCCTTCCAAATTTCTATCACTATTAGCCTTTTTGATGCTCAAAATATTGACACCTGCCTTTTCCCAACGTTTGAAACGCTGCTCATAAACTTCTTGTAAAGTAGTTTCCTTTTCAAAAGTATAAATCATTTTTACATTCACCTTCAAACTCTGCCCACGAGCCACAGAGGCTTTATCGTCCAAAACGTTCAGTTCCATAAGAGCTTCATTGGTGGTATTATACTTACGAGCCACTATTCCGACTGTTTCACCACGAGCTACTTTATGTACAATAATTGTATCTTTTTTAGCATCTATCCGAGCCAAACTATCTTTTGTTCTTGCTATTTTATTTTGTTCTTGCTTGTTTTTGGCAATAATATCTTCTTCGGCTTGTTTTTCAGCTTGCTGAGAGTAATAAGCTACCACAAAAAAAGTAACTATCACCCCTACAAGAAACACAGGAAACAAATAAGGAGCTGTTTTTTTCCATAGTTTTGTTTCCAGAAAAGGCGTAGCATCAAACTCTATAAGAGCCATCGCCAAAGGATAAATTCCACCAGCCGATAGAGCTTTATCCAACAAATTATGTAGTTTTTCCTCGCTGCTATTTTTCTGCCCCAGTACAACTTGCATATCAGACTGACTAAGTTGGGCAAAAGCCCCTTTGCTTAGTAGTACAATTTTTTCATTATTTTTGATTTCAACTTCGCTGACAACAGGTTGTATCACCGCTTGTTCGCCCAAAATAAAATTTTCGTTGGAGCTTGTAAGTATTTTTTTATCCTGCTCTACCAATATTTTATTTTTTCCAAAAGAAGCCATATAAAGCAATTTGGGGGCATTTTTCCCCACGAAAGCCAAGGCTAATTCGGCGTGTAGCGAATTTTTGAACAACTCATTATTGGTTTCCAAAATAGCTTTACGGAGTAAATCTTGTGGGTTCGTGTAAAAATTATCTTCTATATAACACCGAAACGTATCAGCAGCTAAACGGGCTGCTTGGCTTGCTTTATCTCCTTCACTTTCAGCTATCAACCACAAATAACCTTGTGAGCATTCTGTTTTGAGGGCATAACTTTGATTAAAAACAGCTTTGCTTCCTTTATGACTGATAATGTGGCTATGAGTTTGCGACATAATTTCTAAATTTTTACCAGATTTTTGTGATTGCTTGCACTATTTCTTCGGCAGCATTGGGTTTTGCAAATTTTTGTATATTTGTTTTCAGGATATTCTGCAAATTTTCATCATAGAGTAAATCAATGGCATCACCTATTAAAAAAGCCTCTGCGTGCTTATCAGCTACCATAAGGGCAGCTTTATTTTGTACCAAAACCTGAGCATTTTTAGTTTGATGGTCTTCTGCTACATTGGGCGAGGGAACTAAAACAGCGGGTTTGGCAACCAAGCAAATTTCTGAGATAGACAAAGCTCCCGCCCTTGAAATCACCACTTCTGCGGCGGCATAAGCCAAATCCATCACATTGATAAAATCAAAAACTTTGATAAGATGTTCTGCTCCTGCTTCCTTTACTACTTTCTGGGCGGTCTCGTAGTAGTTTTTGCCTGTTTGCCAAATCAGTTGTATGTCGTTATCTATAATTCTTGGCAGAGATTTCCGTATACTCTCGTTGATAGTTCTTGCCCCAAGACTTCCACCGATGGCTAAAAGTGTTTTTTTATTTTCTTTCAAAGCAAAATGAGCCAAAGCTGGTATTTTTTTATCCTCAACAGCGATAATATCACTTCGTACGGGGTTTCCAGTAAAAACAATTTTTTGCTCAGGAAAAAACTTTTCCATTTGAGGATAGGCTACACAGATAGTTTCTGCTTTGCGTGCCAAAAGTTTGTTGGTAATGCCTGCATAACTATTTTGCTCTTGTATCAAGGTAGGGATTTTCATCCGACTTGCCATATACAAAGTAGGACCGCTGGCGTAACCTCCAACACCCACACAAACATCAGGCTTAAAATTTTTAATAATGTTTTTAGCTTCTTGAAGACTTGCCAAGAGTTTGGCAGGGAAACGCAAATTTTCTACGCTAAGCCTCCGCTGAATACCCGCTATGTTTAGCCCCACTATTTCGTAGCCTGCTTGTGGCACTTTTTGCATTTCCATACGATTTTTTGCTCCTACAAAAAGTATTTCTGTAGCAGGATAGTTTTTTTTCAGCGTGTTGGCGATGGCGGGGTAAATATGCCCACCTGTACCTCCACCACTAATAATAATACGTTTCGTTAACACAAATTTTTTGCAAATCTATTCTCAAATTTCCCGCAATATTAAGAAATTTAGCCTCATAATAGCATATTATTTTAAAAAAATACTATTTTTGTGAAAATAAATCTTTGTGTTTCTATGAAATATCTCATTTCTATTTATTTTTCTCTTCTTTTTTCGCCTTTTTTCGCTGTTGGGCAAAAAAATAAAGTCTACGAAGAAGATTTAGTCCCTACACTCCCCAAGTTTACCTATAAAAAACCTATTTTTGAGGGTAATCCTAAAATTATAGAAATCCCTACCACAAGTTATGTAAGTGCTGATGATAGCTCTTGGCTTAGTAAAATGGATATTACCGCCAAACTCCATAGAATTATGGATTATGTCCCTGAAAATGTAATAGTTAAAGTAAAAAAAGCAGGCTATCGCGTACAACTCTACGCAGGCACAAGTCGCGAGGAAGGCAACAGAATAAAAGGCATTGCTCTTAATTTGCAGAAAGATGAAGAAACCGAACTTACTTTTGACCGCCCAAAATATAAAGTCTTGTCAGGAAATTTCCTCAACAGAGAAGACGCAAGAGAATTATATAAATTTTTCAAAAGACGTTTCCCTGAGGCAGCCATCGTACCTGCTATGGTTGAAGTCGTGAAAAACGCTACCCCAGACGAACTGATGCAACTAAGAATCCAAGAACAAGAAAAATTATTGAAGAAAAAAGTAAAAAATTAAAAGATATGAAACTCACAATGTATTTTTTGATAGGAATTCTTTTTCTACCACTTACCTTATTTGGGCAAAAAAGTAAAGGATACCAAGAAAATATAAGCTCTTTACTTCCAAAATATACTTATCAAAAACCTGATTTTGAGGGAAAAGACAATAAAGATGAGATAAAAAATGAATACATAAGTGATATTACAGCCTCGTTAAATGAGATATTAGACCGTCCAATGTTTAGGTGTATTCTTCCTTGTACTTTTGGCGGATTTAGAGTGCAGGTTTATGCAGGTCTGGATAGAAATGAAGCCAACAGAATAAAAGGCATCGCTCTTAATTTGCAGAAAGATGAGGCAACCGATCTTACTTTTGATCGTCCAAAATATAAAGTCTTGTCGGGAAATTTCCTCAACAGAGAAGACGCAAAAAAGTTGCTTAAATTCTATAAAAAGCATTTTTCTGATGCAATCATTGTGCCTGCTAAGGTTAAAGTTATGAAAAAATTTACCCCAGATGAACTAATGCAGCTAAAAATCCAAGAATAAGGAAAGTTATTAAAGAAAAATTAAAAAATCAAGTGTTTTCTTAATGAAAAAAGAAATTTTAGAGAAAGTTCGTATAGAAAAGCCTGCTGCTGAAGGAAAATGCATTGTTCATCACGAGAATAAAGTAATTTTTGTGGAAGGAAATATCGCCCCGCAAGATATTGCTGATATAGAAATTTACAAGAAAAAGGCGAATTATGCTTTTGCTAAGCCTCTCAAGATACACGAAAAATCCCCACAAAGAGCCGAACCCTTTTGTTCGCATTATGGCGTTTGTGGGGGTTGTAAGTGGCAACATTTAGCCTATAACTACCAGTTGGCTCAGAAACAACAAGAAGTTATAGATGCTTTGGAGCGTATCGCAAAAGTGGATTTCCCTGATATTCAGCCTATTTTGCCCTCTCTACAAACACAATTTTATAGAAACAAATTAGAATTTACTTTTTCCAATAGCCGTTGGCTCACTGCCCAAGAGCTAAGCAGCGAAGAAATATTGGAGAAAAATGCTTTAGGATTTCATATTCCTGCCCGCTTCGATAAAATTATTGATATTGAAAAATGTTATCTGCAAGATGACTTCTCCAACACTATCCGCCTGAAAGTTCGAGAATATGCCTTGGCTAATCAACTCAGTTTTTTTGACCTCAAAAATCAAAAAGGCTTACTTCGTAATTTGGTCATCAGAAATACCAACCTTGGAGAATGGATGCTTTTGGTGATTTTCGCTGAGCCACAACTTGAAAACATAGAGAAAATAATGCAATTTCTGCAAGATACATTTCCAGAAATTACCTCTTTGCAGTACATCATCAATACCAAAAGGAATGATAGCTACCAAGACCAAGAAGTGATTACTTTTGCAGGCAAACCCTATATTACGGCAACTATGGAAGATTTACGCTTTCGGATTGGAGCGAAATCTTTTTACCAAACCAATTCTGAGCAAGCCTATCGCCTTTACCAAATAGCTCGCCAATACGCTGATTTACAAGGAGATGAAATAGTTTATGATTTATATACAGGAACGGGTACAATTGCTAATTTTGTGGCTCGGCAGGCGAAAAAGGTAATAGGTATAGAGTACGTTCCCGAAGCTATAGAAGATGCAAAAATCAATGCAGCAATAAATGGTATAGAAAATACTACATTTTTTGCAGGTGATATGAAAGACTTACTCAATGATGATTTTTTACAAATACACGGCAAACCTGATGTGATTATCACAGACCCTCCTCGTGCGGGAATGCACGAAGACGTTGTAAGAGTAATTTTAGCTGCCGAAGCTAAAAAAATAGTTTATGTAAGCTGTAATCCCGCCACACAAGCACGTGATATGGCTTTATTAGCCCAAAAATATGATATAGAAGCCGTACAACCCGTAGATATGTTTCCACATACTTACCACGTAGAGAACATTTTGAAATTGAAACTAAGATAATTTTAATTACTCCACATTCCTTTGTCTGAGGTGATAACACCTCACACGGCAAGAATTTTTTATAATCAATAATATTTTTTTATATGTAGATACGCACTACAGCGTATCTACAAGTTTTAACCCTACTATTTATCACATTTTACTTGATTTTAAAATATTGATAATCAACACTTTGAATTATTAGCCTGACGGCTATGGTGTTCCACCACCAACTGCAAGGGAATGAATCCCTCCAAGAGTTTCAAACTCTTGGAGGGATGATATTACAAGACCAGAAAGGAGAAATATAACAGCTATTTTGTAAGAAATAAACTACTCAAAATAATTTTTCACGTTATGCCCGCCTTCCTTTAGGTATAGATCTCTCTGGAAAAGAGCTAAGTCACTTTCCATCATATCATTTACCAAATCTTGAAGGCTATGCTTATGCTCCCAGCCCAATATTTTTTTGGCTTTGCTGGGGTCGCCAATAAGTAAATCCACTTCCGTAGGTCTGAAGTAGCGTTTATCAATGGCTATTACTTCTTTACCTATAGGCAACTGATAATCAGGGTTTTGACAAGCTGTTACGAAAGCTACTTCATTTTCTCCCTCCCCTCTAAACTCCAAACTGATACCCACATAAGCAAAAGCCATTTTTACGAAGTCTCTTACAGGTGTAGTTTTTCCTGTAGCAATTACGAAATCTTCTGGCTTTTCTTGCTGTAACATCAAATACATAGCCTCCACATAATCTTTGGCGTGTCCCCAATCTCGTTTAGCATCTAAGTTACCCAAATAAATTTTATCTTGCAGACCTAAAGCAATTCGGGCAACTCCTCTTGTAATTTTTCTTGTTACGAAGGTTTCTCCACGTAAAGGGCTTTCGTGATTAAATAAAATACCATTACAAGCAAACATTCCGTAGGACTCTCTGTAATTGACTGTTATCCAAAAAGCATACATTTTGGCTACAGCATAAGGCGAACGAGGATAAAAAGGTGTTTTTTCGCTCTGGGGAACTTCCTGTACCAAACCATACAGTTCAGAAGTAGAGGCTTGGTAAATTTTAGTTTTTTTGGTAAGCCCCAAAATACGAATAGCCTCCAAAATACGTAAAGTACCAATACCATCTACATCAGCCGAGTATTCGGGTTCATCAAAACTCACCCTCACATGCGACATTGCCCCCAAGTTATAGATTTCATCAGGTTGTACTTCTTGAATAATGCGAATAATATTGGTGGAATCTGATAAATCGCCATAGTGGAGTTTCAAACGCAGATTTTTTTCATGAGGATCTTGATAAATATCATCAATTCTATCTGTATTGAGTAAAGAAGTTCTTCTTTTTATACCATGAACTTCATAGCCTTTGTCCAAAAGAAGTCGGGTAAGGTAAGCTCCATCTTGCCCTGTGATGCCCGTAATAAGTGCAACTTTCATTAGTTTTTATGATTTTTTATGATAAAATATTTTTAGTTGTAGGCTTTCACGATTTCTGTAAAATCTCTGGATTTCAATGAAGCTCCCCCTACTAAAGCTCCATCAACGTTTTTGCAAGCAAATATCTCTTTCGCATTCGCCGCATTTACGCTACCTCCATACAAAATACTGACCTCGTCAGCTACTTTTTGTCCGTATTTCTGTGAAAGTTTATTTCGGATAGCTGTGTGCATTTCCTCTATTTGCTCCGTATTGGCAGTTTTCCCTGTTCCTATCGCCCATATTGGCTCATAGGCAATTACTATATTTTGTATTTCTGCTTCTGAAAGTTGCCACAAACTTCCCTCTAATTGCTTCTGTACAAAGTTAATATGCTCATTCTTCTCCCTTATTTTGAGTTCCTCCCCACAGCAAAAAATAACTTTTAAGCCCGCTTTCAAAGCAGCTTCTACTTTATCAGCAAGTTGTTGGTAAGTTTCATAATTGTAAAGTCTCCTTTCGCTATGCCCTACAATTACATAAGTAGCTCCCACAGACTGAAGCATATCAGCAGCTACCTCTCCCGTATAAGCTCCTTTGCTATGAGCCGAGCAATTTTGAGCTGCCAAATACATACCAGATTGCTCTATGTGAGTTCGGATACTTTGCAAATAAACGAAAGGCGGTGCTAAAATCACTTTGGCGTCATTTCTTTTTTCATCTTTGAGCATATTACTTACCTCAGAAACTAAAGTAAGAGCTTCTTGCAGAACTAAGTTCATTTTCCAATTCCCTGCTACTATTTTTTGAGCCATAATTTTATTTTTTAGTGATAATTGCTGATTTAGAAAACAAATTTAGGAAATATTGTATCAATCCATAAATATTTTTAGCAAATTTGCGAAAGAAAGTTAAGCAGAAGTAATGTTATCAAATCCGAAGTTAAAATCAAGTATTTTCAAAGGCGACCCAATTATCTGGTATATAACTTTAGCCTTGGCGATTATCAGTGTGTTGGTGGTGTATAGTGCTACACAGAGTTTGGCTTACCGAGAGAATAGCGGAGATACGGTATTTTACCTCAAAAAACACGGTTTTTTTGTAGTCGTTACTTTATTCGTGATGTGGATAGCCCACCGTATAGACTATCGTTTCTACGTTCGTTTGTCCAAATTAGCTGTATTTCTTTCTATTCCTCTTATTATTTTTACAATGTTTTTTGGGGTAGAGCAAAACGAGGCTGTCAGAAGTTTGATTATTCCAGGTATCAATATTTCTTTTCGTCCCTCAGATTTTGCTAAATTAGCCCTCATAACGCATCTGGCTACCATGCTCTCCAAAAGACAAAAAAATATCCATAGTTTCAAAGAATCAGTGATACCAATGATTACTTGGATAGGGCTTATTTGTGGGCTAATTGCCATCAATAATTTTTCTACTTCCATCGTGATTTTTGCAACAGCCATGTTGGTCTTGTTTATTGGAAGAGTTCCGAGCAGGTATTTCGTTATTTTGGTTGTTTCAGGAATATTGGTAATAGGGCTGGCTTTACGGGCGGGGTCTCGTTGGGAAACCTTTCTTTCGCGTATGCAGTCTTACAGCGAACTTGTAAAAAACCCTGAAAGTGTAGCTCACTCCCAAATAGAGCAATCCTTTATTGCTATTGGTACAGGAGGATTTTGGGGCAAAGGACCAGGCAAAAGCAGCCAACAAGAATTTCTCTCACAAGCTTTTTCAGATTTTATTTTTGCCGTTTTGGTGGAAGAATACGGTTTTTTGGGAGGTAGTATTGTTATATTTTTATATTTGGCTCTGTTGTATAGAAGTATGACGATTATGTCGCGTAGCAATCGCCCTTTTGGAGGTTTGCTCGCTTCGGGTCTGGCTTTTAGTTTGGTGATGCAAGCATTGGTACATATTTGCGTTACTTTGGGCTTAGTACCTGTTACGGGATTGCCTTTGCCTTTGCTTAGTATGGGAGGGACTTCGCTGCTTTTCACAGGGGTTGCTTTAGGTATTATTTTGAGTGTATCGCGTGGAGATATAGAAGAACCCGAAACCGAAAATTTTTATACAAATGCCTGAAAATAAAGAAAATAATAATGAAAATGCTTTACAAAAAGTAAGTGTTTTTTTTGATATGTTTGAAGAAGTTTTGCAAAAGCAAAACAAGCAAGTTGAGGTAAAAATAACTGAAGAAATCAGGACGATTAAAGACTCTTTGGATAAGGAGGAAAGTAAAATTCTTGAAAAGTTAGAGCCCGTTTTAGAAAAAAAAATTGAAAATGTCAAAGCGGAACTCCAAAAACTTAATAATATCAGTGTAATTATTAAAAAAGAAATACGGGAGTCTCAACCAGAAATGATAGATGCTCTCTATCCTATCATAGGAAAACTCATTCAAAAGTATCTAAAAGTAGAGTTTGAGAAAATCAATGAAAATATCAATAAGCAATTGGATAATACTTTTTCTTGGGAAGCTATTAAAAGAGATGCCCTCAGTTTGGTGGGGATTAAAAGTAAAGAGCTTATTTTAGCCAAAGCAACAGAAAGAAGTATTGATGAAGTCTTTGTAATTTATCAAAATTCTGGTATATTGCAGGCACATTACTCCAAGCAAGATGTAGTTGATGATGATATGATTGCTGGAATGCTTACAGCTATCAAATCTTTTGTGAATGATGCTTTCAGAAATGATGCAGAATTGGATAGTATAGAATATGGAAAGTTTAAAATATTGATATTCAATGCAGTAAGATTTTTTTTAGTGGCGGTTGTTTCAGGCGTGGTGGATAAAAATTTTGAAAAAAAAGTACAAAAATATTTAGAATTTTTTTACGAACAACAACTCAGCAACGCTACAGATGAAGAAATAGCGGAAAAGGACTTAAACTCGGTTTTAAAGACTCATATCGAGGGATTTCAAAACTTTGGTATGATAAATGAAAAAATCAATGACTATAAACAAAAAAATAATATTGATTGGAAATTTTGGCGTTGGTAAGACTTCTCTTACGCGTCAATTTGTTTATCAAAAATTTTCAGAGGAATATCTCACTACACTTGGTGTTAAAATAGATAAAAAAATCACGGAAGTTGGCGAAAAAATCGTTAATTTGATGATTTGGGACATTGCTGGAGAGGTTACACAAAGTCGTGTCAATACTTCTTATTATCTGGGCTCCAATGGTGTGTTGTATGTGTTTGATGCCAGCCGCCCCTCCACCTACCAACAAATAGAAGATGATATTAACTATGTACAAAAAGTTATTCCTAATGTACCCATACTTAAAATTGCTAATAAAGCAGACCTACTAAGCCCCGAACAAATTCAGGAACTTCCCGTGTCTTACGATTTTCTTTGCAGTGCCAAAACAGGCGAAAATGTAGAAAATGCCTTTTATCAAATTGCCGAAAAAATGATTGATAACTAATGTATGAAAATAATTCCTATACAGACCTATTTCACCAATCACATCAAAACTTTGTGAAAGAGGCTTATTTGGCTTTCTTAGTCAATGATAAAGGAGAACTTTTACATAGCAATAATACACTCATAGACCTTTCAGCTTATTATGGAGAGAGTATCTTTCAAATCTTTCCTTTTTTGGAATCATTATTGATAGCTGATATACCTGAAATTTCTATGAACCTCATAGAAACGGATTTGTATGAAAAAAATATAAAATATCGTTGTAATATCAAAAGCATCAACCGGCAAAGCGAAGTATTATTTTTTGTGGTGCTACAAAATGTAGATTGGCACTATCAAGAACTACAAAGAGTTCAACAAGAAAGAAATGAAGCTGTTATACAAAAGGAAATTGCTTTTTTGAAGCATAAAAAATAATTTTTATTTCCTTTTCTTGGCAAGCAGCACTCTTATAGCTTCTTCATAATGATAAAAAACATTTTTTTCATCAAAAACATTTTCGGCGAGTAGGCGACTTTCTTTTCCCATTTCCTTGAGCACTTCTTGGGGCATTTCTATCATTTCAATCATTTTTTTTGCTAAATCTTGGGCGTTTTTTACTTCACAAAGCAAGCCGTTTTTTTTAGATTTCACTACTTCTCTACAACCCGCTACATCAGTTGCCAAAAGAGGTTTAGCCATTGCCGCAGCTTCCAACAAAGAACGTGGTGTTCCTTCTCTGTACGAAGGTAATACTACTACATCAGCTCTCTGAATACAAGGTCTTACGTCTGCCTTAGCACCCAAATAAATAATATGCT
>JANRLU010000192.1:0-2735 GCA_033762275.1 Thermonemataceae bacterium | reverse complement strand
AGAATTATGCACAGTAGGGGAAACAAGATAAGTCAGTCCTGCTTGTTGGAAAGTAATATTTGAAGGATATTCGCTGTCCGGCTGATATTGCCAATCCATTATTTGAATATCTTTAGGTAGTTTGGATAAGATTTGGGGGTGTTTTAATAACATATCCCCATACATATTTACTTTTTTTCCATATTTTTTGGCTATATTATACACTTTGAGGTAGTGCTGAAGAATTAGCTCTGCTTGCCCTATCTTATTCATTTCAACACGACTAAAACCTAAACCCACATCAAAGCTTTCATCACCACCTATGTGGATGTATTCGGAGGGAAATAGTGTACAGATTTCTTTCAAAACATTATCCAAAAAACTATAAGTAAGATTGCATGAGGTACAAAAAGAAGTAGCTCCCGGAAATTCAGCCAGACTTTGGAATTGGTCAAGAGATAGTATATTTTCTTGATGGGCAAAAGTTTGAAAGATTGGGATAATTTCTACATAATTTTTTTGTGCATATTCAATGATTTCCTTGATTTCTTTCTTTGTCAAAGCCCCGCGATTTTTACCAATTTCTGAATATTTATCCAACTGAATCATATCTTCTATATAAAGCATGAGTGTGTTCAGCTTATATCTGGCTATTCGTTGAATCAGTTTTTTAAAATTCTTTTGATTGGAAACCTGTCCTCGACTAATATCATCAGAAATACCTCTAATGTCAAAATCAGGATAGTCTGTGATTTGGATGGCTTTCAGCGTACTATCTTTGGTTTGCTCGATGACTTGCGCCAATGTGATTGCACCATAAAATACCCCTTGTGGCGTAACGCCTTCTATTCGAATACGATTTGGGGTAATGCTTAAATGATAGGCTTCTTTGAGTTTTTGTGGTGGAATTTTCAGGTCTTTGATGGCTCTTGATTCATCTATCAAAACCAACTGTATTTGAGCCTCGCGGGGATCACGCTCCAAAGAGGTGGCTAAATTGTAGCGTTCTTTGAATGCCTCATTGACTATCTCTGCGGCGTGGAGACTTTTGCCCTCCATGTCTTGCACAAAGGCAAGTTTGAGTTCTTTTCCTTTTTTGAATAGTGTATAGCCATTCCCAGCGGGATAATCTATCTTTTTGGGTGTTGGTGTTATGATGATATTTTGAGCTACTATATTTAAAATAGAAATACTACTTAGCCAGATTGTCAGCCAAATTCTGAAGAATGAGCATAAAATGTTTGGCAACCCAAGCATTCCGATAATTTGTTTAAACACGAATTTGAGCGAAATTAAAGTAATTTTAATAATTCTCTAAAAAAATGCTGCACACAAAAAAACCTCAATAAATTGAATTATTGAGGCAGATGTAATAAAATTTTTAAAAAAGCATCACTTGGGCTATTTATTATCCTCTTGGATGCGTTTTATGAGGTCTTCTGTAGCTTGGGTATTTTCGCCTGATTTTTGACCCAAAGCTACAGATTCTTCTGCCCATTTTAGAGCATCCTTTTTATTTCCGATTTTATAGAGAAGATTGGCATAAGTGTCTGTATTGGCAAAATTTTTATCTATCTCTACTGATTTCTTAGCCCAATTAGTCGCTTTCTGAAGTTTGGTAGGCTCATCCGAATTTTGGAAAAAGTACCAAGCAACTTCATTAAGTTCCTGCCAATCATCTGCATAATTATCAAAATATTTGGCGATGTATTCAAAAGATTTTGCTTCATCTCTTGAATAAAAAATAAATTCGGCGCGGGCTATGTATTTATCGGCTTGTTGGGGTGCTATTTTCTTAAAATCAGCTTTCAAAGCATCCAATTGTGCTACATCATTACTTTCAGCCACTTTCATAACCTCTTTCATCAAATTCTTTTCTACGAATTTGTTAAGTGATTCTGCCCCAACTTTTGCTTCAAAATCGGCTTTATTTTTTAAAATATGTACGAAAATTTCTCCGTGTAAGTCATTTACATTTTCTTGGATAAAAGCCCAATTTTCAGTATTTGACCAGTTTTTTTTATCTTGGGATTGTATGTACTCTACGGCTACTTTTGTAGGATCTTCGCCAGCTCCGGTGAGTGCTTTTACATAATTGCGTAAAAACTGGGGCTTACGCTCACCACTTTTGTATTTGCGTTGGAGTGTGAAAAACTGCGTTTCAGGATTCAAGGCATCCTTGCCCCATGCCAAAAAAGGCTCTGCGGGCGCGGCTCCCATCATTTTATGCACAATTTCCCCATTCGCATCAAAGAATAATAAAGTAGGATAGGCATTCACACTGTAGGTTTGTGCGAAAGTAGTGCCTTCTCCTTTTTCCATATCAAACTTATAGTTGATAAAATTGGCATTGTAAAATTTGCCTACCTCAGTATCTGTAAAAGTGTTAGCCGCCATCCACTTACAGGGTCCACACCATGTAGTAAAAGCATCTACAAAGATGGCTTTTTTCTCAGATTTTGCTTTAGCCTTCACTTCTGCCCAGGTACCATGCTCAAAGTTAATCTGAGCAAATAACAGTGATACACTTATACCAAGTCCTAATATCGTTAAGATGAGTTTACGTTTCATTTAAATAAGATTTATTTGGAAAGATGAGTTTAAAATAAAGATAACTTTAGTCAATACTCCTTAGAGATTTGGCTTTAAAAAATAAAAGCAATAGTTTAAGAATACCACTTCAAAAAACGGATCACTTTTATGGAGCATATCCCCCTTTTAGGGACAATATTAGGCAAAATGTCAGGCATAGGCAA
>JANRLU010000191.1:0-1931 GCA_033762275.1 Thermonemataceae bacterium | reverse complement strand
TTTCACTAAAGGCAAAGCCGTAGAAGATAGTTATGTGCTTGGTGGCAATATGACGCTACGTGTAACAGGCATCATACAAAGCGTAGAAACCTATACCCTGCGTACCGATAGCCTCGTAGCTGATTGTTTCTTGGGGCAAGGCGTGGCTCTGGATTGCTTTTCGGCTAAAATACAAAATGCTGATTCGGATAAAACCTTGTTGGAGAACGAAAAAACAAGAATGGCATTAGAAATACTCAGTGGCATTACTGACCCTGTAGCCAAAGCTGAAGCGTATGCGAAGATGTTTAATCCTCCAAAAGCGGTGTAAAATGGGACTTTTAGATTTTAAAAACACCCTCCAACAAGTCAAAAAAGACTTGTTGGATAAACCCAAAGAGGCTTTGTTAGAGGGTAAAAGTCAAGTTTTGGGATGGGAAAATTCTGATGAAAGCTCATTGAAATTTCCTCAAGTTCAGATAGAATTACAGAGCCCTTCCTCAAATTCTTTTACAAGTATACAAGAATTTATCACAGAAATAAAATTAATAGAGAATACAGTGTTTTCAAATGAACAAACTTCAGATACAGCCTTTTCTATTACACAAATGAGAAAGATTTATTATGATAATAAGTCTTTCGACATTTTAATAAGTAAGCGAAAGTCCATCAGTTCTATAATCAGTAATAATCTGAAAAATCAATTTAAGAACACCTTGAAAACAATTTCTTTATCTGATTATTTAGTAGATATTGGACATGTCTTTGTTGGTTTAGATGTTTTTTATAATGATGAATACATATCTGTTGGGGTAGCAAATCCACTATTAAATATTAGTGCATCAACTTGGGCGGGTGATTTAGGCAGTGTTTTGGGAGAGATGTACAGAAAAGATGCTGATATACATAGAAAAGAGGAATGGAATAGTTATATTTCCAAATGGGCGTCCCCAGAAGATATGTTAGGAAATATTGACGGATTAGTCATAGCTAAACTTTATCCAATATCCTCCCCTAAAAAAGTATCTGATATTCTTGCCGATTATTATATGAATAGCAAATTATATAATAAAAGGTTTCAAGTTTTTGCGAGTATTTTAGGTTTAAATGGTTTCAAAAATGGAGATTTTGTAAATGAGGATTCTGTAATAGAAAGAATGGGTATGGAGATTACTTCGAGTGCAAATTTTTACTTAGCATCTTATTTTAACTACAAGTTTGGTGCTCCATTTCTCAATACAAACCCCTTACTTAGCAACAAGGGTGGGGCAGGCAAACACTTAGCTAAATATTTAGTTAGTTCATTGAAAAAATTGTTATGATTTTTTTTAAGTACGCTATCAAAATTGCTATACTTACGTATAAGTTGTTATTTAGCATTTATTTATTTTCTTTACCCTTATTATTCCATATACAATCTTTTAGAAATTACCTATTTGAAATAATTTTTATAGTAGTATTTATCATTGAGTTAATCATAAGCTATTATTTATGTATGCTTTTTTCAGTGAAACGAGCTATTTTAACTTGCTTGATTGATGTTTTATTATTTTTAATAGCTTGTTTTGCTCAAGTATTTCTTTTATGTTGGTGTTCGCTATCCCAAACGTAGAAAATAAAAACACTTGCTATTCAAGAGAACGAAAGCTATGATGGTAATTTTGTATTATCCTCAAACTAAAAAATGATGGAAAAGGCTAGAAGACAGCTACCAAGTAGGTGAAAATATGACTTTGAAAGTAGCAGGCGTGATACAAAACGTAGAAAAATACACACTCCACACTGATAGCCTCGTAGCTGATTGTTTCTTGGGGCAAGGTGTGGCTCTGGATTGTTTTAATGCAAAGGTACAAAACGCTGACACAGATAAGGCGATTTTGGAAAATGAGAAAACCCGTATTGCTTTGGAGATTTTAGAAAATATCACAGACCCCATAGCCAAAGCAGAAGCG
>JANRLU010000190.1:0-8259 GCA_033762275.1 Thermonemataceae bacterium | reverse complement strand
CATTTGCTCTTTTTTTTAGCCTTGTCTATGGGCAACAGAAACAATACATTTATTGCGAACTTGTAGGAACAGCAAAACTATTTAGCTTTAAAGTCAATGTAAGTGTTGATTATGGTCAAGAAATTAAAGCATTTAGAGACAATCTATCAATTCGCGATGGAGATGGAAAAATTAAATCTTTTAACTCTATGGTAGATGCCCTGAACTATATGGGTTCTCAGGGTTGGGAATTTGTTCAAGCCTACACAGTTACAAGTAAAGACCAAAATGTTTACCATTGGTTGCTGAAAAAAGAAGCTGATATAAACGAATTGGAATATTTAAAAAACATCACTACTAAAAAGGCAGATAATACCTTACAATTAAACGAAAAACCTCAAGCTCCAGCATTTGCTGAAAATGCTTCATTTACCATAGAAAAGAAGGACGGCAAAGTAAATATAAATTGTACTTTTAACGCTCAAAAAAGATGTACTGTGAAATCTAAAATTAAGCTCTGGTTTGATAATGAGTACATTACAAGTGTGAATAACAATACAGATAAAAATTGTAATGGAAACTTCTCTTTTACATTGGAGGGTAAAGCATTAGAAACAGCCAAACAAAAGGGTATCAAAGTTTTACAAGTACCCAGTACTGAAGGAACTATTAGCTTAGGAATTGATACAAATGCTTTTTTAACTGAAATTAGCAAATAATTGGAACTAAATAAAAATATCATTTATAATAAAAAAATGCTATCTGAGGCTATTGTGAAGAAGACCAACAAGGACAAAAATTTTGTAATATTAATGTTATGAAAATACAAAAAGCAATTCTTTTTTTGGTATGCTTAGCATATACACAAGTTTATGGTCAAACATCTTCTCGCCTCACCGAAACAGTGAATGGCGTATCCTTTGATATGATTTATGTAGAGGGAGGCAGTTTTATGATGGGCTGTACTTCGGAGCAAAGCGATTGTGCAGATGCTGAAAAACCTGCCCATCAGGTAAGCCTTGATAGTTATTATATGGCAGAAACTGAAGTAACCCAAAAACTATGGCGAGCCGTGATGGGGAGCAATCCTTCTTATAACACAGATTGTGAGGAATGTCCTGTGGAGAGTGTAAGTTGGGATGATGCACAGGCGTTTATCAAAAAATTGAATGTACAGACGGGCAAAAAATACCGTTTGCCTAGCGAGGCAGAGTGGGAATATGCAGCCAGAGGAGGCAAGCAAAGCAAGGGTTATAAGTATGCTGGGAGTAATAACATAGATGAGGTAGCTTGGTATTATGAGAACTATAAACAAACCCAACATGGCAGTCGAGGCAGTACTCATCTAGTAAAGACTAAAAAAGCGAATGAGTTAGGTTTGTATGATATGAGTGGGAATGTGTGGGAGTGGTGTTTAGATGAATGGAAATCAGATGTTTACAATATTATTCCAGAAAATTGTTTAAATCCTGTATATATTGATGGAAATATAGATAATAGTAGTAAAACTATCGCAATTAAAAATCCTGCTACTAGGTTGGTTCGTGGCGGCTCTTGGAACTTCAGTTATTACTACGGTCGTTCTGCTCACCGCAGCAATACAACTTTCCGTGGCATCAGCGGTTTCCGTGTTTGCCTTGCGAGATAGTTTGGCTTTTCTCTTAATCATCAGCAGGGTTAAAAGCCACTGCCAAGATTTTTGAGCGGGAGAGGTAATTTTTGCTCTCTTTTGCAGCTATAAGAATAAAAAAGAAATGATAAAATAAACGCCTTATTTAAGTCATAGAGGCGTTTTTATATTTTTTATGGGGGTAAAAAAAGAAAAAAAGAAAAAACTTTATGGATTTTTTAAAGCATCAGCATCTTACCTACAAAAATCACTCTTAAAAATTAAAATTATGAAAAGCACAAATTTCTTATGGTGGATAGCTTTGGTAGCTATTACCGTCATTGCTTGGAAAAAGCCAGAAAGTACAATTACAGGACAAGTTACAGACCACAAAGGTACAGCCTTGAGCGGTGTACAAATTACGGTGAAAAATACTTCCCGACAAAGTTTCACAGATGCTAAAGGAAATTACCAAATAGAGGCACAAACAGGTGAAACACTTGTTTTTAATTTAGCAGGTTACAAAACAGAGCAAGTGAAGGTACATAAAACTTTACTTATCAATGTAAAAATGAAGACTCTCAAAACCACAAAAGATTTGCCAGCTACTAAAATAACAGAAGCCAAATCTGATGAGGCATATTACGCAGGTATTCCAGAAAAAAGAAAAGTTGCCAGAGGCGATAAAGGCAGTGTTGGGCAAGGCTACCAACATTACAATCCAGATCCCATCGAGCACAATACTGAAGAATATGATGCTGTTAGAGAAAGCCGTTTTTTGGGAGTTAATCAGAATCCACTTTCTACTTTTTCTATTGATGTAGATAGAGCAAGTTATAGTAATACCAGACGTTTCATCAATAGTGGGCAACTTCCTCATAAAGATGTAGTAAGAGTGGAAGAGTTTATTAACTATTTTGAGTATGACTATGACGAACCTAAAAATAATGTACCTTTTGCCGTACATACCGAAGTAGCTCAATGCCCCTGGAACACTGAACATCAACTTGTGCAGATTGGTTTGCAAGGAAAAAACATTGCTACAGATAAACTCCCTCCTTCCAATCTTGTATTTTTGATAGATGTTTCAGGCTCTATGAGTTCTTCTAATAAGCTCCCTTTGCTCAAATCAGCGATGAGATTACTTGTAAAACAACTCAGAGAACAAGATAAAGTCGCCATTGTGGTGTATGCAGGGGCAGCAGGTTTGGTATTGCCTTCTACCAATAATAAAGAGCAAATTTTACAAGCCTTAGAGCGTTTGGAAGCTGGTGGAAGCACAGCCGGTGGGGCAGGTATTCAGTTGGCGTACAAGGTGGCTCAAGAGAGTTTTGCTGATGAGGGGAATAATAGAGTCATTTTAGCCACAGATGGAGATTTCAATGTGGGGGCATCAAGTAATGCAGAAATGGAGAGATTGATTGAAGAAAAAAGAAAATCAGGGGTTTTTCTTACTGTTTTAGGCTTTGGAATGGGCAACTATAAAGATAGTAAAATGGAAATTTTGGCAGACAAAGGAAACGGTAACTATGCCTACATTGATAATATCCAAGAAGCCGAAAAAGTATTTATCAAAGAGTTTGGAGGAACTTTATTTGCTATTGCCAAAGACGTGAAAATACAAGTAGAATTTAACCCAACTAAAGTAAAGGCTTACAGATTGGTAGGTTATGAAAACAGAGCTTTAAAAAATGAAGATTTTAATGATGATAAAAAAGATGCTGGTGAGTTGGGAGCAGGGCATACTGTTACAGCCTTGTACGAGATTATCCCCGCTGATAGCAAGGAAGTAATAGCGGGTATAGATGAGCTTAAATACCAACAAACCAAAGTAAATACAAATGCTTACAAAAGTAATGAAATGATGAATGTAAAACTTCGTTACAAAGAGCCAAAAAGTGAAACCAGCAAGCTCATAGAAAAGCCCATTTTGGACAAAAAAGCGAAAGAAAGTTATGAAAAAGCCTCAGAGAATTTCCGTTGGGCTTCGGCTGTGGCAGCTTTTGCAATGGTACTCAGAGACTCAGAGTTTAAAGGAAAATCCAGTATAGCTTTGGTGCTTCAAATAGCAGAATCAGCGAAGGGGAAAGATAAAGAAGGTTACAGAGCCGAATTTATCAAAATGGTACGCTCCGCAGAATTATTGGGGAAAAAATAAAGAGAAGAAAAGTTTAAAAAACATGGAGAAGATTTATTTCTCTGTGTTTTTTTAGGGCTTGCTCACAAAAAAAGTAATAGTTCCTGAAGAAATAGCCTCTAATTTCACTTCCTTACGCTCTATGCAGCCTTCCAAATCCAACTCTATACTTGTCTTGAAACTCTGTATGTTTTCTTCTGAAAGCGTAGATAACTGTAAAAGAGGTTCTATAGCCACCAAACGACCGTTATCATTAATTTTTATCTTAAATACAGCTTTTCCTGTTTCCCATTCGTTGAGCATTGGCTCTATTGGGCAAATCAAACGCCAACCCCTTACTTTCCAGTCGTTTAAGATGTGGAGTTTGCCTCTATTTGCCTTTTTGCTCACTTTCTCCAAAACTAAATTGCTATCAATTTTCTTTGAGTATTGAGGCTCTTGGGCGTATTGGGCGGGCGGAGTTTGTGCGAAAGCATCTGTTGCTTCTTTTTTAGGAGAAACACTTTGATGTTGTGTATCTGCCCAAAAAAATAGGCTTGTTATGAAAGACAAAAATACAATAGAAAAAATAAAGTAAGCGTATTTTTTAGAAGGATAATTTTTCATAGTTTGGTAAATTACTAAAACACTTGCCGCAAATTTCTTGCTAAAAATATAATAGCCTGTTTATTTAAAACAATTCTAAATAAATAACTCGTATGATTTTGACTAAAAATTTAAAAATAACCTTTATTTTTGTGAAAAATCTATGAGCTGTAATAGCTTATCATTTTTCAAATTTTATAGATTTTTTACAAGACAATTTCATTGGCTATAAGCAAAAAATAAATGATACATCATTTAAAAAAGAAGTTGAAAAAATATCTATATTTATTTTTAGGGAAATATAAATATTTGAAAATCAGGGATAAACGCAAACATAAGTGGTACGGAAAAGAATATAGTGGTTTCTTTGTAGATACAGAACTAATAAAACCTGAGGCTATTGTATACTCTTTTGGTGTAGGAGAGGACATTTCTTTTGATAGGGAGTTGATAGCTGACTATCAGGCAGAGATTTTTGCTTTTGACCCTACCCCTAAGTCCATTGAATGGCTTTCTAAGCAGGTTTTACCTACATCTTTTCATTTTTTTTCGATTGGGATAGCTACTTACACAGGCGAAGCAAGTTTTTATTTACCTAAAAATAAAAATTTTGTTTCAGGAAGCTCTCTCATACAAGAAAATGTAGATGTAGCAGATAGCATCACTGTGAAAATGAAAAAGTTATCCGAAATAATGACAGAATTAGGGCATCGGCATATTGATGTTTTAAAAATGGATATAGAGGGCTCTGAATACGAAGTATTAGAGCAGATTTTGGACGAAGAGTTGAGCATTGGGCAAATTTTAGTAGAGTTTCACGAAAGATTTATAGAGAATGGAGCGAAAAGAACGGAAAAAATCGTGGGAAAAATGAAGGATAAGGGCTTTCTGGTTTTTGCTTGTTCAGATTCTTTTGAGGAAGTTTCTTTTGTGAATAAAAAAATTGCAGAAAAAATGAAAAAATAGTTCTAATATTTTTGCAAAAAAAATATTTTTTTTCTAATTTTGCCGACCAAAAAAACCGAAAGACAGACGGGTTTCTGTCATTCTCACTTAAAATTACAAAAAAATGGCTGTAAAAATCAGATTAGCCCGCAGAGGAAAAAAACGTTACGCAATGTATGATGTGGTAGTTGCTGATTCTCGTTCTCCACGTGATGGACGTTTCATAGAGAAAATAGGCATCTATAACCCTAACACGAACCCCGCTACCGTAAATCTTGATGAGGCTAAGGCTTTCAAATGGGTAATGAACGGGGCAGTTCCTACTGATACCGTAAAAGCAATGCTTTCTTATAGAGGTATTTTGTTTAAAAAACATCTACAAGTAGGTGTTTTGAAAGGAGCAATTACACAAGAACAAGCTGATGCAAAATTCAACGCTTGGATTGAAAGCAAAAATGCGAAGATTCAAGGAAAAGTAGATACTTTGGCTCAAAGCAAAAAAGATTTACAAAAATCTCGTTTGGAAGCGGAAGCAAAAGTAAAAGAGGACAGAGCAAAAGCAATCGCAGAGAAACAAAAAGTGCAAGTAGAAGCTACTACTGAAGAAACCACTGAAACACCTGTGGAAGAAAACAATAACAACACAGCAGCAGAATAGATAATAAACTGCCCGATTTTATAAACCTTCACAAAATAAATAGTATATTGTGAGGGTTTATATTTTATAGGCAAAAATATACCTTTATGGAAGAAGAAAAAATCAGCAGAGAAGATTGCTATGAGCTTGGAAAAATACTAAAACCACACGGTTTGAAGGGGGAAGTGAGTGTTTTTTTGGATGTAGATAGCCCTGAAGAGTATGAGCAAATGGATTCGGTGATAGTTGAGCTTGAAGGAGAACTCATTGGTTTTGAAGTAGAAAAAGTCCGAATTTTGCCTAATAAACCTAAAGTTGCCTTACTTAAATTGGCTGATATAGATAGCATAGAAGATACAGAGGAACTTATCGGAGCTAATTTACTTTTGCCCTTAGATGTGTTACCCAGTTTAGATGATACACATTTTTATTTTCATGAAATCATTGGTTTTGAGATAGTTGATGCCAAAAAAGGGCTCTTGGATAAAGTAGAAACCGTCTATAGTTTTGCTGAAGGCTCTTTACTTGTAATGATGTATCAAGGAAAAGAGGTTTTAATTCCTATCAATGATGAAACCATAACAAATGTGGATAGAAAGGCTAAAAGATTACAC
This sequence comes from Thermonemataceae bacterium, assembly GCA_033762275.1. GTDB lineage: Bacteria > Bacteroidota > Bacteroidia > Cytophagales > Thermonemataceae > Raineya. Next base: position 1,753 of record JANRLU010000190.1, on the reverse strand, counting down.
GTAAATCTGCCAGAAGGCTTGTTGGAGGTGTATTTGTAAGCAAAACCTATAAGGTTTTAAAATAAAAAATTAGCCTTTTAATAATTTAAACAAAATTTTTTATTATTTTCTTAAAATCTGCAAAAGAAGGTGTATTGCATCAACCAATATATCTTCATAAATATCAGTTATATTATTTATTTCTCTTACATTATTTACTAAATCTTTTATTAAAGGATAAAACTATTTACGAATGTTTTAGTGACAAAATATAAAGAAAAACTGTCTAAAACAGCTGAAATTACAAAAAAATCTTTCGCTTCGCTCTGATTTTTTGTAAATTCGCAAAGCCCCGCAACAACATTGTACGCAACCCGAAATCAGCACTATGACACTAGCAGAAATTGAAAGTTACTTTATTGGAAGGTGTGACGAAATTATTTCATTGTCGCAACGTGGCGACCCATGGGTTTTCCTATGTACTTCAGCAATGATAGATTATCTCACTAATATGGTAACTGGACATTCGACACGATTAAAGTATATTAAATTTATTGAGGACTATTTTAGCCAAGTCAATTTCCAATATAAAGACTTTCAATACAAGAATGGCTCAAAAGATTTGCCAACACAGATGTATGTTATTTTAAGATGTGGTATTGTGCATTCATTTTCTTTTGTACCTAATCAACAAGGTTTGACAAACGGCGGCAGGACAAGGTCTATATTATTAGCCCACGAAAAAAATGGACATTCACATTTCGAGATTTATACAAAAAATGGAATGGACTCTGTGGTTTTTACTGCTGAACAATTTTCCAAAGACCTTAAATCTGTTGTTAGACTTCTTTTTCAGACAACATGTTCTAATCAGCAAATTGAAAATAAAATTATTAGCTACGTAACAATTCATCCCCCAATCTTAGGACAATTTTCGTAGGGTATGCGTACAATGGTGTATTTAAGGAGACAGTAACATTTCTTGAAGGGAGAAATATTAATCAAATGATTGATGAAATGAAACAGAAGGTAGAAACACTACAACAGGAAATAAATCAACTCAACGATGAGCTATTTCAAACTCAGAAAACATTAACTGATTGAACATTCTAATTAAAAAAATATGACACCAAGAATTGAAAATTTATTCGAGAAAAAACTAATTGGTAAACGACTTACTATGAGTTTAGCCAACAACAGGACAGGCGAACTATGGCAGAATTTTATGTCTAAACGCAGAGAAATATCAAACAATATAACCAACGATTTGATTTCAATGCAAGTGTATAAACCAACACACTTTGCGGACTTCAAACCAAGCAATGAATTTGAAAAATGGGCAACAGTTGAAGTGACAAATTTTGAAAATGTGCCGACTGAAATGGAAACATTTTCATTGGCAGGCGGACTTTATGCAGTATTTGACTACAAAGGTTCAAGTAATGACCCAAGTGTTTTTCAATACATTTTTGGGACTTGGTTACCAAGTTCAGACTACGTTTTAGATGACAGACCACATTTTGAAGTATTGGGCGACAAATACAAAAACAACGACCCAAATTCAGAAGAAGAAATTTGGATACCAATTAAACCGAAACAATAAACACCAGCCACTAACACAGATTCAAACCCATTAAGTTAAGCTAAAAATGTGGCACAGACTTTGCTCAAAGCCTGCTTTTTTGCTAATGCCTTTATTTTTCGGGATTTTGGGCGGTATCTCTCAAAAACCTTTGAAGTTCGCCAATAATTTTTTTGAAATTTGTAACATAGT
>JANRLU010000189.1:0-1584 GCA_033762275.1 Thermonemataceae bacterium | reverse complement strand
TAGTGTGGAAATTTTACAAGTATAGTTAAATAATTAAAAATTAATTACTACACTGTAAACTAAGTTTTTTGATATTTTTAATTCTTAAGCCCCAACGGGGCGACATAATTGTAGCCTAGGGCGCAAGCCCATGTGCGGCAGGATAAGGAAAAAAGGGTGTAAAGTAAAGAAAAATAAGAGGCATACTAGACTTCAAGTATTTGTAAAAGAAAAAAAGGAGTCAAAGAAAAGTATGCCAGCCCTAGAAGCAGATAAAATATTTGAAGAAATAATGCAAGAGCTACCCGAAGAAATAGAAAAAATGGCAAAAGAACACAAAGCACTACAAAGAGCAAGGAAGATAAAGACAATAGTACAATTACTAAGGATAGTGATGATGTATAGTGGGTTAGATAAAAGCCTAAGGCAAATAGCAGGAATAATAAGTATGTTATATGAGCCAATAACAGATCAGTCAATAAAGGAAAGATTAGAGGGTTGTACTGAGTGGATAAAAGCAAGTGTAGGAAAAATGCTGGGACTAGAAAAAATGCCAACAGTTGAGGGCAGAAGAATATGTCTAGTAGATGCAACAGATATAAGTGAGCCAGGAGGGAAAAAACTCTTAAGACTACATGTGGCAATGGATTTAGTAAGTCTAAAGTTTCTAGAGATAAAATTAACAGATAAACATACAGCAGAAAGCTTAAAGCACTATAGCTTTGAGAAAACAGATATAGTAGTAGCGGATCGTGGATATTGCAGTGCGGACGCAATTATAGAAGCTAGCAAAAAAGTAGATACAATAAATAGAGTAAATGCTAATAATTTGCCTTTATTTGATTTGCAGGATAATAAGATAGATTTAGCAGAAGAACTAAAGAACCAACAATCAGAAACTACTTTAACTTTACCTGTTAAAATCAAGTCAAAATCAGGTAAAGAAAGCATTAGTGGTTATGTTCATACTTATCGCTTATCACAAAAAGATGCTCAAAAAGCTCGTGAGAGAGTTTTAAGAAAACAACAAAAAAATCAAACTAAAAATCCTCAACCCAATGCACTTTTCTTAGCAGAATTTGTTATAGTCTTTACTACAATTGACATAAAAGAAATCTCTGGACAATCTATTTTAGCTATTTATAGATGCCGTTGGCAAATTGAACTTGCTTTCAAACGCTGGAAGTCATTGCTAGATTTTGACTTACTTCGTTCTAAAGTTAATAGTCCTTTGGCTGAACTTTGGCTTTGGGGCAAACTTCTTTATGCTTTGTTACTTCAGCAACGCGCTGACCGGATTTTTTCCAACAATCAACAGTTTTTTTCCCATTCTAATCGGCTTTCTTCTTGGTCTTTGTGGCAAGCTCTAACTGATCAACTTCATTTTATTATTTCTGGGGTTTCTTTTTGGCCTATTCATTCTTGGCATCTCTTTTTGCAGTTTTCTTCTCCTCGCTCTCGCAAGCGCAAACTCCAGTCTTTTCCTTTAGTTTATCATACGGAGGGTATTTCCTATGTTTTGGCTGCTTAATTTGCTCTTTTTTAATACATTTAGCCTTATCCTGACGCACATGGGCTTGCGCCCTAGGCTACAATTATGTCGCC
>JANRLU010000188.1:0-9525 GCA_033762275.1 Thermonemataceae bacterium | reverse complement strand
AGCATCAAAATTATCATCTGATAATAAACATCAAATATTAGAGAAAATCAGGAATGAAGCTACAAATATCACCCAAAAATATGCCCAACAAGTAATTTTTGAAGCTAAAAAAATCACGTACCAAGACCTCAGAAACCTTGTAGAAGAGGTATTTATTGCCCTACATGGCAGACCCGGCGAAGATGGAGCACTCCAAAAAGAACTCCAAAAAGTAGGGTTGCCCTATAATGGCTCTGGTGTAGAGAGTTCGCAAATTACTATCAATAAATACGAAACCAACGAAATTTTAGCGAAAAATAGTATCCTGGTAGCCAAACACCACTTAATTTTCAAAGATAAGTGGCTCAGCAACAAAGAAGAAGAAATCAGTTTTTTAGAAAAAGAATTTCCTTATCCTCTCATCGCCAAACCTGCTGATGATGGTTGTAGCTCGGCTGTGAAAAAAATAAAAAATAGAGAGGAGTTGGAAGCATACGCAGAAATGAGTTTCAGAGAAATGGATACTTTTTTACCTTTACCAAGCCAAACACTCAAATTAAAGGCTGGCGAAGAGTTTCCTAAAAGAACTTACTTTTTGGTAGAAGAACTTATTTCTCAGAAAGATGCCATACATTTCTTAGAAATTACGGGTGGAATGCTCACAATAAAAAATGCTGATGGAAGCATTGATTACCAAGTATTTGAGCCCTCCGAAACCTTAGCCACAGGCGAAGTGCTGAGTTTGGAAGAAAAGTTTTTGGCAGGAGAAGGGCAAAACATCACACCTGCTCGTTTTGCTAAAACCCCTGAAGAAAACCAGCGAATATCTTCGGAGGTAAAAAAAGTACTCCAAAAAACTGCCCAAATTCTGAAAGTAGAAGGTTACTGCCGTATAGATGCCTTTGTACGTGTGTATGCTGACGAACGCGTAGAAACCATTATCATTGAGGTAAACTCTTTGCCCGGTATGACACCTGCCACTTGCATTTTCCACCAAGCCGCCATAGAAAACTACAAACCTTATCAGTTTATAGATAAAATTTTGGAGTATGGAAGAGGAAATTAATATATTTTATGAGAATTTACACACAGGGGTTGCCTGATGGATTATTCAGACAAGACAAGTATATTTTTGATGTAGATATTAGTAGTAAGATGATTTTTATTCCCAATCAATCTATCGGGCGAGATTGTTTGGGAGAACCTTTGTACTGGGAGCAGGCAAAATGGCTCAATCAATTTGAAAAAGAAGGTTGTATGTATCAAGGTGAGGGCGTATGGGCTTGTCGTCATAATGAGATATTTGAAAAAATCCTTGCCCATTTACAACTAATAGAGAATTTTAAAGGTGTTTATACACAACTTATTTTTAACAAAAAGAAAAAATTAAAAGAAATTCAGGAGATTACGATTGGTAAAGAGGTAAAAATAGAAAAATTTCTCCTAAAAGTATCTACTTACAACGATAAAGAAGAAATAGTCCAAGAAAAACATACAAGTTACGTTGTTCTAAAGCAAGAGTTTTTTGAGAAGAATACGGGAAAACTAAAGCTAATTTTCTCTGATGAAAAAGAAAAAACTTTAACTATCAATCTTCTGAACTATTCTTTTGAAATTCAGTAGGAATTTTTAAGATAAATACAGACTTATTTTTCTCAATTTTTTAAAATAACCTTATTTTTGTAAAAAATTACTCTTATGACAAATACCCCCGTAAATCTTCCAGCTATATTTAATGATGCCTATTCGCATACAGATAAAATTACGCTTCTGAAAAGAGACTTTGATAATGGCAAACCTTACAGACATTTGGTAATGGATAGCTTTCTGAAGAATGATTTTGCCAATTTGATTCACGATAATTTTCCACCCGCCGAAGCCCTCCAAAAACATTATGACGGTCTCAATGAGAATAAATCCGAAGGGGCTAATTTCGGCGATTTTCATTCTGCTTTCTCCCAACTCAGAGAGACACTGATGAGCAAAGAATTTACACAATGGATGTCAGCGGTTACAGGTATAGAGGAGGTTTTTGTTACTGATGACAACTTGGGTTGTGGTCTGCACGAGGGCAAAAATGGTAGCTTTTTAGATGTACATATAGACTTCAATATTCACCCAGGCAAAAATGTCCATCGTAGGCTTAATATGCTTATCTACATGAACAAAGATTGGAAAGAAGGCTACGGCGGCGACTTAGAAATTTGGAATGCAGATATGACCGTTTGTGAAAAAAAAGTAGCTCCTCTATTCAATAGAGCTGTTATTTTTGAAACAAGTGAGATTTCTTATCACGGTTATTCTAAAATAAATGTACCCGCAGGAATGGCTCGCAAGTCAATTTATACTTATTTTTATACCAAAGAACGCCCCAATGCTGCTGCCTATCATGATACGGTCTTCAAACCTCGCCCTGATGATTCGCTTGGTAAAAAAGTGGCTACCAATACCAAAGAAACCTTAAAAAACTTCATCAAGTCCCAACTCAAAAAATTGGGTATCGTGTTTAAATAAAAAAGGGCTAAATGCCCTTTTTATATGCCTTTAAATAACATCACAGACTCCAAGTAGCTGGGAACTATCACGTTATGCCATCGCTTTTGCTCTCTGATAATAGTGGCAAAAGTCTCGGAGGCTTTCAGTTCGCCATGTACCACGAAAGTCATTTTCGGAGCTTCTTCAAAGCCATTAAGCCAACGCAGCAACTCCTCTTGGTCGGCGTGAGCCGAAAGCCCTGCAATAGACTCTATATGGGCATTTACAGCTACGGCAACCCCAAAGATTTTTATGGAAGGCTCGCCCTCTAACAAATCTCTTCCCCTTGTCCCTTCTGACTGATAGCCTACAAATAATACCGTATCATTAGGATTGGGCAAACGATTATATAAATGGTGTAAAATTCTGCCACCTGTCGCCATACCACTTGCCGAAATAATAATCGCTTTTTTGGTGATTTGGTTCAGGGCAATAGATTGCTCTTGTGTCTGGTAATAGTGGATATTGGGGTGCTCCAAAAAATTTTCTCCATTCTGAAAAATATTTCCTGATAAAGATTGAGAGCCCTCATATTTTTTATATAAATCTGTTACATCTATTGCCATTGGGCTATCTATGTAGATTGGAATATTTGGAATAAGATTTTTATGAAGCAGACGGGTCAGGTGATATAAAACTGATTGCGTACGTCCTACGCTAAAAGCAGGTATAAGCAGACAACCCGTTTCTACAGATTGCCTCACTATTCTCCCTAACTCAAGTTCTGGAGAAATATCTATGCTATCTCTATCCCCGTAAGTAGATTCTATCAACAAAATATCTGTTTCCCTTATAGCCAAAGGAGCGGGCATCAGAGGGTCTATGTATCTTCCCAAGTCTCCCGAAAATACAATCTTCTTGGAACTATTATCTCCTCGTACAAATACCTCTATGATAGCAGCTCCCAGAATATGCCCCGCTCTTTGAAATCTAATTTTCAAACTTTTATCAAGAGTAACGACTTCAGCAAACTCACAAGGCTCTAACAAAGGAAAAACGGACGCTGCATCTTCAGTAGTGTAAAGAGCTTGTGGTTTTGTATGTTTTGAATAACCTTTTTTAGCTGCATAAGCCGCTTCTTCTTCTTGTAATTTAGCCGAATCCATCAATAAAATTTGTACTAAATCAGCGGTGGGATAGGTACAGAAGATTTTCCCTTGGAAGCCTTGTTTCACGAGACGAGGTAAGTAGCCCGAATGGTCTATGTGAGCGTGAGTCAGCAATACAAAATCTATTTCAGCAGGGTTGATGGGAAATTCGTCCCAATTCAATTCTCTTAGCTCTTTTTTTCCCTGAAACAAACCACAATCCACCAAAATTTTTAACTCATCTAATTCTAAAAGATACTTGGAGCCTGTTACTGTTTGTGATGCCCCCAGAAAGCGTAGCCTAACATTCATAACTATATTTTAGGTGAGATTCTATCCAAAACATAAGGATTTACTAATGCAAACTATGTTTTTTTTATTGTTTTTCCTACGGTATAAGTATTTTTTATTTTGCCTACTTTCTTTGTTAGCTATTTTTCTATATTTTTTTATTTTCATTTCGTTTGTTTCTGTATATTTGCCCTCGCTCAAAACAAATTTGAGTTTTTTTTCTAAAAATTAAAACAAACAATCGTTATGGATTTATCTTTTTTACTCTACTTAGTTCCGCTCCTTGGCGTCATTGGGCTGTTGTTCACCTATGTAAAATCAGCTTGGGTAAGCAAGCAAGATGCCGGTGATGAGAAAATGCAAGAAATCTCAAGTAACATTGCCAAAGGAGCTATGGCTTTCTTAAGAGCCGAATACAAAGTACTTACTTATTTTGTAGTATTTACCAGTTTACTTTTATTTTTCCTCTCCCAAACGAATGCAAAATCACATCCACTTATTGTGTTAGCTTTTGTCATTGGAGCTGTTTTTTCAGCATTTGCAGGACTTATCGGAATGAAAATAGCCACCAAAGCCAATGTACGTACCACCCAAGCTGCTCGTACAAGTTTAGCACAAGCTCTTAAAGTCTCCTTTACTGGAGGTTCTGTAATGGGAACAGGCGTGGCTGGTTTAGCTGTATTAGGATTGGGCGGTTTGTTTATTTTATTTATGGCAATTTTTGTGAAAGATGGTGATGTGAACGGCGAATCAATGGAAATTGCCTTAGAGGTACTTACAGGCTTTTCCTTAGGTGCTGAAAGTATCGCCCTTTTTGCTCGTGTAGGGGGAGGGATTTACACCAAAGCTGCCGATGTAGGAGCGGATTTGGTAGGTAAAGTAGAAGCTGGTATCCCTGAAGATGACCCTCGCAACCCTGCAACTATTGCTGATAACGTAGGCGATAACGTAGGGGACGTGGCTGGTATGGGAGCAGACCTTTTTGGTTCTTATGTGGCTACTATCTTGGCTACTATGGTATTAGGCAGAGAAATCAAATCTGTGGATAATGTAGGTGGAATTGCCCCTATTCTATTACCAATGCTGATTGCTGGTTTGGGAATTTTATTTTCTATTGTCGGAATGCTTTTTGTGCGTATCAAAAAAGAAGATGGCAACGTGCAAGGAGCTTTAAATCTTGGTAACTGGGCATCTATTATACTTACAGCTATTGTTTCTTTTTTCCTCATCAATTTCTTAATGCCCAAACAAATGATTATTCGTGGGGTAGAGTTTAGTTCAATGGGGGTATTCTGGTCGGTAGCCGTAGGACTTTTAGTAGGTGCTTTGATGAGTTGGATTACAGAGTACTATACATCAATGGGTAAAAGACCTGTACTTTCTATTATTAAGAAGTCTGGAACAGGACACGCTACCAATGTAATTGGTGGATTAGCTGTAGGAATGGAATCTACCGTGCTTCCAATTATTATTTTGGCAGCAGGTATCGTATTATCTTACTACTTTGCAGGCTTGTATGGCGTAGCTATTGCCGCCGCTGGTATGATGGCAACAACAGCCATGCAGTTAGCCGTAGACGCCTTCGGTCCAATTGCTGATAATGCGGGAGGAATTGCTGAAATGGCTGGTTTAGATGAAGAAGTACGTAAAAAAACAGACGTACTTGATGCCGTAGGAAACACAACAGCAGCCATTGGAAAAGGTTTTGCAATTGCTTCAGCAGCACTTACATCTTTAGCCCTTTTTGCAGCCTTTATGGGTACGGCGGGGATAGAAGTAATTGATATTTCTAACTCTAAAGTATTGGCAGGTTTATTTGTGGGTGGAATGATTCCTTTTATATTTTCTTCTTTAGCAATTAGTGCGGTTGGTAAAGCAGCTATGGATATGGTAAATGAAGTAAGAAGGCAATTTAGAGAAATAAAAGGTATTATGGAAGGAAAAGCCAGACCCGAGTACGAAAAATGTGTAGCTATTTCAACCAAAGCAGCCATTCGCGAAATGATTCTACCAGGAGCAATCGCCTTGTTGGTTCCTGTGATTACAGGTTTTGCTTTCGGTCCAGAGGTTTTAGGTGGTTTGCTGGCAGGGGTTACGGTTTCGGGTGTTTTGATGGCTATGTTCCAATCCAACGCAGGCGGGGCTTGGGATAATGCCAAAAAATCTTTTGAAAAAGGGGTTGTAATTGATGGCGAAAAGTACTTCAAAAAGTCCGAACCACATAAAGCCTCCGTAACTGGTGATACTGTAGGCGACCCCTTCAAAGATACTTCAGGACCTTCAATGAATATTCTCATTAAACTGATGTCTATTGTCGCTTTAGTGATAGCCCCTTATATTGCTAAAGAAAAGAACTTTGTAAAAACTTCGCAGAACAAGCCTGCCATAGTTAAGCCTATCGCACAAAAATAAAACACTTTTCTTGTTCTTCATTCATAAAAAAAGCTGCTGGATAAACTCCAACAGCTTTTTTTATAGCAATTTTTTTCTAAGCATTAGAAGCATTTTCAGCAGCAAAACGCTTAGACCCTTCCATTGAGATAGAAGTTTTCTCAAAAGTAAGTTTAACTCCTTTATCCACTTCTAATACAAAACTGTCATTGTTTATCTCCACTACTTTCCCATGCAAACCGCCTATTGTTACAACTTTATCTCCCTTTTTTACGCTATCTCTGTATTTTACTTGGTCTTTTTGCTTTTTTTGTTGGGGTTTAATCATAAAAAAGTAAAAAACCACAAAGATACCCAGCATAAAAAGAATGCTCATCCAAGAACCTCCCCCCTGCTGTGAGTTGGCAGTTTGTGTTTGTAATAAAATTGTTGTTATCATTGTTTTATATTGAAAATTTGGTTACTTTTTATTGCTTCACAGGCCCTTTGGTATTGCTAAGGTCTTGTGTTTGCGGATTTTTACCCCAAACCTTGCCCTTCAGGTCTAAAACCGTAGTAGTAGGTTCAGTATTGGCAGTAATTGTAATCGTTTTATGTACGTCTCCTGCTCTATTATTGCTATCAAACTCCGCTACAATCTCGCCTGTTTCACCAGGAGCGATAGGTGCTTTCGGGAAGGTTGGTACTGTACAACCGCAAGATGGCTTCGCATTCTCTATAATCAGAGGCGTCTTTCCCGTATTAGTAAATTTGTAAATGTGTTTTACCTTCTCTCCTTCTTTTATCTCTCCAAAGCTATAGCTTGTATTCTCAAACTTGATGGAAGCTTTAGGCTCATTAGCGGTAGAAGTTCCTTCTTTAGAAGCACTACCAACAGTGGTTTGTACCCCTTCTTTCTCTGTATTTGTAGAGGCTACCTCTTTGTTGGCTTTCTCTTGGCAAGCCACAAACAAAGACGCCATTGCTAAAGATAAAAATACTCTTTTCATAATAGTTAATTTTTGCAAAAATATAGATAATAACCACAAATTACAAGGTTTTGTTGTGTAAAATTCTAAAAAATATACGTACAGATAAGTTTTTTATTTAAAAAGTTTGCAAAATCTATTAAAAAACTCTAAATTTGCAAACTTATTTGTAAAATTTAAAAACTCGTAAAATAATGTACGCTATCGTAGAAATCGCGGGTCAGCAGTTTAAAGTTCAAGAAAACCAGTTCGTCTATACACACAGACTACCTGGCGAGATTGACGCTGACGTGACTTTTGACAAGGTAATGCTTGTTGATAATGACGGACAAATTACCGTTGGTGCTCCCTTAGTAGCTGGAGCTAGTATAAGTGGCAAAATTCTTGCCCACGTAAAAGGAGACAAAGTTATTGTCTTCAAAAAGAAAAGAAGAAAAGGCTATCGTAGAAAAAATGGACACAGACAATATTTGACTAAAGTTCAAATTTCTAAGATTTCTTTTTAATTTTTTTTACTAATTTTTTGATAATTTCTAAATATTTACTAATATGGCACACAAGAAAGGCGTTGGTAGTTCAAAAAACGGAAGAGAGTCGGAAAGTAAACGCTTAGGCGTTAAGGTTTTTGGTGGTCAGCAGTGTATTGCAGGCAATATCATTGTAAGACAAAGAGGAACAAAACACCACCCTGGCAAGAATGTAGGTATCGGTAAAGACCATACTCTTTTTGCGTTGGTAGATGGCTTGGTGGTATTCAAAAAAGGCAAAAACGACCGTTCCTTCGTACATGTAGTAACGGCAGAAGCCTAACATTACAAAAGAAAAGTTTTCATAGTTATAGTGGTTTAAAAAACTCCGCCTTTGGTGGAGTTTTTTCCTTTTGTACGTATATTTGTTTTTTATCTCTGGCTTATGCAAAAAATTAGTGCTTATTTTAGTGTCTATATGTTGGCAACCTTCAAATTTGCTTTGGCTCCGCCAACGGGTTATCTTTTAGGACTTTCCCCCTTAGAAATTATGGTAACCTCCACTGCAGGAATGGCTACCACTGCCTTCCTTGTTCCTTTACTTGGTGAAAAAATCTTTGCTTATTTACGAAAAAAACGCCTTGAAAAAGGAAAAACTGTGAAGATTTTTAGTAGTCGCAAACGCCTCATTATACGTATTTGGCAGAAATTCGGTATTATAGGCTTATCTTTGCTTACGCCTATTTTATTTAGCCCTATTGTAGGCTGTGCTTTAGCGGTTTCTTTTGGTGTAAAAAAAGCCAAAATTATCCTTTTTATGAGCCTTAGTGCTATTTTTTGGTCTGCTTTGATGAGTTTTGGAGCAAAAAGCATTCAAAACATTTTTCATTAAGTACTTTTTTTGTGTGGCTGAGCCGATATAGGCAAGGCGATATAATAGCTTTTCCCTTCTTTGATATGCAAACTTTTAGCTTTTAGCCAAGGATTTAACTCCAACAACTTCTGGTAAGTAATCCCTTGCTCTGTGGCAAAGATTGCCAAATCTTCTATACTTTCTGTAATTTTAAGCTCTTTAGTTGCCTCCAAATAATAGAATTTGTCTTCTTTGATAGCAAAACCATACTTAGCAGCATTTTGATAAATATCTTTAAAAGCTAATAAGCGTATCACATACCGAGAAGTTTCAGGATACAAATACAAATCATAATAAGACTTAGATTTCTGGTAATTTACCACGCCCTCCAAATAACCTGCCCCAGCATTGTAGGCAGCCGCAGCCAAAGCCCAACTACCAAATTTCTGGTAATTTTCTTTCAAAATAGTAGCAGCTACATACGCAGACTTTATGGGGTGATAGCGTTCGTCTACCTCTTCAGAAATCTCTAAACCATAATATTTAGCTACTTCAGGCATAATTTGCCAAAATCCTGCCGCTCCTGCAGGTGAAACAGCGTTGCTTAGATTACTCTCTATAATCGGTAAAAACTTAAAATCTTCGTGTACGCCTTTCTCTTTGAGTATTTTTTCAAAAATTGGTAGCCATTGCTTCGCCTTACGCAAAGTAAGAGCCGTGCCAGCGTGCCCGAATATAAAGGCATAATACTCTCTATCCAAACGTTGGCGAATGTCTACACGTTTGGTAGGAGCAAATTCTCCCGCAAAACTTAAGCCTTCAGGTATCTGAAAATTAACTAATTGCGTTTGATGAAAAGAACCATCTTGATAGCTGCTTGTTTCTGGCTTATTGAGCCATTTATCCAAAATAGTATAAGCAATTAAGCCTATTACCAAAATCCATAAAGTAAT
>JANRLU010000187.1:0-21874 GCA_033762275.1 Thermonemataceae bacterium | reverse complement strand
TACTTCCCTCATTTTCAGATTCTTGAAGCAAGTGTAACACTTTGTTCTCTACAAAACACGCTGTAGCCATTACCTCTGGAATGTGCTTTTGGAGCATCCAAGCCAACCATTCTTGCTCTATTTCTTTATCAATGCTTACTGTTACGTTATAGAGTATCATTTTTTGCTAATTTAGATTGTTCATCTACAATTTGATAAACTTTTTGGATAACCTCAAAAAAAACTTTGAGTTTTTCTATATCAATGTTTTCGTACATCACCACATTAAACTGCTTGACAACCCTACGCACAATTTCTTTTTTTTCTTTTCCCTTCTCTGTCAAAAAGATTCTTACAAAGCGTTTATCCGTATCTCCTTGCTTGCGATAAATAAGCCCCGCATCTTCCATGCTTTTCAACGTACGTGTAATACTACGAGCCTCCAAACCGAATTGTGGAGCAATTTTGGTGGCTGGCGTTCCCTCTTCAGAATCTATATTAAGCAAAATAAAACCTGTTGAGGCAGTTATTCCGTATTTATTGCCTCCCATATTATAGAGGCGAGAGATAGCGTGCCAAGCCAACTTGATGTTGTAGTCTACACTCTCTTCTGGTTTGAGTTTAAGGTGTGTGAAATTCATTCTATTTAGATAGCTTTCTAGCAAATTTAGGCTACAAAACTAAAAAAATATTCGGCTTGCATACAAAATATTGGCAGAAAATATTTGGAAAATTGGGTAAAAATACAAAACAAAACGTTTGTTTCTAAAGTTTTTCCGAAAAATAAAAAAATGAGTATAAAAACTAAATACCAACTCAGCGAAGAGGAAACAAACAGAATAATAGAAATGGCTTGGGAAGATAGAACCCCTTTTGAAGCCATAGAATTTCAGTTTGGCATATCAGAACAAGAGGTCATCTGTTTGATGCGAGAAGAAATGCGTCCTAACTCTTGGAAAATGTGGAGAAAAAGAGTGCAAGGGCGTAAAACTAAACATCAAAAGAAAAAAACAAAAGAAGTTATACGCTTTAAGTGCTCCTTACAAAGTCCTATCGCTTTGAATAAAATCAGTAAAAGAGGAAAATAGAGGTCTTCTGAGTGGTAAATCTCAAAAGACCTCAATAATAAATTTTAGAGCGATAAAGTAGCCAAAACGTTGTTCATATTACGAACAGCCTCCGCCGATTTTGCAAACATTGCCTGCTCGTCAGCATTTAGCTCAAAGTCAATAATTCTTTCCCAGCCATTTTTACCAATTACGACAGGTACACCCATACAGATATCGTTCTGTCCGTACTCTCCATTTAAAGGAACGCAAGAAGCGATTACTCGTTTTTGGTCTCTCACGATAGTTTCTACAAGAGCCGCTGCCGCCGCTCCTGGTGCGTACCAGGCAGATGTACCAATAAGTTTAGTAAGTGTAGCTCCCCCTACCATCGTGTCAGCAGCTATTTTTTGCAAAGCTTCTTCAGAGAGGAATTTACCCACAGGAACCCCCTTGTAAGTGGCTAACCTTGTGAGTGGAATCATGGTGGTATCTCCGTGTCCGCCCACTACAACTGCCTGAATATCAGCGTGAGAGCAAGCAAGAGCTGAAGCTAAATAAGTAGTAAATCTTGCACTATCCAAAACCCCACCCAAACCAATAATTCTGTTGGGTGCAATACCTGCCACCTTGTGTGTAAGATAAGTCATCGTATCCATTGGATTAGATACAATTATCAAAATAGCATTAGGAGAGTGTTTCACTACTTGCTCCACCACGCTTTTCACGATACCTGCATTTACACCAATAAGTTCCTCGCGTGTCATTCCTGGTTTACGTGGCAAGCCTGAAGTAATCACCACTACATCAGAGTTGGCGGTCAGGGTATAATCATTAAAAGAGGGGACAAGGCGTGTTTTAGTTCCTGTCAGACTTGTTGCTTGTAGCATATCCAAGGCTTTACCTTCACTGATACCCTCTTTAATGTCTAAAAGTACAACTTCATCAACAATTTCACGATAGGCAAGTACGTCTGCTGTAGTAGCCCCAACATTACCTGCTCCGATTACGGTTGCTTTCATATTCAAATTTTTTTTAGTAATGAATAATTTATTTCCTATTGCAAATGTAAACATAAAGCCCAATGATAGGCAAGGAAATACTTAATAAAAATTAGCTTTATGCTTTTTCTATATTTTTTGTTTGATTGTAATATACCCTGGATACTTTACATACCCTTTTCCTACTGAGATAGAAGGCTTTACTTTTAATTTTAAGTTTTTGGGCTGGTTGTTATCGTCTTTTATATTGAGACTTTTCCCAATGAGGTCTCTACCTTCTTTCTGAGAAAATACTTTGTACAAATCTGAAGATATATTAAGTGGCATTACTATATTTTGACCGGAAGCTATTTCATAACGTTGTTTTACTACGCCTTTGGCTATTTCTACATTATCAATTTCTGCTATCCACTCTAAGTAATTGAGGGCTGCTAACTTTTCATTAGGGTTATAGATATTGATATTTACAACAAAGTTGAGAGGAAGCGTTTTCTGTGAAAAAGATTTTAAAATTCCCATTATATCTAAAGGATTGATTTCGGACATCTCCGAAAAGTTTTGTATATTGACATTAGCCAAAGTCAAGTTATCTATGGTAGTAGTACTAAACTCACATTGAGCCAAGTTTTTAACTTCTCTGATAGTTCTACAAGAAAAAATAGAAACAAATAGAAGAACGAAAAAAGAGATTTTCTTTATCATAAATACAATTTTTAGATTTTTTTTACCAAATCTAAATAAAATCGTTCAGAATTTCAATTTTTTTGATAAATTTGTTAGTCTGAAAATCTTTCTACATTATGGAAAAAAAACTAAGGTTTGCGGTTTTGCTCTCTGGCTCTGGCGTATACGATGGTGCTGAAATTCACGAATCAGTTTTGGCTTTGCTTGCACTCAATAAATTAGGTATAGAGGCTGTTTGTGTTGCCCCCAACGTTACACAATACCACACTATCAATCACCTGACGGGCGAGGTAATGGAGGAACAGAGAAACGTACTCGTGGAATCTGCCCGTATTGCCCGTGGGCTTATCCAAGATACCGCTCATTTTGATACCAATACCGTAGATGCTTTGCTGATGCCTGGTGGTTTTGGTGTTGCCAAAAATTTTACGCATTGGGCTTTTGAAGGAGCTCAGACCTCTATTTTGCCTGAAATAAAAGAACTCATCATCGCTTTTCATAAGGCTAAAAAGCCTATAGGAGCTGTTTGTATGGCTCCCACTACTATCGCCAAAGCTTTAGAAGGCATTGCAAACATACAACTAAGTGTAGGGAATACCATAGAAAAGTCCCCTTATGATATAAAAAGTATTAGCGAAGGTATCAATGAAACTGGCAATATTGCTGTGATGGTTGGGGTTGAAGATATTTCTATAGATAGTACCCACAAAGTAGTATGTAGCCCTTGCTATATGATGGAAGCTAATATTTCCCAAATATATCAAGGCATAGAAAAAACTATCAAACAAATGCTTCATTTTATATCATAATATAATCAATTATTAACTCTGTTATGTATCTTTAATCCTTCTTAATTCTATTGTAATGGCAAGCGAAAGAAAATATAATATACTGTATGTAGATGATGAAGAAAGCAATTTGCGTATCTTCAAAATGGCTTTTAAACGCGACTATAATGTTTTTACGGCTATTTCTGGGCAAGAAGCCATAGAAGTACTAGCTAAAGAGCAAGTCCAACTTATCATCACCGACCAAAAAATGCCTGAAATGTCAGGAACAGAGTTCTTAGAGAAAACGCTACCTGAGTTCAGAGATGTAATTCGTATTATCCTTACAGGTTTCTCCGATATTGAAGCCGTAGTGAGGGCTGTAAATAAAGCTAATATTTACAAATATGTAACGAAACCTTGGGATAGAGAAGCTTTCAAAGAAATTATAGATGAAGCCCTTGCTTTGTACCAATACCGAGCTGATAAGGACTTAAAAATTGCTGATTTAGAGACTGAAAATCAGGCTTTAAAAGCTAAAATTTTTGACTTAGAACAAAAATACAAAATTTAAGTTGAAACTCTTGCTTCTTATTTTATATTTCATAACTTGCTACGGAAGAAAAGTATTTTACTTTAGACTACGTAAAAGTTATGAAAAAAATAAGTACTTATTTTACTATCTCTTTGATGTTATTTGCCCTATTAGCTGCAAAAGCTCAAAATAATGTAGCCTTAGGGAAACCTGCTATTCAGTCTTCCACAAAAGGCAACAAAGCCGCAGAGTTTGGTGCAGATAAAATAGTAGATGGTAAAAAAGAGACCTTCAACACAACCGAGTGGGAAAATTCGGCTTGGGTTCAGGTTGATTTGCAAGGCACTTTTCAGTTGCAATCACTCACTATTGAAACCAACGAGTTCGGGCAAGAATCCCCTTTAGAAAATTTTGTTGTTATCCTTTCTAACTACGAAATTCCGTCGAGAGATTTCTCAAAAACCGGCACTGAAGAACTATTACTTTCTGCAGTCTTGGCAAAAGAACAATCAAGTCCGAGAAAAGGCATTTATACTGTAGATTTGGAGAATAGCGTTGCAAGATGGGTGCGTGTGCAAACCAAAAAAGGCGGACAACCTTTGAGAATCAGGGAATTAACTATTTTGGGAACTCCCACACAAACGTCACCGCCTCCAAAGAAAACTTGGGCTATCAACTTAGCCTTGGATAAAACAGCCGAGCAATCCTCTGTAAAGGACAATAATGTTGCCAAAAACGCTGTTGATGCAGACGACAAAACGATTGCCCAAACAGAATGGTTTAAGTATGAGCCTTGGTGGCAAGTGGATTTGGGTAATCGTTATGAAATCAATGAAATTTATATTCATTGTTATTGGGAAGATTTGCTGGCAGAGTTTATTGTGATGTTTTCAGATGTACCTTTTCCAAAAGAAGCCTTAGATTATGATCCCAAATTATTGGATAAGGTAGTTGTAAAAACAATTTTATTTCAAGAAAAGCCTCAAAAAGAATACCGTTTTTCGTTCAACCCTACTATTACGGCTCGTTATGTTCGGATTCAAAGGCTTGGAAAAGTAGGGGATAATCGTATGGAAATCAACAATGTAAAAATTATTGGCAACCCTAATCCTATTACAAGTCCTCCCCCAAGCAAAATGTCTTGGGAAGATTTTTTTAGCAAAGGCAAAAGTTTCAATATGTTTACACAAGGCGGAGCAGATGCTTTTGAACAACAAAATGGTTACCAACAAATTACACCTATATACCAAAATGGACAACTTACCATCGGTTGGAGAGATTATCACCACAAAAAAGCGAGGATTTCGCAATACCAAAAACAAGGTAGTAATTTTGTAAAAGTCTATAACAAAATCATTCCTCAATCTTTGGAACTGCTGGGAGGCATTACTTCTGATGGCAAAAATTTTTACGCATTGACAACCAACAAAGAAGATATGGGCAGAACAGCAGGCTGGGAGTATCGCCCAAATGTGTTTGAAGTCGTGAAGTTAGATAATCAAGGTAATCTAATTTGGAAAAAAGATTTGAACACTGCCGAATATATGGGAAATTATAAAGTATATAGCCCAATGGCTGCAGGAACGGCTGCGATTGTGTATGGAAATAATCAATTAGGCATCATTTCTTCTTCTAATGTTGGTGATGTAGACCCCAAAATCAATGTTAGACATCAAGCAGCGTTTAGGCTTTCCTTAAGTGCTGAAGATGGAAGTGCAGGAGCGAAATCCCATTGGTATTTGTTCAGACATTCGTTCAATCAGCGAGGTTTGTTTGACGGCAAAGATTTTGTCTTTATGGATTTGGGAGATGTAGGATTTATGCCTGCTTGTGGTATAAATATTTCTAAAATTTCTACGGCTACCAAAACACACATCAACGCTTCGTATATGGGTATTGATTGGTATATTTTTGCCAGAAATGGTAATGGAAACTTCACTTCCATCAATATGGCAGATATTCGTACAGGAACAAATGGTTATATCGCAGCGTTTGCAGCACCGAAAAATCCTGACAAAATTTACAATGAAATGCCAAGAAATTTAGCCGTTGTGCATATTGTTAAGGATTTTGAAAACCAACCAATGAACACACTTGAAAAAGAGATTTTGATAAAAAATTCATTGATAGATACCAAAACCAAAAATCCAAACGCAACGGGTGATGAAGCAGGTAAAAATTTGAAAACGCAGTTACCTTTTCAAACTACAGGAATTGCTTGGCTTACTAATTATACAAATGCAACAGTTGGGAGACCGAAAATGCACAAATTTAATGATAACAAATTTGTATTGGTTTGGGAAAAATGGGGCGTAAAAACCAATGAAAAAGGCGAATTAGTATGCCAAAATATGTACCAAAGCACCAAAGCAATGTTGGTAGATGAATACGGAAATATTTTAAAACCTGAATTTGATTTAGGCAATAGACGACTTTCGCCACGTGATGAACTTTTTACGATTGATGAAAAAGTTTGTTGGATTGAAGATGATGCCCGAAATCAAGGTTTTAAACTAATAATGATGGATGAAAATTTTGGTATTACAGAAACTTTTTTGGCGTTCTAAATTAGAGTTTTAGTATAAAAATTTGTTTTTTTGGTATTATTTTTGTACTTTTATGATGTGTTTGTTAGTAAAACAAATTTTTATCTCCCATCAAAAAACAAAAAAATATGAAAAAATTAGTTTTAGCCTTGAGTTTGTTTGCTTTTGTAGGCACAACAGCAGTAGTAGCCAATAACTACATCAACAAAGAAAATACCGAACTTTCTAAAAAGAAGAAGAAGAAAAAGAAGAAATCTTGTTGCAGCACAGAGAGCAAAGCATCTTGCGGAAGTGCAGCAGTAGAGAAGAAATCTTGCGGAAGCGATACTAAAAAAGAGCAATAATCCATTAAAAAAGCCTGAAAACAGGCTTTTTTAGTTTCTATAACTTAATTTCTACCTCCATTTGCCCGTCTAAATGATGAAAATGATGATTTTCTGGGCATAATTTTTTTATAAGTTGTACCATTCCTGTATTAGAGTAGAGCATTGTTCCATAAATTACTCGCAATCCGTAGCGTTTGGCTTCTTCAAATAATTTGGATAGAAGGTAAATTCCTATGCCCAAACCCTGATAAGCATCATCTAAAACAATGGCAAACTCTGCTTTTTCTTGGCTGTTCGTGTCCAAAATATATCGTGCTACGCCTACAAAAACTTCAGAGCCGTCATTTTGTAAAATATAAGCGACTATCGCCAGCCCCTGATTGCTCAAAAGACATAATTGCTCTGCATATTCATATATTTTTTTTTCAGGCAGATTTTCTGTTATCATCTGAAATCGCAGGTAACGTGTTTCGTGAGAGAGCCTATAATAAAAATCTACCAGCGGTTGCACGTCAAACTCATTGAGCCTTCTAAAATACACTACATCATTCTTAGAAGTGTGAAAAGATGGGAAGTATTGGTTAGCTATTTTCATAAATTATACGTAGGTGCTTTCTTTTCTTACACCAAAAAGTGATAGAAAGTTTAGCAATAGCATTACTATTTCATTTTTTTTCTAAAAAAAACAGAAAAATTAGATTTTTTTGGGTTTGAGATAGGATAAAAACCTACTTAGGCAACTCAAAAAGTATTTTCATCGTAAGCCTTTTTTTAGGATTACCCTCTGCATCTTTGGCAGGGATAAAAGGCGGAGCATTTTGAATGAGTCTTTTTACTTCTTCATAGAAATAATCTTCACAACTATACAAGGGTCTGTCTTTTTCTATTTTTAAAGAGCCATCATCTTGGATAATCACTACCACCACCACCGAACACTCTTTGCGTTCTTTCAGAGCTTGTTCGGGATATTTCATATTTTTCTTTACGTAAATACTCCAAACGTCAGGTGTGTAGGTCGTGGCTGCTTGCTTTTGCGTTTTTTCTGAATTTTTTTGAGAAACCGTATCTTTTTTTGTGCTTTCTTCTTTTTTTACTTCTTCTTTTTTAGCAGGTTCTTCTTTTTTTTCTGCTGTTACCTCTATTTCTTTCTCCTTTTCTTGTGTAGTATTTTGCTCAGATAAACTTGGCTCTATAATAGGCATTTCGTACTTTTCTTGTACTAAAACGGGCAAACTTTCTATATCCATCAATTCTATTTCTTGTACTTTCAACATCATTTCCGAGTCTTGTGGTGGAGTTTTTATATTTTTTTTAGGTTGCCAAAAAATACTCAAAGTTAGGAATACGATAGGCAATATTGCTCCTGATAAGCCTATTAGTAAAGCCTTTCTATAATTTTTCCGAAGCTGATAAGCCCCATATTTTTTATTTCTATTCGCAAAAATTACCTCGTTGAGTTTCCAAAGCATCATTGATAGCGGTTAATTTCTATAAATAGCCAACAATACTTGTTCCATTTTTTTACGAATGTTGCTGTATGTTCCCTGATAAGCATTCACAGCAAAAGCCACGATAATTTTTTCTCCCTTGGCATTACGCATATAGCCCGCCAAAGCTATTACTCCTTGCATACTTCCCGTTTTGGCTCTCAAATTATTTGCCAACGGTGTTTTTTTACCCCAAGAACGCAAAGTACCCGAATTAGCCGCCACAGGCAAACTTTCGTAAAAAACAGAAAAACTTTCTGAAGAATGCATTGCCCCCAGCAACTGCCCAAGTTCTTGGGTACTTATTCTGTTTTCAGAAGATAAGCCACTGCCATCTTCTAAAATCATTTGCTCAGTTGTTATATTTTTCTTCTGGCAAAATTCTTTGATAAGCTCAAATGAAGACTTATTATTTTTTTTGCCTATCTGTTTCCATAATGCCTCTGCGTATAAATTGATACTAAAAAAATTAACCTCTTTGATAATGGTAGCCAACTTAGGCGAACTGATTTCAGTAATAACAACAAGCTGCTCACTTGGTTTCTCATAAGAAAAATCTGGTTTATCAGTAATGGCAAGACCTCTACTAACAAGTTGATTATGCAATAAATATGCTGCTGTATAAGGCGGATTAGGCAAAGCTCCTTTTATGATAAAAATGTTTCCAAGTGGAATTGTACCACTCAAAAAACGTTCATTTTGCATAGGCAAACCTGAAATATAAGCGTTATCGCCTGTAAAAGCCTCCGCTGTTGTGATATTTCCCTTAAAATTTAAAAAAGGAATTTTAGGTGAAGTATGACTAATTACAGCCTCTAAGCCTACATTTTTGGCAGGCTTGAGGTAAAGTTCATACAAATTATCATTAAAATTAAGCCCATAAGCATCAGAAGCATAATAATTGCCTATGTCTTTGGAACTCCAGCCTTTAGGCAAGTCTTTTTCAGGGAAATATGAGGCATTTCCTATAATTTTTCCCTCTATCTTTTTAATATTTTTACTAATGAGGGCTTTTTCCCAAAAAGCAAAAACTTCATTCATTTTACTTTTCCCCAGCCAATTCCTCCCAGCAAGCGTTGGGTCTCCTCCACCTACAATAATTAAATTACCTTTTAGCGTATTTTTTTCTATATTTCCTTGGTACGCAAGTTGCGTTTGGAAAGTAAAATCTTTACCAAGTTCCTCTAAAGCAACCGCTGTGGTAAAAAGTTTCTGACAAGAAGCCACTTGCATGGTTTTTTGGCTGTCTTTTTCAAAAATAACTTTTCCATTTTCAGCATTTTGAACATACAAACTCCACTGGGCATTTGTGAGGCTCATCTCTTTTTGAAAATTGTTGAGGCTTTGCTCTAAATTTTTCTGTGCGTGCAAGTAGACGCTCCACACAACAAAGAAACCAATAAAAGCTATTATTTTCATTAGTTAGTGGCTTTTTTCTGAAAAAATGAAAGTATTTTCTTGAAAAAACGACTATACACTTCTACCTCAAACAAGCGAGAATCGTTGCGAGCCTGCCATAAAAACAAAATACCAAATACCACAAAAATAAGATTTGGAATCCACATAGCGATAAAAGGCTCTACCAAAGCATCTTTAGCCATTTTCTCAAAAAACATATTAAACAGATAATACAAAATAAAAAAGAATACAGACACCAAAATAGGAACACCCAAACCACCTTTTTTGATAATAGAGCCTAAAGGAGCTCCTATCAAGAACATAATAAAACAGCCCAAAGCATAAGCAAATTTTTTGTGTAACTCTATGCTATGCTCCAAAGCCCTTTGCAAATACGCTTTTTGATTACTTATCCGAAACTCTAAAAACCCTTTGATAGTTCTGGCTTGGTTGAGAGCTTTCTGAAAAGCCATTTTCGTTTGCGTACTATCCAACTGATAAGCATATAAAGAATCTATATATTTTTGGGAGAGCTTAATTTTTTTGTTGAAAGTACGTTTGGCAAGTGTATCCCACACCAATTCTTTTTGGTATTGTATATAAAGTTTTGCCATTTCTTGTGGCATTTTTTCTTTGGTTTTTGCTATTTCATTTAGCAAAGAATCCGACTCCTTTCTTAGCTTGAGTACGTTTTTCATATAGGGGTGGCTCTTGAATAGCGAGTCTGGAATATCACTATTTTTGAAAGTAGCCAAACTAAATACCAACTTACTTTTTTGGAACTGATTTCTCACAAGTTTAGTAGAAGTAGGATTGCCATCGTTATACTCTGTATATGAGTTTCCATTAAACAACTCCATTACCAAGTAACTTGCAACATTCATTGTGTACATTAAGCCCGAATCAGCGAGAATAACCTCCTTGTTTCCCCTAAAATCTTGATGTGAATAAATCATTATACCCTTGAGTGTTTTTCCGTCAGGATATTTTTTGACTACTTTAATACTATAATTAGGCAAACCATCATAAAAAACGCCCTCTTTAAGCTCCAACGTAGCCTTTGTATGCTTTATGTTATACAAAGTACTAAAAGCCTTGATATTGGCATAAGGAACGACATTGTTGCTGAACCAAAAAGATACAGCACTGACAAGCAAAGCCACTAAACCAATCGGAATAAGGGTTCTCACCAATGAAACACCTGCACTTTTGATAGCAGTAAGCTCAAAATGCTCTCCCAAATTACCATAAGCCATCAAACTTGAAAGTAACAGAGCCAGCGGCAAAGCCAAAGGCGTCAGATGTAAGGCGAAGTAATAAAGCATTTTGGCAAAAGTAAAAAAGCCAACATCTTTGCCTACAAACTCCTCCACATAACCCATCATCATTTGAATAAGCAACAAAAAGATTACGATAAAATAGGTAAGCACAAAAGAAGGCAAAAATGCTTTTAATATAAGGGCATCTATTTTTTTCAATTCTGCAAAGTTTTATCCACCTACATTTTCTTTAAGAGACTGAATCAAGCCATCCCATAGCTCATTAAGTTCCTCTATATCAGTTTCTTTAGAATAATCTATTACTTTTATAAAAGTAGTATCTGTAATTTCATTATGGTCTAATCTGAACTCAATATAAGATTCATCGCCTTCTTCTTCAGGGCTTTCAGGTAAAAATTCGTATTTTATAGATTTTCCTGCTCTATGTGATACAATCCTTCCCGTGTGGTTTTCGTTATCCCAATGAAAGTTGTAAGTTTGTGCATCTATAGTGGTTTTTACGCTATCAGCAAACCACTCCTGTAAGCCTGCAGGTGTAGAAAAGTACGGGTAAAGTATTTTCACGGAGGCTTTTATTTCATATTCTTTTATAAATTTATATTTGCTCATAATCCTTTTGATAGGGTAAAAAGCAAATATAGTAAATTTTATATTTTCTGGTATTGTAAAAAAATATATCTAAAAAAAATTGCTTGAAAAAAAAATATTAGAGATATTTGCAGTCCGAATTGGCGAGGTAGCTCAGGTGGTTAGAGCGTCGGATTCATAACCCGAAGGTCAGGGGTTCAATTCCCCTCCTCGCTACAAAAAAGCCCTTAAATAATCATTTTTAAGGGCTTTTCGTTTAAATATCTTGAGCAATGTTCCATACAGCACAGAAAATCTTAACTATAGAAGCCTTGCAAAGGCAAGTTCGTGAGTGGCAGCAAGCTGGCGAAAAGGTTGTTTTTTCCAACGGCTGCTTTGATATTGTTCATTTAGGACATATAGACTATCTTGAAAAAGCCAGAAATCTGGGCAATCGCTTAGTAATAGGCTTAAATACAGATAGTTCTGTAAAAAAACTTAAAGGCGAACAACGCCCCGTTATCAGTGAGTATCCAAGAGCCCGAATGTTGGCGGCTTTAGCTTTTGTTGATGCTGTTTGCTTTTTTGAGGAAGATACGCCAAAAAGTCTGATTGAGGCTATTTCACCTGACATTTTGGTCAAAGGTGATGATTATGATGTCAAAAATATCGTTGGTGCAGATTTTGTATTGGCTAAAGGCGGAGAAGTAAAAACTATAACACTTGTTGAGGGTTTTTCCACTTCAAATATTATAGAAAAAATTAAAAAGTCTTACTAAATTTTAAACCTTATCTCTATGACATTTTACATCATTTTAGGGCTTACTTTTTTAGCCAGTTGGCTTGTAAGCAGCCGATTGAAAAGCAAATTTCGTAAGTATTCACAAATAAGGCTAAAATCAGACCTTACGGGCAAGGAAGCCGCCGAACAGATGCTAAGAGATTACGGCATCTATAACGTGAGCGTTACTTGTGTACCTGGAGAGCTCACCGACCACTATAATCCGAGCAACAAAACTGTAAACCTCAGCGAAGCCGTTTATTATAGCAATTCAGCGGCAGCTGTAGCCGTAGCAGCCCACGAATGTGGGCACGCCGTTCAGCACGCTAAGGCTTATAGTATGTTAGAATTTCGTTCTATGATGGTGCCTGTACAAAATATTAGTGCTAATATTCTTAATATCATTATGATGCTTTCTTTTATTGGAGGAACAGCCCTATACAGAACCTTCCCCATAGAGTTAGTTTTGTTGGTAATTATTGGTGCTTATGGGGTGATTACGCTTTTTAGCTTGGTTACTTTGCCTGTGGAGTTTGATGCCAGCAAAAGAGCTTTAGCTTGGATTCAGCAAAAAGGGGTAGCCGTAGGACAAGAATACGCAATGTCTAAAGATGCTTTATTTTGGGCAGCAATGACTTACGTTGTAGCAGCATTAGGCTCTATAGCGATGCTTATGTATTATGTATTACAATTTTTAGGAATTAGCAGAGATGATGATTAGACATACTCAAGCCTTATAGGTTTTGAAAACCTATAAGGCTTGATACAGACTTATGAGGCTCTTATTACTTGGTTATATAGCTAAATAACCTTGACTCTTTTTTACCATTTTCATCAATATACTTGCCCTCTGCAAAATCCCTAAGGTAATGAATATTAAGAAAATGCCCCCAGCCATCTTTTTTGATAAAATGCTCTCCATCTATTTGTATACCTCTCTCCTCTTTGTTGGGGTGTAAAACGCCCAATTTTGCTACTACATCATACTCATTAGAAAAACTTTCTATCAAAGGCTTGTTATTTTCCTCTTCTATCACCTGATGGCTCATTTCTACAGCACAATTAGCAAAAGCATAGATTTCTAATTTTCCTAAATTTCTATTATTCTCCTGAATAAGCAAATCAAGTATTGTGGAGGCAATCAGTGTTCCTTGTGAATGACTAATAAGTACAACCTTGTTTTTTTCTTCTAATGCCTTTCTAATAGTAGGCATTACATATTTGGCAAACTCCAAATTGTTTTGCCCGAACTTCCCATTTACATACTGCATCATATCCAAACCTATACCGTTGGTAGGATTATGAAGCACCGTAACAGCCCGTTGAAAAAGCAGAGAAATATATTTCCCATTTGCTGCTGCCAAATCTTCATTGGTAACAATACCATTGATAAAAAACCATTTTTCATCTGCAAACTTATCAGCATTGCTTGCCATATTCACCTCAAAGATAGAGGCATGCTCCATAAAAAGTAAAGATTGTAAAAAAGTAGGCACAAATGCCTTCAAAAAGTAATTATCTCCCAACAGAGGCGGTAGCGTTACCTCAGAGCTATACTTAATAAATTTTAGTAAATCGTTGGAAGCTAAGTTAAATTCCGAAAATTTGTGTGTATCTACCCAAGTATCTGGCGTTCCAAAAATAGATTTGAGGTAATTGGGGGGAGTATTTAAAAATGCATCTACAACATTGCGTACAGCAGTTATCATAAGCGTTTAATTTTGCGTAACTAATCCTTTAAGGTATAATAGTTCTTCTTTATTTTGAGCATTGCTAATTACAAAAATTGTTACTTTTTGTTCTCCTATATGCTTACTTTTAGGCGAATAAACTACTTTGATGGTAGCCTTCTCTCCATAAGCCAAGGTTTTTTTCTCCCAGAGGGGGGTCGTACAATCACAACCAACCTGCACAGCAAGTAGCTTTAGTGGCTTTTTTCCTGTATTGGTAAAGTCAAAGTCATAACTAACAACCGTTCCCTGTTTGATAGTACCAAAATTATACTCCTTGGTTGTAAAACTAATCTGAGGACTTTCAGGAATGACCTGTACTGTATCAACTTTAGTCCGTAGTGTATCCTGAGCGAAAGCAACATCCACGAAGAAAAAAACAAAAAGAAGAATCAATAAATTTTTCATAGCCATATACTAACAAACGCAAATATACACAAAAAATGCCAGATACCGAAGAAGAGCAATATCTTTTGCAAAAAAGAAACATTTTTATACAAGAAAAATATATGAATAATACAATTTTTTTACTAAAATATTCAATTTAGAAGTTTTTTTACAAAAAAAACACAAAATTAAATTGTAGAATATCCAATTTTTTTTTAGTTTTGTAGAGAAATCTTGAAACAATGCAAAACCAAACAAAAGAAATCGTTGAAGGTGTAAGCAAGCTCCAAATCAAACAAATGGAGCTTTTTTTGGAAGCTATACGGAAAGTCCTTGCCCAATGGGGGAAAGATAACTTCCTTGAAAATTTTGCGGAGGTGTATAAAGTTTGGTTTGAACAACAAAATGAACTTCTTAAAGAGTTTTACCAACATCTGCAAAATAACGCAGGCATTAACATGCAAAACCACTTGTTAGATTTACAAAAAATGCAAGAGAGTAATATCAATAACACTTGGACAGATTTGGTGAAAGACAGTGCCAATAAGTATTTCAATGCTGATTTTTTTCAGAAAAATCGTTTGGATAGCTTGGAAGAAATGTGGATAAAACTCTATAAAACTTGGTTTGAGCCTTTTATGCGTCCTTTCAAAGAGTTTTCAGCTTCAGGAATTGGCGGCTATAATATGATGATGGAAGGCGTAAAAGACTATCTCAACGCTTTTAGCAAAAATACAGATAAAACTTAAGTTGATTTTAATAAGCATACGTAAAAAGGCTGTTATTTCTGATAACAGTTTTTTTTTGGACAATAGAAAACTAAAAAGAACTTACCAACGTTAAGGTTCTATGAAACAAATAGTTATCAAAACGCTTGCTTTTTTTCTACTCTTGGTTATATTCATAGCCAACAATAGCTTCGTTTTGGTAAAACATAGCTGTAAAATGAAAGGCGAACAAACATTTCTGTTCGCTCCACCCAATCAAACTTGCTGTACGGAGACTGCCAACGAAAAAGTATGTAGCAAACCTAAAATTTCTGCTTATGCTTGTTGTATAGAAACTTTTGAAATACAAAAACTTAGTATAGATTTACGCTCCTTTCAATTTCTTTCTTTTTCATTTGCTTTACCTATCCCATTATTTACTTTCAGTTTCAGTAATCCTCTTTTCATAATACCCAAAATCAAGTTTAGCCCTAAATACGCTAAGCCTCCTCCTTTGGTAGTTTTTGGGAAAGTATTACGCCAGCATATTTGTTCTTATTTGATTTAGAAGTAACTTATTTTCAGATAATTATCCTAAAAATAAGTTAACAATCTTTTTAAATCAAAAAATATGATATTTTATTCATTAAAAAACAAGACTTTATGGATAGGTCTTTATTGCCTACTATTTTGGGACTATTATGGCAATGCCCAAACCTTACAAGGTATAGTACAAACCTCTGATAAAAAGCCTATTACTGCTGCCAATATTTTCTGGCTTGGTACAAATGTGGGTAGTCAAAGCGACTCCTTAGGAAGATTTGAAGTTCCCATTATCAGTTTGCCGAAAAAACTTATAATACAAGTTGTTGATTATCAAAGTGATACCATTTTGGTACAAAGTAAAAACTTTCTAAAAGTAACATTAGTAGAAAATAAAGCAGAAATAACCGCCGTAGAAGTAACCGCCAATAGCAGTTTTGTAGATAAAGAGAGTGTTGCCCTTAATGAATTTATATCAAGTAAAGAGCTTAGCAAAGCCGCTTGTTGTAATCTCTCGGAAAGTTTTGAAACCAATGCTTCCATCGATGTAGCTTCACAAGATGCTATTACAGGAACAAAAAAAATCAAAATGCTGGGGCTTGATGGTGTGTATGTACTCATCAATGCCGAAAATTTACCATTTTTGCGAGGGCTTGCCATCAGCTATGGGCTAAATTTCATTCCAGGAACTTGGGTGCAATCTATTGATATTATCAAGGGTGCAGGCAGCGTGCTGAACGGCTACGAATCTATGACAGGGCAAATCAATGTAGAAATTCTCAAACCCGACGCCCAAGAAAAAGCCATCTTAAATACTTACCTCAACTATTTTGGTCGTGCTGAAATAAATGCCATTTACCGAACGCGTGTCAACAAGAGATGGCATACCAATTTTCTTACACACCTTAGCACCCTTCAAAATAAAATGGATACCAACCAAGATAGTTTTTTGGATACGCCACTTTATACACAATATAATTTTATGAATCGTTGGAAGCGAAAAGGAGAAAAAATGATGAGTCAATTTGGCTGGAAATACCTCTACGACCAAAGAAAAAGTGGACAAATAAAGTTCTGGGAAGAAAATCCTACCTCGCAAACTTTCTATGGAACGGAAATGCGAACACATCGAGCAGAGCTTTTCGCAAAAAATGCTCTTATTTTCCCAAAAAAGCCTCAAAAAAGTATAGGACTCATCAATTCTCTTATTATTCATCAACAAAATGGCTTTTTAGGAAAAAACACCTATGAGGGTAATCAGCAGACTTCTTACAATCAGTTCATTTATCAAAACATACTCAAAAATACTAATCATCAATACCGAGTAGGCGGAAGCATAGTTGCCGACACCTACCAAGAAAAATTTGCGGACTCCACCTTTAGTAGAAGGGAGTTTGTGGCAGGTATTTTTGCCGAATATACTTGGAAAACCCCAAAAATCACTTTCATACTAGGAAATCGTTTGGATTGGCATAATCTTTTTGCTTGGGTTTATACACCTCGCCTCAATATAAAGTACAGCCCAAAAGAAAATACTATTCTGAGAATTTCGGCAGGGAGAGGTTTTAGAGTAGCTAACAGCATCGCCGAAAATATAGGTTTGCTTGTAAATAACCGACAAATTATAAGCGAAGGGCTTACGGAAGAAAGTTCGTGGATTTATGGACTAAGTTTGCAACAAGAGTTTTCAATTTTTTCTAAAAAAGCAAGTTTAGTAACAGATTTTTTTCATACTCGTTTTGAAAAACAGCTAATCGTTGATATGGATAGTCATCAAAACAAGATATATTTCAAAAAACTCAATGGTTTGTCCTACGCTAATAGTTTTCAGATAGAATTACAGTATAACCTTTTAGCAGGTTTGGAAACGAAATTCGCCTACAAATTCTATGATGTTCAGATGCCACTCGCTAACAAATTACAAGAAAAACCCTTTGTGAGCAGAAATCGCTGGTTTGCTAATTTTTCTTATACCACCCGCCGCAGTGCTTGGCAGTTTGATGCCACGCTCAAATGGAATGGCAGGCAACGTTTGCCACAGCATACAGAACTCTCCACCTATTCTCCAACTTTTTTACTACTAAATGCACAAATAAGTAAAACTTTTTGGAAAAAATTTGAAATTTATGTGGGAGGCGAAAACCTAAGCGATTTCAGGCAAGAGCCTCTTATTATAAGCCCAGATAACACAGAAAATCCCAATTTTGACGCTTCAATGGTTTGGGGGACATCAATGGGGCGGCTTCTTTATTTGGGTACAAGGCTGAAAATCAAATAAACTTAAACAATCTCCATAAAAATTTACTTTTTTTAGTATATTTTTAGGCATATTGTTAAATTTGTACATTTTTTAGATAGAACTCAAAAATTGAACCCAATGAAAATTGAAATAGATAAAAATTCGGGCTATTGTTTTGGTGTAGAATACGCAATTGCAATGGCTGAAGATGAATTAGCGATTTCAGGCAAATTATATTGTTTGGGAGATATTGTTCATAATGACAAAGAAGTGGAGCGTCTGCACCAAAAAGGTTTAGAAATTATTGATAGAGAACAATTAGGGAACATTCACGACTGTAAAGTGCTTATCAGGGCTCACGGCGAGCCCCCAGAAACCTACGAAATAGCTATCAAAAATAATATAGAACTCATTGACGCTTCCTGTCCTGTAGTACTCAAACTGCAAAATCGTATTAAAAATGCTTATGACAAAGTAAAAGAGCAAAATGGACAAATTTTAATTTACGGCAAAAAAGGACACGCTGAAGTCATTGGGCTTTCTGGGCAAACGCAAGAGGAAGCTATTATCATCAGCAACGAACAAGATTTGGAAACTATCAATTACCAAAAACCTATTACGTTATTTAGCCAAACTACCAAAAGCACAGAGGGTTTCTACAAAATGAAGGGTAAAATAGAGGAAAAAATTAGCCAAAGTAATCAAGATTTACTTGCTTATTTCGATACCAATGATAGCATTTGCAGGCAAGTGGCTAATAGAGAACCCCAATTAGAAAAATTTGCCAAACAAAACGATGTGATTATATTTGTAAGCGGTAAGAAAAGCTCCAACGGGAAATCCCTATTTTTGGTTTGCCAAAAAAATAACCAAAGAAGCTACTTTATAGAAGATGAAAATGAAATTCAGAAAGAGTGGTTCAAAGAGAGTGATAAAGTAGGCATTTGTGGGGCAACCTCTACACCTATGTGGTTAATGGAAAATGTACAAAAAGAAATAGCAAACATCATTTTTTAAAAATTAAGCAGAATGAAAAAAATAGAGGTATTAGGTAATAACGACACTCGCTCAGGCTTTGGGGCGGGCTTGCTGGAGATAGCCAAACAAAATGATAAAGTTGTAGGGCTTTGTGCCGATTTAACAGGCTCGTTGAAAATGGACGCCTTTCAAAAGGCTTTTCCAGAAAGATTTTTCCAAGTCGGGATTGCCGAAGCCAATATGATGGGTATTGCCGCAGGACTTGCTATCGGTGGCAAAATCCCTTATACAGGAACTTTTGCGAATTTCTCCACAGGTAGAGTATACGACCAAATCAGGCAATCCATCGCCTACTCCCATAAAAATGTGAAAATATGTGCTTCACATGCAGGTATCACACTTGGAGAAGATGGAGCTACACACCAAATTTTGGAAGATATCGGACTGATGCGAATGCTTCCAGGAATGGTCGTTATCAATCCTTGCGACTACAACCAAACCAAAGCCGCTACAATGGCTATCGCCGAATACTACGGACCTGTGTATCTGCGTTTCGGCAGACCCAAAGTGTCTACTTTTATCCCCGAAAATACCCCTTTTGAAATCGGTAAGGCTCTTTTGCTAAAAGAAGGTAAGGATGTAAGTATTTTCGCCACAGGACATCTCGTATGGAAGGCTCTACAAGCAGCCGAAATATTAGCCCAACAAGGTATAGATGCAGAAGTTATCAATATTCATACTATCAAACCTTTAGATGAAGAAGCTATTTTGGCTTCTGTTTCCAAAACAAAGGCTGTGGTAAGTGCCGAAGAGCACCAGCGTTTTGGGGGTTTGGGAAGTGCCATAGCAGAACTTTTAGCTCAGAAAATGCCCACACCGCAAGTATTTGTTGCCGTAAATGATACCTTCGGAGAAAGCGGCACCCCTGATGAGCTAATGAAAAAGTATCGCTTGGATACGGAAAATGTGGTAGAAGCTGTAAAAAAAGTTTTAGATAGAAAATAAAATGAAGCCAAGTATCGTAGTAACTGGTGGAACAAAAGGCATAGGACGAGCTATTGTGGAGATATTCGCCCAAAATGGATTTCACGTGCTTACTTGCTCCCGACATCAAAAAGATATTGATGAGCTAAAGATTTTTTTAGCAAATAAGTATCCAGAAGTGCAATTCTCCGCCTTAGTCGCCGATTTATCCTTAAAAACAGAGGTACAAAAATTCGCTGATTTCGTGAAAAAAGAAAGTCCTTATCTTAATATTTTAGTAAATAATGCTGGTGTATTTTTACCCGGGCAAATTCAGAATGAAGAAGATGGAGTGCTTGAAAAACTTATAGAAACTAATTTGTATAGTGCCTACCATCTTAGCAGAGCCTTACTTGGACATCTCTTATCAGCGGATAAAAAGCATATTTTTAATATTTGCTCAACAGCGAGTATTACTCCTTATATCAATGGTGGGAGTTATTGCATCTCCAAATATGCACTTTACGGAATGACAAAAGTACTTCGTGAAGAGCTAAAAGATAAGAACATAGGCGTTACGGCTGTTTTACCTGGTGCTACGCTGACAAGTAGCTGGGAAAATACAGATTTGCCACCTGAACGTTTTATGAAGCCTGAAGAGGTAGCAATAACTATTTGGACTATCTACCAAATTGCTCCACAAAGTATCGTAGAAGAAATTTTAATAAGACCACAATTAGGAGATATTACATAATGTTTGAGTTGGACAAAAAATCATTAGAAGCTGCATTAGCTTTGGCTGCCACAACTTTCGGCTTTATTGCCTATTGGTTTATCAGTCAATCAGAAAAAGGTAAAGCGTTTTTTGAAAAAAAATATCCTCATCAAACAGATAAGCAACATTTATATTGGGTTCTTTTTCAGCGTTATACAGGGTTCATTTTTTTGGGAGTATTTCCTTCATTGTTGATGTTTTTAGGTTCAGAAGGCAATTTTTTAGCTAATTATGGTCTGAAATTCCCCCAAAATATAGAAACTTTTTATTGGATAATAGGCTTGGTAGCTATCGTGATACCCCTAAACTTCTGGAATGCCAAAAAAGCAGATAATTTAGCTGTATATCCACAAATAAGGCTTTCTGTCTGGACAAAAAAGATTTTTTTTCAAGAGTACAGCAGTTGGATAGCTTATTTGCTCGCCTACGAATTATTGTTTAGAGGTTTTTTGTTGTTTGCTACTTATCGTGTGGCAGGAGCTTGGGTCGCTATTTGGCTCAATGTTGCTATTTATGCCATAGCTCATATCCCGAAGGGGCAGAAGGAAGCTGTTGGAGCTATTCCTTTGGGACTCTTACTTTCCTATCTTACCCTAAAAACCGGTGATATTTGGATTGCCCTGATTGTACATATTGCTCTGGCTCTTAGCAACTCATTTTTTTCTTTTTTGGCTCAGCCTGCTATGAAATATGAAGGCTAAGCAAATTTAAAAAATTACAATTATAAATGTAGATACGCACCGCAGTGCGTATCTACTAAATATTATTTATTTTTTTTCTTCTCTCTCTTTTCTTTTTTCTTCTTTTTAGATTTTTTGCCTTCCTCTTCGGCTTTCTCGGCTTCGGCTTTTGCCTTTTCTTCTGCCTCCAATTTGGCTTTTTTCTCAGCTTCAGCAGCTTTTTCAGCTTCAGCTTTTGCTACATCTTCCACCAATACCTTACCAGTGTTATCTAATTCCGTAATTTGATAACCCAAACGCATCAAACTTTTTTGTACTACGTTTTTATCTGCTACTACCACAATAACCATATTGTTGTAAGGCAAATATTTTTTAGCAAGTGTATTGATTTCCTCTTTAGTTATTTTCTTGAGTATATCATTCTGAATTTCAGTATAATTAGTGGGCAAATTATACTCCAAAAGTCTATTTAAGA
>JANRLU010000186.1:0-6786 GCA_033762275.1 Thermonemataceae bacterium | reverse complement strand
CGATGACCTTGCTTCCGAGGTTATCAAACATTTGGTAAAATCTGTTCCTAATTTTGATGCAAGTAAGGTGGAAGACCTCATTGTAGGTTGTGCCATTCCTGAAGCCGAACAAGGAATGCAAATAGGAAGAATGATTGCCTTGCAGTCTCTACCAGTAAATGTACCAGGTTTTGTGATAAATCGCTACTGCGGCTCTGGTTTGGAGGCGATTGCGATTGCCTCACAACGTATTCATGCTGGAATGGCGGATTGTATCATTGCAGGAGGAACAGAGTCTATGTCTTTAGTACCAATGATGGGGTATAAGACTGCTTTGAATTTTCAAGTAGCTACTGAACACCCTGATTATTACCTCAGTATGGGACTTACCGCAGAGCAAGTCGCCAAAGATTATAACATAAGTAGAGAAGCTCAAGATGAGTTTGCTTATACCTCCAATATGAGAGCCGTTGAAGCTATCAAAGCAGGAAAATTTAAAGAAGAAATTATTCCTATTACCGTGGAGGAAACTTACTTTGAAGAAGGAAAGAGAAAGAAAAAATCTTGGGTGGTAGATACAGACGAAGGACCCAGAGCCGAAACAACTATTGAGGCTTTATCTAAGTTGAAACCAGCTTTTGCGGCAGGTGGCAGCGTAACAGCAGGAAATTCCTCACAAACCTCTGATGGAGCGGCTTTTGTGCTTATTATGTCAGAAAAAATGGTGAATGAGTTAGGTCTAAAACCTATCGCTCGTATGATGTCGTATAGTGTGATGGGGGTAGAGCCTCGTATTATGGGAATAGGACCTATTGCAGCCATACCAAAAGCTCTGCAAAAAGCTGGTTTGCAGCTTGCTGATATAGGCTTGATAGAGCTAAATGAAGCTTTTGCAGCTCAAAGTTTAGCAGTTATCAATGAGCTTGGCATAGATAAAGCCATTACGAACGTAAATGGAGGAGCAATTGCTCTTGGGCATCCTTTGGGTTGCTCTGGTGCAAAACTTTCAGTACAATTATTCAATGAAATGCGAAGAAGGAATGCCAAATATGGAATGGTCAGTGCTTGTGTAGGGGGCGGACAAGGCGTAGCAGGTATTTTTGAATTGCTGTAATAAAAAATTGGCTACTCAAGATTTTGAGTAGCCAATTTTTTTATTTTTTGTTATTTTGTATCTTCTTTTTTCTCTTCTGGCTTTTCTTCTTCTTTTTTCTCATCTCCACCTGTTACTTTTCCCCACAAGCCCGAAACGAAATCTTTGGCTTTACCAAGTGCTTCACCAGCGTCTTCAGCAAGGTCTCCCAATTTTTCTTTAGCTCCTTCAGCGAAATCGCCTAATTTTTCTTTGGCATCACCAGCCCAGCCACCTAATTTATCCATAAAGCCTTCTTCGCTTGCCTGAGCCTTGAAAACTTCTAAGGCTTTCTTAGCTTGTTCTTCGGAGATACCAGCTTGCTCTACTAATTTTTTTATTAAATCTTCCATAATTGAAATTTTGTTTTAAATTTTTCAGAAAACTACGAAAAAAAATCAGAAAAGCAACAAAAAATATGATTTATTTTTTGCCATATTCATCACTCAAAAAATGTTTTATTTTACCATAAAAAAATTAGACATTGATAGGCAATATTACCTCAAAAATGGCTCCTTTTTGTTCTTGGCTTTCAATTTTGATAGAGCCTCCAAGCAAAGAAATAAAGTGCTTGATTACTTGCAAACCAACCCCTGAGCCTTTCTCACCTTTGGTGCCCTTCCGAGAGATGAGAGGTTCATCTTTTCTGAACTTTTGCATCAACTCTGAAGGAATGCCTATACCTGTATCTTTTACAATAATATGTAAGAGGTTATTTTCTATAAAAATATGCAGACTGATGCTACCACTTTCAGGAGTAAATTTAAAAGCATTGCTGAGTAGATTGTAAATAATGGAATTGATAAGAAACTTATCAGATTTTATTTGCGTATCGGGGTAGTTGTAGGAAAAATCTATTTTCTTTTTGAGGGCTAAATTACTAAAAAGCTGTATATTTTTGAGAACTATATCCGTAAGAGAATGTTCTTTGAACTGTAAGGCAAAGCCATTTTGTTGCATCTTAACCCAAGATAAAGCATTATCTAAGGATTCTAACACCAAATTTATATCTACACGCACATCAGCAATAAAATCTTTTACTTCTCCCTTAATGTCATCTTCTAACAATAGTAATTCTGTAATGCCTTTCGTTCTGATAATTGGAGAGCGAAGGTCGTGAGAAAATAAAGATAGCACCTGTTGGGAGATTTCTCGCTTATTTTCGCTATGCTCAAGTTCTTTGCAGATTTTATCTTGGTTTTCTTCTATGAGCTTGTTTTTCAGATGTAATTCTAAAAGGTGAACTACTTGTCTGGCTAATATTTGTAGAGCATTTTTCTGTTTATCGTCAAGTTTGTTGGGTTTGGTATCAAGTACGCAAATTGTACCTAAGGCAAAGCCTTCTGGGCTTATCAATGGGGCACCTGCATAAAAGCGAATAAAGGGCGTATCTTTTACTAACTTACTCCCCTGAAATCTTATATCCTGAAGGCTATCTTCTACTTCAAAAACTTCTGTTTGCAGAATTGTATAATTGCAAAAAGCGTCACATCTTTTTGTTTCTTGCAGCGATAAATTGATACGAGATTTAAACCATTGCCTATCTTTATCCAAGAGAGAAACAAGAGCGATAGGCGTTTGGCAAACCTGAGCCGATAGGGCTACAAGGTCGTTATAGGCTTGCTCGGGCAGTGTATCCAAGACCTTATATTTGTAAAGATTTTTTAATCTTTCTTCTTCGTTATTGCTAATAGGGTATTCTGACATATAAAAAACATAAGGCAAAACAGTATAAAGTTTATGATTTAGGAAATAAATAGTTCGTGTGAATACGTATAAAATTTTATAAAAAACAGACTTTCAGTCGACTGATTTCCAGATTTTAATTTTATCTCATCTTTTAAAACGAATTTTCAGTATGTATAGTTATGTCAAGCTACAAAAATTATGCAAAAACTCAAATAATATTTATTTTTTTTGCCAATAAACCTTCTTTGAGGGCATAATGAGAAACACGTACTTGTGGAATTTGGTAGGTATCCAAGATAAAATTTAGAAGGCTGGAAGCCACAACTATCATATCGGCACGCATAGGGCTCATTCCAGGGATGGCAAGACGCTCTTGGTGATTTTTGCTTAAAATTTCTTGGTAAATCGCCTTGAATTCGGTAATGCTGAAAGCACTTTCTTTGGCGTTGTAGTTGAGTTGTCGATGTTTTTTGAGGTGATTGATGTCATCAAGGGTATCAAAAGTACCAGAGCAACCAATAACCACTTTAGCGGGGTATAGGCTTAATATTCGGCTTAGATTTTGGAGTTTCTTGTGAAGAAAATCATTCATTAAATTGATATTCGTTTCGCTGATACGTTCTTGAGGCATAAATTTATCCAAAAGTCTTTGAGCTCCAATCTCAAAACTTTCTTTCCAATATAATTTGCTATCATTACAGAGGATAAACTCCACGCTTCCGCCGCCTATATCCATAATCAGGGCGTTTTCAGGACCGATTTTCAGAGCAGTTTTTACGCCATAATAAATATATTCAGCCTCTTTCTCGCCAGAAATAACTTCTATTTTTATTTGCGTTTCTTCAAAAACTTTCTCAAGCGTATCTCTTTGATTTTTGGCGTTGCGTAAGGCACTGGTAGCCACTGCAAATAAAGCATCTTCTCTGATTTCGTAGTAATCCAGCACTTCTTTGAAATGCTTTAGAGCATTGAGTAAACGTTTTTGAGCTTCCAAACTGATGTATCCTTCGCTGATGCCTCCTTCGCCAATTTTAGTGGTAATTTTCTCTTTATGCAATACACGAAAAGGTGTGAAAATATTTCTTTGGGAACTAAGTGATACTACCAACAGATGGGCAGTATTTGTTCCTATATCGATTACTGCGATATTCTCTAATTCTTGTTGCTCTTCGTAATATATTTTTTTGGACGGCTGGAGCTGCATTGGCGTTTTTTTGCAAAAGTACATTTTGTTTTACGGCTTTTTACAGAAACTATGTTATTTTTTTGTGAATAAAATTAGCTGTTTCTTTGCTAATAGCTTATACCAAGAATAGAGCCAAAATAAAATTTACTGATTAAAACTTGTTTTTTCAGAAAAGTATACATAATTTAATTGCCATTATGAATACAGATACCCTCATAGAAAAAATCTTAAGAGCTAAACATTATAGCGAAGTTTTCTCTCGATTTACTTTCAAAAAGCAGTATATAGATTATTTGAAGGTATTACACCCTGATGTTTGCTCGCACCCGCAAGCCACCAATGCTGTGGCTAAGGTCAATCAGTATAAAAATATTTTGGAAAGTACGTTAAAAATAACTGATGAAGCAGGTACGATGCAAGTGGATAGGCAAAGTATTAGTTGGCAAGGTGATGAAGTTTTACTAAAAAAATCTTTACAAAATTTCCAAAAACTTAGTAATCTCAAAGATGAGGCTTCTCGGCATTTTAGAAAATATTTGCCTGATAGCTTAAATTTTGAAGAGGGGAAATTAGTGCTCAGACACCAAGAGGATTTTGTTCCTTTGGTGGATTTGGAACTGCCTGAGCATCACGTTACTTGGTTAGTAAGTCGTTTGTTTGAGCTTACTTCTTGGCTCAACCAAGTAGGCTTTTGTCATGCTGGACTTACCCCGCAGGCTTTGGCGGTTGTTCCAAAAACGCACGGGATTATCGTACTTTCATTCTATCACCTTAGTATTGTGGACAAACCTTTACAGACAATTTCAAGTAAATTTCTGAATTGGTATCCTTCTTCAGTGTTTTCGGAAAAAAAGGCAAGCCCTTATATAGACCTCACACTCGTACAACGTTTGGCTCTTTATTTGCTTGGAGATAAAACAGGAAGCGGGGTAAAACTCAAAAAGACTTGTACGCCTGCTTTGATAGATTTCTTATTAGAATCGCATCTTTACCCCTATGAAACTTTTGATGCCTATAGAAAACTTTTGGCAAAACTTTTCGGAAAACCTACTTTTTATCATTTGGAACTTTAATTTTTTATATTTTAAAACCTAAATAATACAATTATGGGATACACAAGTTGGTCTGATGATGCCTACGACTACCTCAAAACCAGTCGTAAGAGTTCAAGCGTGAATGACATTTTTACCAATAACACCAAAGGAAAGGCTTCTGATAAAATGCTTCCTTTTGGTGTGAAGTTTAGAGAGAGCAGGGATTCTGACGCTCACCCAGATTCGCTTTCTATTGCCGTATTTTTAGATGTAACGGGGAGTATGGGCAAAATACCAGAAATTTTGGTAAGAGAAAAGTTAGGAGCCTTGATGAACACAATGATAGAACATGGCATTGAACACCCTCAAATTTTATTTGGAGCTATCGGAGACCATCATTCTGATAGGTTTCCTTTGCAAGTAGGGCAATTTGAAAGCGGTACGCAAGAGTTGGATATGTGGCTTACAGAAGTGTATATAGAAGGCGGCGGGGGCGGACAAAATAGGGAATCCTATACATTGGCTTGGCTATTTTGTGCAAGGCATACCTCTTGCGATTGTTTTGAGAAAAGAGGGCAGAAGTCTTTTTTATTCACGATTGGTGATGAAATGGCTTGGGATGTGCTACAACAAGCTAAGCTAAAAGATTTGATGGGTTATGCTCAGGGAGATGACCTAACAGATAAACAACTCTTAGATGAAGTACTACGCAGCTATCATGTGTTCCATATTCATATCAATCAAGGCTCTTACAATAATGACCCTGAAGTGTTGGGGTATTGGAAAGGTGTTTTGGGAGAAAGACTCATTATTTTAGATGACTACAACTTGGTAGCTGAAACGATGGCAAGTACAGTAGCTATTATTCACGGAATAGATATGACTAAAGTGCTAAGTTCCTTTGATACTGCTACGGCTTCTGCAGTGGAAAATGCTCTCGTAAATGTCAAAAAAACACTTCCAACAAAAACAGATGATAATAGTGGCGTTTTTAAGTTGTAAATAAAAATACCATAAAACCCTTCTATTTTTCGCTTAAATGCTTAATTTGGGAGGGTTTTTTATTCCGAAAAATGCAGAAAAAAATATACATAATTTGTAGCTTGCTTCTACTCTCAATTTTTTATACACATTTTGCTTTTGGGCAAGGCGTAGCAGGTTTTCAATTTTCCAAGCCTAAACAAAAATTTGCCCGTATTCCTTTTCAGTTACATAATAATCTCATTATCATTCCTGTATTGCTTAACCAAAGTAAAGATACGCTGCGTTTTATCTTGGATACAGGTGTGGGAAATACAATTCTGATTGATAGCTCATTCATAAAAAAACTTGCTATAGATACTCAAAGCCGAAAAGTTTTTATTAAGGGAAGCGGATTAGGAGAGCAAATCAGCACTTATATTGCTCCTTTACAAAAAATGAGCGTACAGCAACTTATCGCTCCAAATACAAATATACTCGTCTGTGAAAAAACACTAACTTATATTTCTGAGTACGCAGGTATCACTATTCATGGTATTGTAGGCTACGATTTTTTTGCCAATTTAGTCGTAACGATTGATTACGAGCAAAAGGAATTGAGGGTATTTAATGTAGAATATTTTAATAAAAAAGCAAAAAAAATCCCTGAAAATCAGCTATATCCTATACAAATTCAAAAGAAAAAACCTTATATAAAAGCCTCTATCAGCTACGATATCAGCCAAAATATACCTATACAACTACTTATGGATACAGGGGCGGGACATTCGCTTTCTTTAGATGAG
>JANRLU010000185.1:0-1930 GCA_033762275.1 Thermonemataceae bacterium | reverse complement strand
CTTTTGCTTTATCGCTCCCTCTGCTTCACTCCTTCTGTTGGGTCATCCAATTCATTTTGTAACTCCATTTATTTTGTTGTCCATCTTTGATTCGCTCCTTGCTCTTTTTCTTTTCTTTGTTCTTTGCTACTTTACATACTTCCTTATTTTATATTCTTTACCTACAAAGGCCGAACGCCAAGTTCAGCGGCGAGATAGCGTGTTAAAAGTCAAGAAAATTTTACAAATTTTCTTTATAAAAAACAAAAACAGAAAATTAAAACCTTTGGTTTTAATTTATAAAAAAATAAAAAAGATGATGATTTATTCATAAAATTAAAAGAGCAAAAGATTAAGATGATGATGAATTAATAAAAAGATTAAATTTTAGAAATTTAATCTTTTTATTAATTAAGAGAAAAATTAGGGTCAAAAGCCTTACCAGAACGCAAAACACCGAATGCTAAGTGCAATAACTTACGCATGACAGCACAAATAATAGCAAAGTTATGCTTGCCTTTAGCAGCCAGTCGTTTAGAAAATTCAGCTAAAATTGGATTATGTCTCATTGCAGTAATTGCTGGGAAGTATAATGCTTTTCTTATCCTAGAGTTTCCTATTTTACATATCCTAGTCCTTTTTCTAACACTAGTTCCTGAGCTATATTGACTTGGACTTAAGCCTGCAAATGCTGCTAACTTCTTTGCTGACTCAAAATTCTTTATTTCTGGTATTTCTGCTAATAGCATTGATGCTGTTGTTTCTCCTATTCCTGGAATTGTCTTTAGTAGCTCTTTATCTGCTTTTAGGCTAGGATTATTGTCTATATGCTGTTTTATTAATTTTTCTATCTCTTCTATCTCTTTTTCTATTGTTTTTACTACTGCTTTTATTGACTCTACTACCGCTTTATTTTCTACAGCTTCTAACCTATTACTTTGTTGGGTTTTTGCTTCTTTTAGCTCAGTTACATATCTTACTAACTCTTTCAATTCCTTTACTTCTTTGGCTTGAGGTGTAAAAAGTTCTGGCTTACAGCCTTCACAATACTGTGCTATTATTTTTGCATCTGCTTTATCTGTTTTATTTCTTGATAGTTGCGCTTTTGCAAATGAACTTATTTTTGCTGCATTTTCTACACTTATTTTGTATCCTTCTTTATATAGATATTCTGCTAATTTCTCTCCATA
This sequence comes from Thermonemataceae bacterium, assembly GCA_033762275.1. Lineage (GTDB taxonomy): Bacteria > Bacteroidota > Bacteroidia > Cytophagales > Thermonemataceae > Raineya. The sequence goes on along the minus strand of JANRLU010000185.1, from coordinate 761 downwards.
AATTCCTGTTGCTTCCATACAACAATGTACTTCTTTTGCTTGATTAAATTCTAACCACTTCTTTAGTTCTTCATATCCTTTGTCATTATTACTAAAACTTTTGTGCTTGTATTTGCTTTCCTTTAATAATGCTACTTCAAAGCTTTTTTTGCTTATGTCTATTCCTAAATATTGTAACTTTTCCATATTTTTTACTCCATTTATTTTTCTTCGGAAAACTTCTTTTAGCTTAACTTGTTTATTCAGGCTTCTTGCCTTAGATAACGTCCAGCTTCTGAAAAATCTCTAGGAAAGTGGTGCTTTTCTCGCCGTCTGGCTCTCTGGCCTTTGGAATTCGTCAGTTTTCCTCTTTCCTTTTTCCCAATTTTTTATTTCATTTTATTATTTTTCTTTCCTTTTTAACATACAAGTGAAATCGGCGAGCGTTAGCAAGCCGACTTCACGAGTCCGCTGCAACGTTTGTTCGGTCTGTCTTCTGGCAGAACCCAACTTTGATTCACACCCTTCATTTTATAACTCCCTTTTTTGGGTTATTCCTGTTTTTTGGGTCATTCTTCTTATTTTGTAACTCCTTCTGTTTTCTTGTCAATCTTTGTTTATTGTACAACCTCTTCCCTGCTTTGATTCACACCCTTCATTTTGTAACTCCCTAAATTGGATAACACCCGTTCAAATCTTCGTCCATATTCCCGGTCACTTTTTCTTTTTTGGGTCACTTCCTTTTTTGGGTAGTTCTTCTTTATTGGGTCACTTCCTTTGTT
>JANRLU010000184.1:0-26277 GCA_033762275.1 Thermonemataceae bacterium | reverse complement strand
TGTATTTTTTTTCTTAAAAAATGGTAATTTCATAACAAACTTTTTTTCAAAACGCAAAACTAAGAAAAAAATATATGGAAATACGTAATAAATTAAGGAAAATATTAAATTCGCTCATAAATATTTGCTTATGAACTATCAAGATACTTCTCTTTTACCTGCCTTCAAAAAAATTGTATTTGTTCAAATCCTTGCTTTTAGCAATATTTTACTCAGCAAAGATATGTTGATGCTTGTTGGGTTAGGCGAAGAAAGTGCACAGCGTATTACAGATATACTTTTTCTTAGCATAACAGCTTTGTACATCAAAGCTCTCTATAAAATGATAAAAATTTTCACAAAAAACCCTCTTGTGCTCAATAGCGTAATTATCAGTTTTACACTTGCCTTTTTAGTAGGGGCAGTCATAGAAAATCCTTTCATAGATTGGCATTTCGCTGGCAAAGATTATTACTTTTTGGCTATTCATCTCTGCTTTTCCTTTGGTACAATATTAATTATCTATTTCACTGTTTTAGAGATTTTTGAAGAACAAATGAGCGTAAAAGAACGCCTTTGGGGCTCGGCTTCTGTGTATTTTTTAATTGCTTGGGTTTTTGGTGGCTTTTATGATATTATTGCAATATTTAGCCCAAACGCACTCGGTTTTCTTCACCAACATAACTTAGCTTCCTATATGAAGTCTATTGCCTATAGTCTTAGCGTTCTCGGAAACTTTAACCCTTTGTACGAAAACGTAAATTTACTCATCAGCCATATTGCTATTATTGAGGCTGTTTGGGCTCATCTTTTTGTAGTTTTGGTAGTAGGCAGACTACTCGCCAAATAATTTGGTGAGCTAAAATACACCTTTCATAAAGTTTTAACGTATTTTCGTGTATTAGTTCTTTTTTTTTCCATATAAAATTATTTCTTTTGTGCAAAAAATAATATTGTATGAAACAGTCCATTTACCTTACTTTTTTTGTATTGCTTACCGCCTGCCAAGGGAATGTAAGTATGCAGTCGGAGTCGCATAGCCGAACCGAAAACAAAACTTCTATCAAAAGCCAAACCATCACCAATGGTGATACCAGTAGCACTGATTATGAAAAGAAAGAACAAAGTTTTTCTGAAAGTGAAGATAACAAAAATATAGATTTCAATGTAGAGGACAAAACAGGCATAAGCGACGAACTAAGAAAAAAATTAAAAAGAGAAAATGACTCTTTAGGTAAAAACAAAGATGATGATAATGATTTTTTTGATAAGCCTAAAGAGCAAGAAAAGAAACCCACAGCACTAAAAGAAAAAATACAATGTGAGACGGCAATCTCTGGCGATGAACTCACCAACTTGAAAGAAACATTAGCAGAAGAAAGAATGGACGCCGCAAGGCTCAAAAAACTCAAAAATTTATTCAATAGCCGTTGCCTATATACCAAACAAGCTCGTAATGTGGTCAGTATTTTCAAAATGGAAAATAATAAATTAGAAGCAGCTAAATTTTTATACGGCAGAACAATAGACAAAAATAATTTTATGCAGGTAGCCGAAGAGTTCAACTTTTCTGATAGCAAAGAAAAACTTAGGAGCTACATAGAATAAATCCTTTGCTTAAATTTTTCTGTACTTTCAAATTCATTTTCAAAAATCGCTTTGAGTTCATCACTATCAAAAACAATATCATCTTCCCCAAATTGGTCAAAGGGGTTCTCTAATTGTTCCTGAATATTCACCAAACTCACAAAAACAAAACTATACAAAATGGCAGAAATATAACCTATAATGGTACTACTGCCATCTTTTAAATGAAAAGCAAAATAAGGAGCATAAATAATAGGAAAGCTATAAAGAAAAAATACCGAATAAGTACGCAATGAGTTGGGCGTACGATAATACAAAATTTGTTTGAGTTTCTCGAAGTCAGTAACGGATTTTGTAAAGTATTGGTCTATACGCGATAGCTCCCCCGCACTCACATTTGCCCTACGCAAAGACTGAATAAATAAGGAAATAGCGTCAAAATGTTTATAAATTTTACCCTCGTAATTCATTCTATTGCCCGTATCACGCATAAATAACAACTCCAACTGATACATGATAGCTTGTATATGCACTATAATATTGTTTTTGTAAGCGTCAAAATCTCTATCCACCCAATTTTTACCCGCATAAAACAAGGAAATAAGATTAGCTTTCAAAGATGCATAGTACATTATAGCCTCTTCTCTCCTTTTGTAAGCACTATTGATAGAAAAAACCACGGGAAAAATAATGGCTGTTCCTATAAGGGTGATTGGCAAATCACCTACAAAATTAAAATAATGGCAAATAGCTGTAGCCGCAACAGATAGAACCGTGATAATAAGTGTTTTATAGTTAATAATAAGCCACAAACTACGAGTAAAGTTGAGCATATTTGTACGTTTTATGTTGTGTAAGACAACAATAATACGCTTTTATATTTAAAATAACAATTATTTAATAATAAAATAACAATATTTTAATAGTAAATTACAAACATAATCATTTACAATTTTTCGGTAGCGGCTCTTTTAAGTCTGTCATTGATAGCTCTACCCAAACTTTTTTCTGGTAAAAGTTCTGCCCAAATAACTTTTTGAGGCATTTCATCTAAGATTCTCATAAAATCAAATAAATTTTTGGCTGCTTCCAGATAATCTCCTTGGGGAGATAAAATTTTCTGATTCGCCAAAGGAATTTTATTTTGTATGGTATTAAAAGCCAATACTGCAATTTCTTCGGCTTTGTAATGCTCTAAAAGAGTTTCAATGGTTTGCAGAAACATTTTTTTACGCGGAGCGTAGTGGCTTTCAAGCATACCCGAAGCGGCAGGATTGGAGGAAGAATGTTTTTTGACTTCTACACTCCCCACAATACGCTCAATTTCTTCTACACTAATTCCACCCAACCGATAAATAACTGTTTTATCACCTTCAAAACCTACAATCGTAGACTCCAGACCTATTTCACATTCGCCCCCCTCCAAAATAAGAGCTACTTTTTCAGAAAGTTGAGCCGCTACATGCTCGGCTTTGGTAGGACTGATATAACCAAAAGGATTGGCACTTGGAGCAGCCAAAGGGAAATCTAAATTACGAAGTAAAGCCAAAGTAAGTGGATGTTTGGGAATACGAACCGCTACACGTGGCAAACCAGCTGTTACCAAATCAGGAATAAGTTTTGTTTTTGGCAAAAGAAGTGTCAAAGCTCCTGCCCAAAAATTTTGAGCTAATAATTCAGCTTTGGGCGGAAAATCCGCTACAAAACTTTTTATCTTTTCTATGCTATCTGTATGAACGATAAGAGGGTCAAAAAAAGGGCGATTTTTTGCAGCAAAAATCTTAGCCACCGCCTCTACATCAAAGGCATTGGCAGCCAAACCATACACAGTTTCCGTAGGAATAGCCACTAACTCACCTTGCCTCAAAAGCGTAGCTGCCCGAAAAATATCTTGATTTATCATAAAATTACTTGGCAATTCTGTTTTTGTAGGGTATTTTTGCTACAAAAATACATAATTTTAGTAGAATGTTGATAGATACACACGCTCATTTGTACGCTGAGGAGTTCAAAAAAGATATAGAAACTGTAATGGCTCGTTTGCAAGAAGCACAGGTAGAAAAAATCTATCTCCCCAATATTGATCATAGTAGCATAGACGCAATGCTTGAGCTGGAACAAGGCTATGACTTCTGTATCGCTACAATGGGTTTGCACCCTTGTTCTGTGGATAAAAATTTTGAAAAAGAATTATATCTTATAGAAAATTGGTTACAAAAACGCTTTTTTGTAGCTATTGGCGAAATGGGAACGGATTTATATTGGGACAAAACTTTTTGGGAAGAGCAACAGGAAGCCTTCAAGATACAAGCTCGTTGGGCAGAGCAATACAAGATTCCTCTCATTATTCATAGCAGAAACTCCATAGATGAAACCATTACACTCATAGAAAATTTAGCCCTGCCCCAGTTATCAGGGGTTTTTCATTGCTTTACTGGCACACTAGAGCAAGCTAAGAAAATCAAAGATATGGGATTTTATCTGGGAATTGGTGGCGTAGTTACTTACAAAAATAGTGATTTGCCAAAAATTTTGGAACAAATAGACCTTAGTCAGCTTGTGCTGGAAACAGATAGCCCTTACTTGCCTCCGACTCCTCACAGAGGCAAGAGAAATGAGCCTGCTTACATAAAATTGGTCGCAGAAAAATTAGCTGATATTTACCAAAAAAGCACGGAAGAAATCGCTCAAATAACTCGTAAAAACGCTTACCAGTTATTTAATCAAGTTCAAAAATAAAAAATAAGGCTCTTAGAAAATATTTTCAGGGAAATTAGTGTTGTATCAAAAAATAAAATAAAACTTGCCATTCAACTTTAATTTTTGTAGTTTTAAACTTCCAAACCTTTTATCAAAATGAACCGCAGAAACTTTATACAATACACGAGTGCTTTGAGCTTAGCTATGGCTTTTAAACCTGAATGGCTTTTTGCTCAAACACCCACTATCTTTGAACTTCCCGCTCTGCCATACGCTTATGAGGCTTTAGAACCTCATTTTGATACACTAACCATGCAAACGCATCATACCAAACACCACGCTGCTTACGTGAAAAACCTAAACGAAGGTATTGTGGGTACAAAATTTGAAAAAATGTCCTTAGAAGAAATTTTGGCAAATGTAACTCCTGCTTTTGCTAAAATAAGAAATAATGCCGGCGGACACTATAACCATAGCTTTTTCTGGAAAACCCTGACTCCCCAACAAAACCAGAAAGAACCCACAGGAAAATTGGCTCAGGATATACAAGCCCAATTTGGTAGCTTTGAGAAGTTCAAACAAGAGTTTTCTGCGAAAGCTACCGCCCTATTTGGTTCTGGCTGGGCTTGGCTCGCAGAGCATCCCAAAAAAGGGCTTTTTATAGAAAGCACCCCCAATCAAGATAATTTATTGATGAAAAAAATATACAAACAGACTGCTTCTCCCATTTTAGGATTAGATGTTTGGGAACACGCCTATTACCTCAAATACCAAAATCGCAGAGCAGAATACATCAAAGCCTTTTGGAATTTGGTGGACTGGGAAAATATAAGCAAAGAGTACAACAACAAAAGATAAAAAAATTCTATAACTTATTAAAACTACCTTCTAATGCCCAATAACAAGCTATACTTTGTAATAGATGACGATAAAATCAATAATTTAGTTTGTGAATCTGTTATCAGAAAAGCAGACCTAAACGGAAAAGTTATGTCTTTTCTGAGAGCAGAAGATGCTCTCAAATACATCAATAATACTTCCAATCAGCAGCCAGATGTTATTTTTTTGGACATCAATATGCCAGGAATGGACGGTTGGGAGTTTTTGGAAAAATACCTACAAATGCCTCAAGGGAAAGCACATATCTTTATGTTATCTTCCTCCATCAATCAGGGTGATTTTGAGAAAGCTAAAAGATATCCACGCGTTTTGGACTATATTGTAAAGCCTTTTTCCAAAGAAAAATTACAGCAATCTTTAGAACTGATAGCCTAAGATATGGAAAACTTTGTTGTTTCGGCAAGAAAATACCGACCTCAAACCTTTGATACAGTCGTTGGGCAAGAGCACATCACCACAACGCTCAAGAATGCCATTCTTAATCATCATTTGGCACAAGCCTTTCTGTTTTGCGGACCAAGAGGCGTTGGGAAAACTACTTGTGCGAGAATTTTAGCCAAAACTATCAACTGCCAAAACATTTCTCCAGAAGGAGAGGCTTGTGGGGCTTGCGACTCCTGCTTGGCTTTTCAGAACAATGCTTCTTTCAATATCCACGAATTAGATGCTGCCTCCAATAACTCCGTTGAGGATATACGAAATTTGGTAGAACAAGTACGATACCCCCCACAAAACGGAAAATACAAAATATATATCATTGATGAGGTGCACATGCTCTCCAACGCAGCCTTCAATGCTTTTCTCAAAACGCTTGAAGAACCACCCTCCTATGCTATTTTTATTCTGGCAACTACCGAAAAACATAAAATTATTCCCACTATTCTTTCACGTTGTCAGATTTTTGATTTCAACAGAATAGGCGTTCAAGATATAAGTAAGCACCTAAGCAAAATAGCTCAAAATGAGCATATTGAGGCAGAAACCCAAGCTCTACACTTAATCGCTCAAAAGGCTGATGGTGGACTCAGAGATGCCCTCTCTATGTTTGATTTGATAGTTACCTTCTCTTCGGATAATAAAATTTCCTACCAAAAAACTATTGAAAACCTACATATTTTAGATTATGATTATTATTTCAAAATTACAGATTTTTTACTGCAAAATAATCTTAGCCAAGTATTAGTAATTTTTAATGAAATACTAAAAAAAGGCTTTGACGCCCAACTTTTTGTGATAGGTTTGGCAGAGCATTGGCGTAACTTATTAGTGAGCAAAGATATCATCACTATTCAATTATTGGAAACAGCCGAAGAAACAAAGAAGAGCTATGCCGAACAAGCGAATCGTTGTACAGTGGCTTGGCTTATTTCGGCAATGAACGCCCTCCAACAAGTTGATATTCAGTACAAAAGCAGTAAAAATCCAAAGTTGCTTGTGGAGATTAGCTTGATGAAGATAGCCCATATCCAAAAAGCCATAGAACTTTCCCAATTAGTAAGTTCGCAGGCACAAGCAAGCGAAGAAGTAAAAAAAAAAGCCCTGAATTAAATATTTCCGCAGATGAGGCAAAAGCACAAAGTTTCAAAAAAACGCTTAGAGTCCCCTCTATATCCGAAGTAAGTCAGAAAAACCCTACAAAAACCACTGAAAATCCTGAAGAAACAGAAAAAAAACAAGAAAAATTAAATTATCAAGCAAAAGAAATACAACTAAGCGAGCTTCAGGAGGCTTGGCAATCACTATTAAGCCAGAAAAGAAGAAAAAATGTATCTTCATTAGAAATTAGTATCTTAGATAGAGAATTTTCTTGGGAAAGCCCTTACCTCAGCTTAAAAGTGGAAAATGACATTCAGGTTGATTGGATACAAAAAAATAAAAATACTTGGATAGCTATCCTGCAAGAGCAACTAAGAAATACTTTCCCCATACAAATAAAAGTTGAAATTTTAGCTCCCAACGAAAGAAAAATTATTCCTTATACCAATATTGATAAGTGGAAATTCTTACAAGAAAAACACCCCCATTTATCTTTCTTGCAAGAACGTTTGGGCTTAGAGTTGGAGTAAGGCTCATCATCAAGTTTATTCCACATTTTTCAGGATTTGGTGCCCCATTTTATCTCTTTTTGTTTCCAAATATTTTTGGTTATGTGGGTTAGGAGGAATCTCAATAGGAATTGTTTCTACGATTTCCAAGCCATAGCCGATGAGCCCTGCTCTTTTGGTGGGGTTATTGGAAATAAGTTTTATCTTTCTGATTCCCAAATCTCTCAAAATTTGAGCTCCAACGCCATAATCCCTACTGTCCATCTGAAATCCAAGAGCTTCGTTGGCTTGTACGGTATCCAAGCCCTGCTCTTGCAATTTATAGGTCTTCAATTTATTGATAAGCCCAATACCTCTACCCTCTTGGTTCATATATAAAATAACACCTTTCCCTTCTTTCTCAACTATTTCCATTGCTTTATGCAACTGAGGTCCGCAATCGCAGCGGCAAGAGCCAAAAATATCTCCCGTAACGCAAGAAGAATGAACCCTTACCAAAACGGCTTCATCTGATTGCCAAGTTCCTTTGATAAGTGCCAAATGAATTTCGCTGGTATTGATTTGTTTGTAGGCGATAAGGTCAAAATTCCCCCATTTTGTTGGCATCTCAACGCCTATTTCTCTGGTAATCAGGCTTTCATTTTTAAGGCGATAGGCTATCAAGTCTTCTATGGATATGAGTTTCAAGCCGAATTTATCTGCTATTTTTCGCAGTTCTGGAAGGCGAGCCATTGTTCCGTCTTCACTCATTACTTCAATGAGTACGCCTGCAGGCTGGAACCCTGCCAAGCGAGCCAAATCCACGGTTGCCTCTGTATGCCCCGCCCTACGAAGTACGCCTCCTTGTTTAGCTTTCAAAGGGTTGATGTGACCAGGTCTGCCCAAATCCTTAGGTTTTGTATTTTTATCCACCAAAGCCTTTATGGTTCTGGCTCTATCTTGTGCTGAAATTCCCGTTGTATTGCCATTACCCAACAAATCTACCGTAACTGTAAAAGCTGTTTTATTGGGGTCAGTGTTTTGTCCCACCATCAAGTCTAAGGCTAAATCATCGCATCTCTCTTCTGTGAGAGCTACACAGAGATAACCGCGAGCCTCTTTTACCATAAAATTGACAATTTCAGGGGTAATCGTCTCAGCGACACAAATGAAATCTCCCTCATTTTCTCTATTTTCGTCATCTACCACAATAATAATTTCGCCTTTTTTGAGAGCTTCTACGGCTTCTTCTATGCTATCTAATTGTATTTTTTCCATTGCTTTTGGGTCTGTTATTTTTTACACAGCTATTGCCTGTGATTTTTAGGAAAATTTATGTTTACTTACCTCAAAAAACACTTTTGTGGTGTTAATGGTTTTGAAACTTTGGCAAATATGCAAATAAAATCTCTTAGATTTGCAGTTGAATCCATTAAAAATAAGAAAAATGATAATTCGTATTGTAAGAATGTTTTTTAGAGAAGAAGAAGTGAAAACTTTTTTGGCTATTTTCGAAGAAAGTAAAGAGCTCATCAGGCATTTTGAGGGCTGCCAACATTTAGAGTTATTGCAAGATGCTGACGATAAAAGTGTCTTCTGCACGTACAGCTATTGGGAAAGTACAGAACATTTGGAAAATTATCGCCAATCAACTTTATTTAATACTACTTGGGCAAAAACAAAAGTATTATTTAGAGAGAAACCAATTGCTTTTTCCTTGCATACACACACCAAAGTATCATAAAAAAATCCCCATAATGAAAATTATGGGGATAGTATCAATCTTAATTATCTATGTTATTTCTGAACTACTAATTTCTTTCTTTCTACTACACCACTTGCTGTAGAAATATTGATAAGGTACAAACCTTTCTCAAAGCGGCTAAGGTCTAATTCGTGATTTTTATTGCTTTCTACGTTAGCAGAATACACGTTTCTTCCAGCCATATCAAAAATTTGTACGGTATTAGTTTCTCCATCATTACCCGCAAGTCTGATAGTAGCACTTGTAGTAGCAGGGTTAGGATACAACTCTACACTGAAGTTTTCTTGGCTAATCGCTTGATTAGAACCATCTTCGCGAGTTGCTACGATATTTACGGTGTAGTCTTCCACTTCTCCATAAGAGAATGTTTCGCAAGAAGTAGGCGTGCCATTATATTTCATAGAAACTCTCATTCTTGTAGAACCTGCTGTTACGCTTGTAGGTACTGTGAAACTGCGAGAAATAGGTGTTGTAGTTGTTTTGGCTACCGTGAACAATTGCTCTCCAGCATCAGCAAAATCTCCATCTCTGTTGTAATCAATCCAAACAGCATAGCCTTCGCTATATTTTGTAGATTTCCAACCGGGTGTAATCGTGATAGTATTAGATGTTCCACGAACCAAACTTGTTGATTGAGCAGTGAAGTTTCCGTAACCAGCATTTGCTCCAGAAGTATTATTGATACTTCCTAACTGTACTCTTTGTATCCACTCATCAGCTACACTGTTACCTTTTGAAGTACAATACGTAGGTGTTGTAGGAGGAGGCGTTGTGCCACCACCACTTGTAACAAAACCTGAACGACCGCCACCTGTTTCAAAAGTTGCTCTCATACGGTCTTTTTGCCCTGTAGAAAACATATACATACAAGCATCATCAGTGTAGTCCATATAGTTCATAAACATATCACTTGTGTTGCTACAACTTGCCTTAGGGAAAGTAGGACAACCATAATTAGAAGTTTGTTGTGTAGGCGTATCTGTTACAAAGTCATTGCCACAAGACGCATCACCCCAAATATGACGAAGGTTTAACCAGTGACCAACTTCGTGAGTGCCTGTACGACCTTTATCAAAAGGAGCAGAAAGATAAAAACCAGAACCTTTGGCAGATGAACCAAAATATTGAGGAGAAATTACCACACCATCAGTTGCTGTGCTACCACCAGGGAATTGAGCATATCCTAAGATACCATTACCAATGTTACATACCCAAATATTTAGGTAACGAGTGGCATCCCAAGGATCTACACCACCCTGAGAAGATTTTTTCATTGCATCATTAGTTCCCCAAGATGTTTTTGTAGAAGATTTACGTGTAATACCTGTGGTAGCGGCTCCTGTAGGCGTAGTAGTAGCCAATACAAATTGAATTTCTGTATCAGAAGCTAAAGAAGAGAACAAGGAAGGAACCTTCGTTCTATCAGCATTTAGTTTTCTGTAATCTTCATTGAGAACATCAATCTGAGATTGAATTTGAGCGGCACTGATATTTTCTTGTGTTTTAGAAGAGTTGTAAATTACGTGTACAACTACAGGAATAGTTACTGTACCTGTAACTCTTTGATTTTGGTAAGAAGAACCATTGCGAATATAATTTTCAGTAACTCGCTCTATTTCGTTCATTCTTTGCTCCAATTCGTGGTCGTGTTGCTTTTGTTCTGCCAAAACTTCCATACTATGACAGACACGCTGCCCGTAGCTAGCAGTTGCCAATAAAGCGGCAAAGCCGATAGATAAGATTTTTTTCATTTTTTTAGAGATTTTAAAAAGTAGAAAATGTTGTTTTACATGGCAAAGTAAACGTAGTATTTTGTGAAAAACAAGAAAAAAAGAAAAAAAAGTTTTTATTTTTTTATAAAGTTACATAGTATTTGGTTATTTTTATTTAATGCAAATAAAATTCTGTTTGCTTTTTTTTATTTTCAGCAAACCAATAAATATTTTGTTTTATCTAATTAAATTAACAATAAAGGCTTGTTTTTAAAATTTAATTTCGTTTTTTTTAACAAATAGCTAATAAAAAAATACTTTTTACGCTTGGTAAAAAGTATTTGGTAGTTTTATCAGTGTTTTTAAAGAAGATATTTTATGGTTTATAGTCTATGTAATTTTTGTTAGTATTTTTATTTTTTTTCTATAATAATACTTGCCTTTGTTTCTCCTTTGGTATTAGATAATTTAATCTGATAGCCTTTCTTACTTTGCCAAACCACGTTTTGTGCATCAATTTTTTTACTTCTACCATAACGTAATTCATAGAACTTTCTAAAATCTTCTAAGAAACTCTCTACTCCATTTACTACTGCATTTACTCGCACCGCTTTTAGTTTGTTTTGCTCGTCAAGTTCATAGATAATATCCACAAAATCGTCATCTACGTCAAAAGTATAGGCTATATATTTTTTTTCTTTATTTTCTTCTTGCAGTGTCGCTTTTTCATTTTTTTTGATGCTGTCTAAAGGAGTACCTAAATCAAAGCCCCTCAATACGCCTTGAGGGCTCAACATCACCAAACGTACCCAAGCCCCCATGGTATCTAAAGGAATTTCAGCTTCCTGATGAATCTGCTCAACATTTTTCTTTTCGTTTTTATCCGATTTACTTTGACAAGCATACAAGGATAGGAGCAGTAATAAAAAAATGTAATTTTTTTTCATATTTTTTTTAGGTTTTAGTTATTTTTCTTTTTAAAAAGCGAGGCATTGTGAGTTTCCTTTCTGCATACTTTTGCAGTTCGGGCAACATTTTCTCTTTAGGATAACCCAATTGGAAAGCTGTTTGAATATCTTTCTGAAATTCTTTAGAGGGAGTTTTTAAATGATATTTCATTTCTCCTACAAAATAATGATTTTCTGCATCTTGTTCATCTTGTTGAGCTAAAAAAACATAATCTTGCAAAGCCTCCTGATATTTTTTAAGCTGACGCAACAAAAAAGCTCTTTGCCTAAAATAACTCAAATCAAAGCCATCAAACTCGATGGCTTTTTGACTGCTCTCTAAAGCTTTCAGATAACTTTTGAGCAAAATATAATAATTAGCTTGCTCAAAAAAGTATTCAGGATTTTCTTTATCCAAGTCAATAGCTTTTTGGATATATATCAGAGCATTTTTGAGTTGCTTAGTTTGAGCATAGCTATATGCCAATAAGCTATAATCATTAGCCACTATTTTGTTTTTGGAGGGGTTGTACTGTATGTATTTGAGCCTATTCTCTATGGATAAAGCATCTTTATTGGTTCTAAAATAGATATCAGCTTTAAGTTTGTAGGCTTCCCAGTGTCTTTTTGAGAGTTGTGTAACTTTATCTAAATCTTGTAGAGCTAAGTCAAAATCTTGGTGCTGATAGTAAAAATTTCCCCTAAGCCAATACAAATAAGACGTTTTCGGAGATAGAGCAATAGCTTTTTGATAATAGAACAAGGCTTGCTTCTTATTTTTTAATTCTTTGTAAGACTCAGCCATATAACTATACAAAATATCGCTTTCATAACCCTCCTTGATAGCGTTTTCAAAGTTAGAAAGGGCTTCCTCGTGCTTGTTTTCTTCAAAAAGAATAATTCCCCAATAAAACTTTTTTTCAATATGTTCGTAATGCAAACTATCTGCTTTCAAAAGGTCTTTTTTTGCTTCTACTACCTGCTGATTGAGTAAAAAACTTTTTGCCCTCTTGAAGTAGGCTTCTCCACAAGCAGAATCTATTTCTATTGCTTTAGCAAACCAAATCACTGCTTCTGTGTAGTTTTGTATCTCCCATTCGGCTTCTCCCTGCTCTATATAAAGCCCTACTTTTTTGGATTTTTGAGCTGAAGCAGACATAGCTAATACACTAAACCACAGAACCCATAGAAAAGTAGTACAATAATTATTAAGCGTATAGCGTTTAGTGTGCATGGTAGTTTTAGTATGTTTTTTGCTAATTTACTTGCTATCAAAAATTATACAAATTCTTTTAAAGACAAATTTAATTTTAAACTTTTTTAAGCTCATAAAATCATTTATATTTGGATAATTTTTTACTAATTTTTAAGAAATGAAATTAAAATCTATCTTCGCTACTGTATGGTTTTCAGGTTCGGCATTGCTGAGCTTGCAAGCTCAGGATACCAAAAAAGCTCCTGAAAATTGGTTTAACTTAGACCCCAAAACTGATAATGTGAGAGGGGTAAGTACAGAAAAAACTTATCAAGAGTTGCTCAAAAAGAAAAAAAGTAGAACTGTCATCGTGGCAGTAATAGACTCTGGTGTGGATATTACTCATGAAGATTTGCAAGGCAAACTCTGGGTAAATAAAAAAGAAATTGCTGGAAACAACAAAGATGATGATAAAAACGGCTTCATAGATGATGTAAACGGCTGGAGTTTCTTAGGAGGTAAAGATGGCAAAAATGTTGCCCAAGACAGTTATGAACTCACAAGAGAGTACGTGAGACTCTCCAAAAAGTTTAAAGATAAAGCTGATGAAAAAGATGCAGAATATGCTTACTATCAGTCTATCAAAAAAACTTTTGAGGAAAAAAGAAAGGAAAAAGAAGGCGAAAAAGTACAATTACAACAAATGTATGATGCCGTACAGACCGTTCGTAAAGAGCTAAATGGTAAAACCCTTACTTTGGAAAATGTAAAAGCCCTGCAAAGCTCAGACGCAAAAGTAACTGAAGCCAAAAATATTGTCAATTATTTGTATATGGTGGCAAGTCCCGAAGAATTGGAAGAATACTACGAAAAAGGTATCAAAAACGCTTTAGAATATGGCTATAACCCTGATTTTGACCCTCGTAGCATTGTAGGAGATGACCCTAAAAAATTAAGAGAAAAAGGATACGGAAATAATGACGTAAAAGGACCTGATGCTTTTCATGGTACTCACGTAGCGGGCATTATTGCCGCCAACAGAGATAATAATTTGGGTATCAAAGGTATAGCTCAAAATGTATTGATTATGCCTGTACGTGCCGTTCCTGATGGCGATGAGCGTGATAAAGATATTGCTAACGCTATTTATTATGCTGTAGATAATGGGGCACATATCATCAATATGAGTTTTGGTAAAGGTTACTCACCTGATAAAAAATTTGTAGATGAAGCGGTAAAATATGCAGAAAGTAAGGGAGTTTTACTCATACACGCCGCAGGCAATGATGCCAAAAATTTAGAAGTAGAAAGTAATTTTCCTAATAGAAATTATAGCGATAATGGCAAAGAAGCAAGTAATTGGCTTGAGATTGGAGCATCTGGTTGGCAGGCTAACGATGAGCAATTTGTGGCGAGTTTCTCTAACTATGGTAAAAGTAAAGTTGATGTTTTTGCCCCTGGCGTAGATATTTACTCTACGGTGCCTGATAAAAATACCTATAAAAACGCAAGTGGAACAAGTATGGCAGCTCCAGCCACTGCAGGCGTGGCGGCTCTGTTGATGTCTTACTATCCTAAACTAACAGCTAAGGAAGTTAAAGAAATTTTAATGAAATCCTCCATTAAATATACCCAAAAAATCAATAAACCTGGCGAAAAAGGCTTGAATGCAACCATGTCAGATTTATGTATTTCTGGTGGTATTATCAATGCCTACGAAGCCGTCAAAATGGCTGAAAAGATGAGTAAATAATTCCTATGTGTCTCCTAACAAAGCGTCTAAAACAGTAGTTTTAGACGCTTTGTGGTTTCTAGTCTTAGTGTTTTTATCATTTTTTTCGCTTTTGCGGCGGGCGGGGCTTCTGTTTTCTCTTTTTCTCATGAAAAGCCCCCTTAAAGTCTGGGTTTTCCTTGCGTTTTTGTTTGTCCATTTCTCTGGCAATCGCTTGTTTTTCCTCAAAATCGGTTTCAAAGATTTTAACTTCCAAAGGAATACTTTGCTGAGGAATTTCCATTCTGATTAACTCTTCTATTTTTTTGATATGGTATATCTCCGCCTCATTAGCAAAAGTAATGGCTATACCCGTTTGGTTAGCTCTGCCCGTTCTGCCTATCCTATGTACATATTCTTCATACAACAAAGGTACATCAAAATTGATAACATGGCTTACCAGCGTTACATCTATGCCTCTGGCTGCCAAATCAGTAGCCACTAAAATACGTACATCCTGATTTTTAAAAGCCTCCATTGCATTTAATCGGGCATTTTGGTCTTTGTTGGCGTGTATAACCTTCACGTTTTCTGTACCAAATTTTCTTTCCAAAAATCTATAGATATGATTAGCATTATCTTTAGTTTTCGTAAAAATAATAACTTTAGAAAAACTTTCTTCTTGGGAGAGATAAAAATTGAGCAGTTCTATTTTTGTTCTGAAATTAGGAACAAGATACAAAATTTGTTCTATGGTTTCAGCGGTGGTTGCTTGTGGGCTTACCTCTACACGCATCGGAAACTCCAGAAATTCTTCGGATAATTTTAGTACTTTTTCAGGCATAGTAGCTGAAAAAAGCAAATTTTGTCTTTTTTTACTCGGAATTACCTCTAATATCTTTCTGATTTGTGGCATAAAGCCCATATCCATCATTTTATCTGCCTCATCAAGCACCAAAGTTTGTATATATTTGGTTACAAGTTCATTAGATAAATAAATATCCGTAAATCTGCCTGGCGTTGCTACCAAAATATCTACGCCTTCTTTTACTTGTTGTATTTGCGTTTTGATGCCTGTACCGCCATAAACTGCTAAGATTCTCAAATCAGTATATTTACCCAAACTTTTTATATTTTCCTGAATTTGCAGACATAACTCACGTGTGGGAGCAAGCACCAAAGCCCTCGGAGCAAGCCCTTGAGCATACTTTATTTTCATTAGTAAAGGTAGCGTGTAAGCTGCCGTTTTACCTGTACCTGTTTGGGCTATTCCTAAAATATCGTGCCCAGCAAGTACCAAAGGAATTGCTTTTTCTTGTATCTCAGTAGGCTCTTGGTAGCCTAAATCCTCAATAGCGTTGAGTAGTTGCCGATTGAGTTTAAATTTTTCAAAATTTTCCATTTATTTAGTCTTCGCTACGAGGAGCTTTTAGAATACTTCTTTTAAAAAATGCAAAACCACCCTCAGCTCTCAAAAAGCTAATTTGTGGATATTCTTTTCTAAATTTATCAATATCATTTGATTTTACCACAAAATAAGCATCTTTATCAATTTCTCCCTTCAAAAGCCATTCTGTATTTTCTTGATAGGTATCTTTTCTATAAAAATTAGGCGTGTTGTATTTGGGGTACTGGAAATAAAAATATTGAGCATAACTTTTGAACCAAACCGTTGTAACATAACTATTGGGAGTATCTTTATGAAGTTGTATGTAAAAATTGATGGCTGGAGCTTGCGAATAAGCCTCTATCTTAGGAACAATCACCGCCGTATAAATAAGTAAAGTAAGAGCTGTAGAGCCAAAAAAGTATAAAATCGCTTTAAAATAATTTCTTTTAAGCAAATATAAGCCTACCACAATAGCCAACCAATAAAATAAACCTATTATAAATTCCCAACCTTGCCAACTAACAGGTGTTCGGAGGCTATCCACAGCGAAAGAATCATCAATGTAGGCATAAAAATGTTCTTTATTGTAAGCAAAAATAGGTAAAGCAATCAATAGAATGGAAAAAATACTACCTAATATACCAATAAGTATTTGTAACCACTTTGATAGCTTTTGAGGGTTATCCCAAAAATACACAATGCTTTGAGCCGCCAAAAAAGATAAAGGTAAATACGCCATAGAAGAATAATGCACTATTTTTGTTTTTACAATAGAAAAAAGTATCATTACTATCCAAAATACCAACAACATCTTTTTAGTGAAAATAGGTTGTGCTTCTTCTTTTCTCATACGAAAACTTGGTATAGCAAAAGCCGAAAGAGGGAAACAACCTAAGAACACCACTAAAAAATGGTAATAAAAAGGCTGTTCGTGCCCAGCATCTGGCGTGGAAAACAACCTAATTTGATAATTGATAAACATTTCAAAAAACCACCAGCCACCACGCCATAATTCTACACCAAACCAAGCCGAAGAAACTAATAAAACTGCCAAAGCATATAAAAATACATTCTTAAAAGTTGTTACCTTTCTAAACTTACGACTTGCCCAAAAGGCTAAAAATGTGAGAAAAACTAATAAAAAGCCCACAGGGCCCTTCGTAAGCACCGCCAAACCCGTAGCCAAACCCGCCCATATAGCTGAGCGAGTTGCCACTTTTTCTTCTTGCGTGCTGATACTCTCCGATAAAAAATAAATTCCCAGAAAGATGAAGTAATTAAAAACAGGGTCTATTATCCCCGATTTGAAATACAAATGAGGCAAAAAGCTACCCAAGTATGCCAAAGCCCAAATAAAGCCCAAACGCTGATGATATAGTTT
Organism: Thermonemataceae bacterium; assembly: GCA_033762275.1. Taxonomy (GTDB): domain Bacteria; phylum Bacteroidota; class Bacteroidia; order Cytophagales; family Thermonemataceae; genus Raineya. The sequence goes on along the minus strand of JANRLU010000184.1, from coordinate 8,986 downwards.
CGTTCCAATCTGATAAAATGTAAGAAGTGTAAGGATACCAAAAATTGCATTAGGAAGCCTTGCAGAAAATTCATTAACCCCAAAAATTTTCATTGCCATAGCTTGCATCCAAAAAAACAAAGGGGGTTTTTCCCAAAAAGGCTGGTAATTGATTTGTACCTTTGTGTACTCTCCCGTTTGTAGCATCTCTCTCGCCGATTCTGCAAAATTTATCTCGTCCCAATCAAATAAATGTACGCTACCCAAAAAACTAAAATAAAAAATAGGAGCTATCACAAGCAAAATAATACGATAATAACGAGGGTTTTGTACTAAGTTCATCAAGGTTTTCTTAAATTTCTTCAAAAATTGCTTAAAAATAGCTATTTTGCCCCAAAAAACAAAAACACTTTATGGTCTCTGTCAAAATTATCAATCAGTCTAAACATGAGAACCCAAGCTATGCTACCATAGGCTCGGCTGGTATGGATCTAAGAGCTAATCTTGATAGCCCCGTTACTTTAGCCCCCATGGAAAAAGCTGTTATTCCCACAGGTTTATTTGTACAGCTACCTTTAGGCTACGAAGGTCAAATAAGAGCCAGAAGCGGTTTGGCTATCAAAAAAGGGATTACCCTACTTAATGGTGTGGGGACGTTAGACTCCGACTACACAGGAGAAATCAGGGTGGGACTTATCAACCTTTCACAAGAACCCTACACGATTGAAGATGGAGAAAGGATTGCTCAGCTAATTGTAGCCCAATACACGCATATCATCTGGCAAAATGTAAGCCATTTAGATGAAACACAAAGAGGGGAAGGCGGCTTTGGTAGTACAGGCAAAAACTAAAAACGACCTTATTTAGTTTTTGGGGGCTTTGTTAGCTTTATTTTGTTGGTGTCTTTTTCAATAGCGGTTTGTTCATCTTGAAGTTTGTTTTTTACCACATACACATAACTTAGTGTATTGAAATTGGTGCTCAACTTCACATCTATATCGTGAAAAGTAGATTTTTTCTGAGGGTTGATGCGAGCCACTACCCCTACCATAATATCAGCAGGGAAGAAGGCGTTGTACCCTGACGTCCGAACGGTATCACCCACCGAAATTTCAATGGAAAGGGGAATATCTTTCAGTTTTGTGTAAGTAGCCTCACGACCTCCCCATTGTATGTGGCTTAAATAGTTTTCTTTTGTTTTTTGTAACTTCACATTTACGGGATTGGTATTCTGGTTATTAAGAATTGTGGCTACTATTGCATAATGAGACGAAACTTCTATCACCCTACCCACAATCCCATTAGATGAAATTACGCCCATATCTTTTTTTATACCTTGCAAAGAGCCTTTTTCTATGGTAAGAAAATTTCTCAGTTTTTGAGTCGTTTTATTCACCACCTTAGCAGGTTCAAAAGTGTATTTATCAATAATTTCCTGATGTACCAAAGGAGAAAGCCCTCCATAGTTACGTTGTCTTTCTCTCATTAGCATTGCTCTTAACTCTGCATTTTCTTTGGAAAGCTCTTGATTAACCTCTCTAAGATGAAAATACGTAGAAGCCTCATTTGACCAACGATTAAGTTGGCTGACATAACTATTAGCAAGATTATACATAAAAACTTTCTGATAATTATTGAAGCGAATAATCATCAGAAAGGCAATGCTCTGTAGTAGTAAGAATAGAAAGGTAGCCCTAAAACGATAAAAAAAAGCAAAAATAGCCTGCATATCAATTTATTGGCTAAGTCATCAAAACTTTTTTGTAATTATTGATATTTTTTAGTGCAATCCCTGTACCTCTAACTACTGCTCTCAATGGGTCTTCGGCAATATGAACGGGAAGTTTTGTTTTCTGTGAAAGTCTTTTATCTAAACCTTTAAGCAAAGCCCCACCACCTGTAAGGTGTATACCATTTTGGTAAATATCAGAGGAAAGTTCTGGCGGAGACATTTCCAAGGCGTTCAACACAGCATCTTCTATCTTAGAAATAGACCTATCCAAGCAAAAAGCGATCTCCTGATACCCTACTTTTATCACTTTAGGAATACCCGTCATCAAATCACGCCCCCTAACCTCATAATCTGGCGGAGGATTGTCTAACTCTGCCAAAGCTGAGCCTACTTCCATTTTTATTTTTTCCGCTGAACGCTCTCCAATAAGAAGATTGTGCTGTCTTCTCATATAATCGGCTATATCTCGGGTAAATACATCACCTGCCGTACGAATAGACTGATCACAAACAATACCCGAAAGAGCAATGATAGCAATTTCAGTCGTTCCACCACCAATATCTACAATCATAGAACCTACAGGCTGCTCTATATCAATCCCGATACCGATAGCCGCTGCGATGGGTTCGTAAATCATATACACTTCTTTTGCTCCTGCATGCTCAGCAGAGTCTTTTACAGCTCTTTTCTCTACTTCTGTAATTCCTGAAGGAATACAAATCACCATTCTATAAGAGGGTTGAAATAATTTTCGGCGGGAATCCACCATTTTAATCATTCCTCTTATCATTTGTTCGGCTGCTGTAAAATCTGCGATTACACCATCTTTGAGGGGGCGTATCGTCTTGATTTCGCTATGTGTCTTTTCGTGCATTTGCATAGCCATTCTGCCAATAGCCAAAACTTTACTGGTTTTTCTGTCTATGGCAATGATAGAAGGCTCGTCTACCACGATTTTGTCTTTATAAATAATAAGTGTGTTGGCTGTACCTAAATCAATGGCAATATCGCCTGAGAAAAAATCTAAAAATCCCATTGGTAAGAAAAAATATTTTTAAGGTATACGAAAATTTTGAGCTTGTGTTTTTGATATTTGAAAACAAAAATAAAATGTTTTACAGACTTATTTATTTCTGAATACAAAATTACATAGAAAATTAAGGAAAACAATAGCCGAATAAAAAATAGCTCATTTTTTTTCAAAAAATGAGCTATTAGGGATAAAAAAACACTTTATTTTTAGGGGACTTGCAACAGATAAATTTAATTTAAAACTAATTTGTAGCAATAATTTGTTGAAGGCTTGCTTTTGCACGTTCATCTGCCTCCAAATCTTCCCTGAGACTTTCTAAAAAACAATTCAAATCCGCATTGTCCGTTAATGAATCAAGTTTTCCAATACCTTCTACATAGGAAGGATAGTAGTTGAGAATAGTTTGAGCGGCATTCTTTTTTTGTTGATTAGTCCAAGCATTATCTATTTTTTGAAGCCCTTGCGATAACTCAGTAAGGTTTACATTTTTTTGAGTAATCAACACATTAAGATACTTAGCAAGTATTATCTTTTCATTTTCATTAAGATTTGGCATTCTCAAAAAATAAGCTTTTAGCATACCAAAGCTTGCCCAATTCGCAAAATCTTGGTACACTGATTGCCCTTCATACTGCATAAGTATTTGCCAAATTCTGCTATCAGCAGTAGCAAGCGGAGGCAATTCTTCAATAGGTTTGTTAAGTTCTTTTTGAAGTGCTACAATTTCTTTAAAATGTCGAGCCAAAACGGAATTGCCATTATTGAAGCGAAGTTTGATACTCAAGCTATCGTGAGCTATATCATATCTTGGTTCTAAACGCAAAGACGGCAAAGAGCGATAGTCGCCATTCATTTGAAGAGCGGTTTTGTTCAACTTCCCATCTTGAACTTTACTACAAGAAAGCAGGAACAACACAAAAAAGGAAAATAGGGCTATTTTTTTCATTTTATTAAGGATTTTAGTCTACATCTACTGTAATAGATTTTATTTTTCTACCATTTTTGTAAAGCACGAGTGACTGCATACCACTACCGAAATCGTAATAGGTTAGACAATACTGCGTTCCCGATATCACTGGAGTACAAACAGTCCAGTCGGCAAATACTTAGTAACTCAAAGTAAATACCATTGCTAACAAGGCTACTTTTTTCTTCATTTGAGTTTTTTTAAGTGAATAATAGTACAAAGAAAAAAAAGAAAAAAAAGAAAAAAAAGAAAAAAAAATATACAAATCCTTAATAATAAGATTATTAGGCTAGTTTTATGAAATTAATAAAATTTTAATAGTTTATATTTTTTCTTAAATATTAACATAAATTTAAAACGCCAAATTTTTTTGGCGTTTTAAATTACTTTCTACAATTCAAAAGCTTTTTTAATGATTTCTTCCTGCTCTTTGTTGTGTATTTTGTTGTAGCCTGTGGCTGGGGAAGCACTCGGTTTGCGAGAAATACATTCTATCGCTCCGTAATGCATCAGCATAAAACTATAAGCCCCCATATTTTTAGGCTCTTCTTGCACCCAAACTATTTGTGCTTTTTTGTATTTAGCCAAAACTTTTTCTAATTGTTTGGCAGGGAAAGGATACAACTGCTCCAAACGCACAATCGCTACGTCTTTACGCTCTTGCTTTTGTTGCTCACGATACAAATCTACTGCCATTTTACCTGTACAAAGTAGAACTTTTTTCACCTTTTTAGCGTCCACAAAAGTATCATCAAGCACTTCTTGGAAACGCCCATTCACAAACTCCTCCACAGGCGAATGTACATCTTCGGCTCTCAGTAAAGATTTTGGCGTAAAAATCACCAAAGGTTTTCTGAACTGCCAAGCCATTTGTCTGCGTAAAATATGAAAAAGATTAGCCGAAGTGGTAACATCAGCCACTACCATATTGTATTCGGCACACATTTGTAAGAAACGCTCCATACGAGCCGAAGAATGTTCAGGACCTTGTCCTTCGTAGCCGTGGGGCAATAATAAAACCAAAGCATTTTGTTGTTGCCATTTACTTTCAGCAGCAGCGATAAATTGGTCAATAATCACTTGAGCCCCATTGGCAAAATCCCCAAATTGAGCTTCCCAAATTACCAAAGCATTCGGATTTGCCATAGAATATCCAAACTCAAAGCCCATCACGCCAAACTCAGAAAGATGCGAATTGTAAATTCTAAAAGGCTGCTTTTGATTAGGTACAATATTATCTAAATAAAAATAAGGCTGGTTGTTTTCTGCATCACGAGCCACTACTTGCCTATGCGAAAAAGTACCTCTACGAACATCTTGTCCGCTCATTCTCACCATTTTTTCCTCTAAAAGCAAAGAACCGTAAGCCAGTAGTTCCCCACAAGCCCAATCCAATTTTTTTACATTAAAAAAGTAATTTTTTCTATCTTCCAAAAGTTTATCAATTTGCTTGATAGTTTTGAAACCCTCAGGAAGTGTGGTAAGAGCCTTCCCTATTTGCTCGACCATCTCCATAGAAATTTTTGTTTCGGGAGACTGCTCAAAATCTTCAGGTGTAGATTTTCTTAGCTTTTGCCAATCTTTTTCGAGTTGGGTAAAATTGTAAGGTAAGGGTTTTTGTTTGATTTCGTTGAGCAAGTTTTGGAGTAAGTTTCTTAGTTCTTTATCCATTTCTTGTACCAAACTGGCATCAACGCTACCATTTGCAACAAGTTTTTGGGCATAAACCTCACGAGGCGAAGGATGGCTAGCAATTACGTTATATAATTTTGGCTGTGTAAAACGAGGTTCATCTGTTTCATTATGCCCATAACGGCGATAACAAACCATATCAATGAAAATATCTCTTTGAAATTTCTGGCGAAATTCAACAGCAAGTTGGCAACAGAATACCACTGCCTCAGGGTCATCGCCATTGACGTGTAAAACAGGTGCATCTATCATTTTGGCAATATCTGTGCTATAAATACTTGACCTTGCCTCGTCAAAATCAGTAGTAAAACCAACCTGATTATTGATGACAAAATGAATTGTTCCACCAATTTTGTAAGCATCTAATTTCGCCATTTGTACCACCTCATAAACTGAGCCTTGCCCCGCCAAAGCTGCATCTCCATGTATGAGAATAGGTAAAATATACTTTTCATCAAAAAGCTCTTCATCTATTTGAGCCCTACAATAGCCTTGTACAATAGAATTTACTACCTCTAAATGCGATGGATTAGGAGCTAAACGTAGTTTCACGTTATTTCCAGAAGGGGTAACTACTTCGCTGGCAAAGCCCATGTGGTATTTTACGTCTCCATCTCCAATGGTCAAGTCAGGGTTTGCCTTTCCATCAAATTCGCTAAAAATCTGCTCATAGGTTTTTCCCATAATATTAGTAAGTACGTTCAAACGCCCTCTATGAGCCATACCAACCACCACTTCTTTTACACCCAACTCTGAAGCTCTATTGATAATAGCATCTAAACCTGGAATCGTACTTTCGCCACCTTCTAAGGAAAACCTTTTTTGCCCCATAAATTTGGTATGCAGAAAGTTCTCAAAAACAACGGCTTCATTGAGTTTTTTTAAAATTCTTTTCTTAAAATCTAAGGAAGGATTAAAAGCTAAAGCATCTTTTTCAAATTTATCTCTCAACCAATTGAATACTTCAGGCTCACGGATATAGGTGAATTCAAAGCCGACTGTTCCTTCATAAATGTATTTGAGCGTGTCTATGATTTTTCGTAAAGTAGCCGTCCCTATCCCCAGCTCATTACCTGCCTGAAAATGTGTGTCTAAATCTGCTTCACTCAAGCCAAAAAGTTCTAAATCTAACCAAGGATTACGCGACTTTCTTTGACGTACGGGGTTTGTTTTGGAACGCAAGTGAGCCCTGCTTCTATAGGCAAAAATGAGTTTAGAAACAGCCACCTCTCTACTGGCTTGGTCTGTAGTGATTTCGCCACTTAGCTGAGACAAACCATTGGTTTCTCCATAATTCTCAGCAAACTCAAAGCCTTCAAAAAATTTACGCCAACTTTCATCTACTGAGCCTGCATTTTGGAGATAAGCTCTGTAGAGTTCTTCTATATAACTCCCGTGAGCATTGGCGATATAAGAATATTTATCCATATAATAACTGATTAAATTGGGTTGTTTCTGTAAAAAATAAAATTATGCTATATTATTGTAATACAAACTTATAAATTCAATAAATCTATACAGTATAGTTTATTTATTTTTGAAATTTTCTATCATACACTTTGTTCTAAAGAGATATATTTTTCTGTACTTTTATACTTTTTAGGGTATTCGTAAAGCAGCAACTCACCCGAACACTCGTCTATATCCGCCCAAGAGCTACAAGGAAAACGAATCCCTATCAGCCCACAAGTAGGTAAATTAGCTATTTTGGCATTTGCTAATAGCAAATTAGCTACATCAGTAAAAGCAGGATTATGTCCCACCAACATCAAATGTTGTGTACTGGGACTAACCTCTTGCAAAATATTAAAAATATCTGAAACATTTGCATTGTAAATATCTTGATTAAATACAATTTTTTCTTTTTTATATTCTAAAATTTTAAAAACTTTTTTAATTGTTTTTTTAGCTCTTTTTGCTGGGCTGCTCAATACCAAATCTATCAGAACGTTTTTGGAGCGTATAATTTGAGCCATTACAGTAATATCTCTTTTGCCTCTGCGATTGAGAGGGCGTTCAAAATCTGGTATATCTGTATATTTCCAGCTTGATTTAGCGTGGCGAAGTAAATAAAGTATTTTCATTTGGAATTATTTTTCCGTAACTTTGAGCGTATAAAACTAAGTTAATTATTTGTAAATTCAAAATAAAGAATATGACAAAAATACAATCCACTACTGTATTGGCTGTGCAACATAATGGACAAATTGCTATTGGGGCTGATGGACAAGCCACGATGGGAAACACCGTTGCCAAAAGTAATGTTCGCAAGATACGCAAACTCAAAGATGGAAAGGTCGTTCTGGGCTTTGCTGGTTCTACAGCAGATGCTTTCGCCCTGATGGAAAAGTTTGAAGAAAAATTAGCTGCTTACAGCAATTCCGTTGAGCGAGCAGCCATAGAGCTTGCCAAAGATTGGCGAACAGACCGATTTTTGAGACGCTTAGAAGCTATGATGATTGTGATTGCTAAAGATGAAATGTTTGTAATTTCTGGTAGCGGTGATGTTTTGAAGCCAGATAACGACGTAGCGGCTATTGGTTCGGGAAGTATGTATGCCCAGTCAGCAGCTTTGGCTCTTAAAAAACATGCTTCGCATCTTACTGCCAAACAAATGGTGGAAGAGAGCCTACATATCGCCGCAGATATTTGCATCTATACGAATCACAATTTAATAATAGAAGAGATTATTTGAGTTTAAAATAAAAGAGAAAGTATTTAGATACTTTCTCTTTTGTGCCAGGGACGGGAATCGAACCCGTACGGCATATTACTGCCACAGGATTTTAAGTCCTGCGTGTCTACCAGTTCCACCACCCCGGCTTCAGCTAACGGGTAGCTGTTTTCATTCCCAAAGGGCAATAAAAAAGAGCGGAAAACGAGACTCGAACTCGCGACCCCGACCTTGGCAAGGTCGTGCTCTACCAACTGAGCTACTTCCGCTTTTATTCTGCTTTCGCTGAATGTGGGTACAAAGGTAATATAAAATTTAAGCTTTGTCAAGCATTTTTTCAAAAAAAGTTATTATTTTTTTTAGAAAAAATAATAACTTTCTGATTTACAATTTTTTATTAGGCATCTAATTCTCCTGCTATGACATTGAGACTACTCATTGTCATAATAGCATCAGAGATTTGTTGCCCCTGACACATCTCTGTATAGGCTTGGTAATAAATAAAACTTGGTCTGCGGAAATGTAAGCGATAAGGCGTTCTTCCACCATCAGAAATGAGATAAAAGCCTAATTCTCCATTTCCACCTTCTACACAATGGTATACCTCGCCTATAGGAGCATCTATTTCACCCATCACAATTTTGAAATGATAGATAAGAGCTTCCATATTCTTGTATACTTCTTGCTTGGCGGGCAGGTAATAACGAGCATCTTCGGCAAAGTAGTTGCCCTCAGCCTTAGGGAGTTTATCCATAGCCTGCTGAATAATTCGCAGACTTTGCCACATTTCTTCATTACGTACCATAAAACGGTCATAAGTATCACCATTTTCGCCAATAGGAATATCAAACTCAAAGTCCTGATAGCCTGAGTAAGGCTCATTTACCCTCACATCATAGTCTACTCCGC
>JANRLU010000183.1:0-4864 GCA_033762275.1 Thermonemataceae bacterium | reverse complement strand
TTTCAATCTGTTGTGGTAGATGAACCTAACACACAAGACGCCATTTCTATTTTGAGGGGTATCAAAGAAAAATATGAGCTACACCATGGCGTAAGAATCAAAGATGATGCTATTATTTCGGCTGTGGAACTTTCTCATCGTTATATCTCGGATAGATTTCTGCCAGATAAAGCCATAGATTTGATGGACGAAGCCGCTGCCAAGCTACGCCTCGAAATAGACTCTATGCCTGAAGAGTTGGACGAAGTGAACCGCAAAATAATGCAATTAGAAATAGAAAGAGAAGCTATCAGAAGAGAAAAAGATGTAGATAAAGAAAGAATTTTGTCCAAAGATATAGCAGAACTTTCCGAGAAAAGAGATAGCCTAATGGCTAAATGGAAAAGTGAAAAAGCGATTGTAGAGAAAATTCGTAACGAAAAAGAAAATATAGAACGCTATAAATTAGAAGCAGAGCAAGCCGAAAGAAGTGGAGATTACGGAAAAGTAGCAGAGTTACGCTATGGAAAAATTCTGGAAAGTGAAAATCTCTTGAAAACCTACCAAAACGAACTCAAAGAAAAGCAAGGGGAAAATTCTATGCTCAAAGAGGAAGTAACTTCCGAAAATATCGCAGAAGTAGTCGCCAAATGGACAGGGATTCCCGTACAAAAAATGCTGCAATCAGAAAAGGAAAAACTTTTATATCTGGAGCAAGAGCTTTCTAAAAGAGTAGCAGGGCAAGCACAAGCTATTCAAGTAGTTGCTGATGCCGTACGCCGTAGCAGGGCTGGTTTGCAAGACCCCAAACGTCCGATTGGCTCATTCTTATTTTTGGGAACAACAGGTGTGGGTAAAACGGAACTCGCTAAAACACTCGCAGAATATCTTTTCAATGATGAAAATAATATGGTACGTATTGATATGAGTGAGTACCAAGAAAGACACGCCGTAAGCCGCCTAATCGGTGCCCCTCCGGGCTACGTGGGTTATGATGAAGGCGGACAACTCACTGAGGCGGTCAGAAGAAAACCTTATAGCGTGATTTTGTTAGATGAAATTGAAAAAGCTCACCCTGATGTATTCAATATCTTGTTGCAGGTTTTAGATGAAGGAAGACTCACCGATAACAAAGGAAGAACAGCCAATTTCAAAAATACTATTATCATAATGACCTCCAATATGGGAGCTCACCTCATTCAAGATAATTTTAGTAAAATAACAGAAGAAAATGAATTTGATGTATTAGAGGATACCAAAGACGAAGTTATCAGCCTACTGAGAAAACAAATACGCCCCGAATTTCTGAATAGAATAGATGAAATTGTGTTATTCAGACCACTCAACAAAAAAGATATTACACGCATTGTGGATATTCAGTTGGCAGGGATAGAAAAAATGCTTGAAGAAAATAACGTAAAAATAAGTTTCAGTGATACACTGAAAAGTGTACTTGCCGATACGGGTTTTGATGCTCAATTTGGGGCAAGACCTCTCAAAAGAGCTATCCAAAAACGTATCTTAAATGAACTAAGCAAAGAGATACTCGCAGGAAAAGTACAACGAGAAAAGAGTATTTTAGTGGACACTGATGAGTTTGATAGGGTTGTATTCAAAAATTTAGAATAAAAATAAAATTTCAGACAAAAGCCGCAAATCATAGAGATTTCACGGCTTTTGTCTTTATTTACCCTCCTGCAACCACCGAAAAGTTCTTTGCAAGCCATCTCTGATAGGCGTAATTTGATAGCCTAACTCATTGGTAGCCTTTTCACTACTCAAATGCCAATCATATAAATATTTTTTTACAAAATTGGGTGTAATTAAAGGAGCTTTTCCTAATAAATTGGCTTTTAGTAGCTCTAAACGGGCAAAAGTCATCATTACTGAAATAGGTAAGTTAAACAAACGCAATTTTTTTCCTGTAATTTCCCCAAATATATCAAACAACTCCTGATAGCTTACGTTATCTCCTCCCAATATGTATTTTTCGCCACTTTTACCATTTTTCATCGCCAACAAATGCCCTTCCACTACGTCATCAACAAATACATAATTGCCAATTTTTTTACCATTACCAGGCATAATACGCCACTTTCCTTGAGCGTACCGCTCCAAAAGTTTGGTTACAGCATTGCTCTCGCTTCTTTGCCCAGGCCCATAGATACGTGTAGGATTTACAATAACTATTTCTAAGCCTTTTTCTAAATATGTAAGAGCTTCTTTCTCCGAAATTGCCTTTGTTCGCTCATATTCGGTACTATGTGGAATACGCTGTACTGTGTTTTCAGTAACTACCCCAGCAACAGACGGTCCTAAAACGCCCGCTGTAGAGGTTAGTACTACTTTTTTTACTTTTTTTTCCAAAGAACTATTTAAAATATTCAAAGTTCCTTCTACATTCATTTGGTAAAATGAACCTGGGTTTTTATCCCAAACTTTTGCCTGAGCAGCCAAATGATAGACCTCTTGGCAATCTTCAAGAGCCAAGTTTATTTGCATTTTATCAGCCAAATCTCCTTCAAAGAACTTAAACTGTTCGTCATCAAGAAATATTTTTTTAGCCTTTGCAACCGAACGCACTAAAATATGAACTTTCTTGCCTTGTTCTACCAATTTTTTAGCCAGCAACTCGCCTACATAGCCTGTTGCCCCTGTTAGAAATACCTTATCCATAAAAATTTATCGGAATAAAAAAGCCCTGAAAAATCAAGGCTTGGTGTGTTAGTCGGAGCGAAACCCCAAAATACTGAGTATTGCCTTTATTCTATTTTTTTGTGGCTTCGCAACTGCCTGATTATCTGCATTTTGCACTTCTTTTACCTCCTCTTTGATAGCTTCCTCTTTCTTATACTTTTTTTGCTGTTGCTCAGCATAGGCATTATCTCTATTTTCTTTGAAAGTATCGTAAAAAGTCTTTTCTTTTTCTTCTTTTTCTTTTGTTTTTTGGGCAGCTTTTTTTTGTTTCTCCAGCAAATCATTATGCTTCTTCATCAAATCGTCCAAACGATTTTTGTAGGTTTCAGAGCTATAAAAAACCTTTTCTTTTTCTTTATCTGCCTTTTCTTTTTCTGCTTTAGCTTTTGCCTCTTGGTTTTGCTGCTTTCTAAAAGAGCCTACATTGGTATTACTGGTTGCCTGAACTTTCTTATCAAGGGCTTCTTTTCGCAATTGATAATCATAAAAATTTCTCTTAATCGCATTGGAAAGTGTCGCATACGCCTCCTTTATATCCAAAAACATCTGTTCTGCTGTTTGGTCATTAGGGTTTACGTCTGGATGCCAACGCTTAGCCAAAGTTCTATACGCATTTTTTATCATTTCTGCGGAAGCACTTTCAGGAACGTCCAATATAGTATAGTAGTTTTTCAAGGGATTAAGAATTTGCTAAAATTACACAATACTACTAAAAATAAATCAGAAAAACAATAAAAAAATGATAAAGCTCTCAGATTTTTTTATTTGTAAAAATTACGCGTAAAAGAGTGAAATTCTGGTTTTCTCAAAATTATTCTACGCCAAAAACCTTTCAAAAAGCCTGTGCCATAGCCTATAAGTTGCACAAAACTTGCTTGTATTGCTAAATAAGCTACCTCAAAAGTGTTTTTTTTGATAAGCAAAGCATCAAAGAAAATAAGCAGACTAAACAAGAATACAGGTGATAAAGCCAAAATAGGCACAAAAAATAAGGCTATTAGCAATAAAAAAAGTCCTAAAGTAAAAAATGCAGGTAAAAAATGTACTATTTTCAGAGATTTGGAGTGTCTTTTATACAAATTGATACGGGCGATACCCGAATTATGTACTTGCTTGAAAAACTTCCAGAAATCCGTACGTCTTTTGTGATAGACAAAAGCATTTTTTATCAAAGTAGTCCGAAAGCCAGCCTCTTTTATACGCAAACTCATATCAATATCTTCTCCAAAACGCATGGTTCCAAAACCTTTAGTGAGTTCGAACACCTCTCTGGAAAAACCCATATTGAAACTTCTTGGGTGAAATTTTTTAGGATTGAAAGTTTTACCTCCCCTGATTCCACCTGTTGTGAAAAAAGAAGTCATAGCATAGCTAATCGCCTTTTGAACGGGCGTAAAACTATGATGGGCAGCGTCTGCTCCGCCATAAGCCTCCACAAAATCTGTTTGTAGGACTTTATTTACCTCACAAAAATAATTTTCGGGGATAATACAATCCGAATCAAAAAAAACAAAATAATTACCTTTTGCCTGCTTTGCCCCAAAATTACGTGTATCACCAGGTCCCGAATTGGGTTTAACAAAATAACTGATAGCTATTTCTTTTTTGTACTTTTCCACGATTTGCTCGCAAGGAATATTTGAACCATCTTCTACAATTATTGTTTCAAAATTTTTACATTTTTGATTACTCAAACTTGCTAATAGTTCTTCTACCTCGTCAGGGCGATTAAAAACAGGGATTATGACAGAAAAGAAAATATCTCCTAAAAACATCTATTGTGTTATTTTTTATCCAAATACTCCATTTTATAATCGCCTATGTGTTGTTCGCTTTCTACGATTTTCTTTTTCTGGCGAAAATAATTGATAAGTCCGAACGCCAAAATACCTAAAGATGTTGTATAGAAAGAAAACTCTAGAATTGTACTATGTTGATGATGTAAAAAATTACGAATACTCAGACCGGCTACCGAGAAATACATTGCCGTACGCAAAAACGCAAGCAAAGTTGTCTGATTAGCCATTATCGTTCTTTGCAATGCTAATTGTTCTCTTAAAATCAAGTCTTTATTAAAATCCTTGCGGCTTGTCATAAACCTTCAAATTGTTTGAGAAAACGAATATCATTTTCAGTGAAAAGCCTTAAATCTTTAATTTGATATTTGAGCATTGTAATACGCTCCAGC
>JANRLU010000182.1:0-5262 GCA_033762275.1 Thermonemataceae bacterium | reverse complement strand
CATTTGGCTACTTTTGGTAGTTATCTCCGCCTGAAAGCCGTTGAAATGTAGCAGATCTATCATTAGTCCTTGTTTTCTGAGGTTGAAAACAATACGGTCGCAAGACTGTGCCATTCCTCCTTTATTAGGAGGATAGTTTTCTGTTAGCCAAAGTATTCTCATTGAGTATATTTTCATAAATTTGTGTAAAAATAGCACAAATGGAAAGTCTTTTACAAATCAGTAATATAAAAAAAATGTACTATTCCTCTGGCGTAATCACCAAAGCCCTCAATGATATTAGTTTGGAAGTCAGAAAAAAGGATTTTTTAGCCATAATGGGTCCCTCTGGCTGTGGCAAATCCACTCTACTCAATATAATGGGGCTCTTGGATAAACCCAACGAAGGTAATATAATTTTTTTGGGACAGCAACTCTCCAAACTAAACGAAAAAAATAAAGCTATACTCAGAAAAAACCATATAGGCTTTATTTTTCAAAACTTTAATTTAATTGATGAACTTACTATTTTTGAAAATATAGAATTACCCCTCATCTACTTGAAAATAAATAAATTAGAAAGAAGAAAAACTGTGAATGATTTGATGGAGAGGTTCAAAATTAGTCATAAAGCTAATTTTTTTCCCAAACAACTTTCTGGTGGGCAACAGCAAAAAGTTGCCATTGCCAGAGCTTTAGCAAGCAAACCACAAGCTTTATTAGCAGATGAGCCTACAGGAAACTTAGACTCTAAGAACCGAGAAGATATAATGCAGCTTCTTTGGGAGCTTAATCAAGAAGATTTGAGTATTGTAATGGTAACACACTCTTTGGCAGATGCCGACTACGCAAGCCATATTATTCACCTTTTGGACGGGCAAATAGTAGGCAAACAAAGTAACTAAAAAAGAGCCTTAAAGGCTCTTTTTTAAATTTAGGCTTTCGTAGTTGATGTGGTTTTTTTAGCTGTTTTCTCAGCATTTTCTAAATTCTCAACACGCTTGATAACCTCTTGCAAATCGTTTTCTGTTACAAACTTGAAACGAGCCGTTACGCTTTCAATCAATTTGCTAAGTTGGTCTTCAAAATCTTTTTTCTTACTTTCTGTGTTTTTGGTAAATTCGTCCAAAATCTTTTTACCTTCGTCACCAGAAAGTTTGCTTTCCTCTACCAATTTTTCAACGGTGGTTTTAAGAGTTTCGGCTGTAATAGAGATAAAACCTATGCCCGTGTAAATGAACTTTTTAAATAAATCTTGCATCTTTGAAGTGTTTTAGAAGTTGATAGCACAAAAATATAGGAAGTTGTGCAATTTGTTTCTTATTTTTTCAATAAAATTTTACTTTTTTCTACACTGAAAGGCTTTTTTTGTATTTTATCAAAAAAATATTTGTACTTTTTTTATTTCTTATACTTCTTTTTGACCTCACAAATACTAATGATAAAATAAAGCGTAAATTGTTAGGCAAATAAAAAAGCACCTACAAGTTTTGCTTTGTAAGTGCTTGATTATTGAGAGCCTCAAGCCGGGATCGAACCAGCGACCTACTGATTACAAGTCAGTTGCTCTACCAGCTGAGCTATTGAGGCGAAAAGTGATGCAAAGGTAAAGCGTTTTTTTGGGTTTGCAAATTTTTTTTTACACTTTTTTTATTTTTTTTTACAACTAATCATAGAAATACTTAATTTTGAGGCGTATTGGAAAAATAAAAATTATGCAACCAACTATTAAAGATTTGCTTAATGTTGAAATAAGCGAACAAGACGTGGTAGTAAAAGGCTGGGTACGCAACGAAAGAGATAACGGAGAACTTGCCTTCATTATCCTCAATGACGGCTCTACCCCACAAACCTTGCAAATAGTAGTAGACTACCAAAAAATACCCAAAGAAATCATTGCCCCCATCAAACTTGGAGCTTGCCTCAAGGTAGAGGGAAAACTCGTTGCTTCCTTAGGAAAAGGACAAGACAGAGAGGTACAAGCCGAAAATATTGAAATTTATGGCTTAGCCAACCCCAACGAATACCCCTTTCAGCCTAAAAAACAAAGCTTAGAGTTTGTAAGAGAAAATGCTCATTTACGCAGCCGCACCGTTACTTTCGGAGCAGTATTCAGAATCAGACATACCTTGGCTTATGCTGTGCATAAATATTTCAATGATAACGGATTCTACTATGCCCATACCCCTATTATCACTGCTTCTGATGCCGAAGGAGCAGGCGAAATGTTTAGAGTAAGCACTTTAGACTTTCACAAATTGCCTAAAACAGAAACAGGTGAAATAGATTTCAAAGAAGATTTTTTTGGAAGAGCAACGAATTTGACAGTTTCTGGGCAACTTGAGGGTGAACTAATGGCTATGGGTTTAGGGAAAATCTATACTTTTGGACCTACTTTCAGAGCTGAAAACTCTAATACCACCAGACATTTAGCAGAGTTCTGGATGATTGAACCAGAAATGGCTTTCTATGAGCTTAATGATAATATGGATTTGGCAGAGGATTTTGTAAAATATGTAATCAACTATGCCCTAACGCATTCTAAAGAAGATTTAGAAATCTTGGAAAAACGCCTTTTAGAAGAAGAAAAAAATAAAAAACAAGAAGAAAAAAGCCCTATGCCGCTTTTAGAAAAGCTCAAATTTGTGGTAGAAAATAACTTTGAACGAATTACCTATTCTGAAGCCATTGATATTTTGCTTAACTCTAATTATCATAAAAAGAAAAAATTCCAATATGAAGTGAGCTGGGGAATTGACCTCCAAAGCGAACACGAAAGATATTTAGTAGAAAAACATTTCCAAAAACCCGTTATTCTGACCAATTACCCAAAAAATATCAAGGCGTTTTATATGAAACAAAATGATGATGGCAAAACAGTTGGGGCAATGGATGTGCTTTTTCCGGGTATAGGCGAAATTATTGGTGGCTCTCAGCGTGAGGAAAATTACGAAAAACTAAAAACTCGTATGGAAGAGATGCATATTTCCACAGAAGAACTTTGGTGGTATTTGGACACCAGACGCTTCGGAACAGCTCCACATAGCGGATTCGGCTTAGGTTTTGAGCGTTTAGTCCAATTTGTTACAGGAATGGGCAATATTCGTGATGTAATTCCTTTCCCTCGTTTTCCCAAAGGAGCAGAATTCTAATGGTAGTCCCGAAAATCTTGTTATTTCTTTGTTTCAATGCCACAAAAAACTTATATTTGTGGCATATTTTTTACATCAAATTTTAACCTTTGAGGTATGCTTAGCCAAGAAACACAACACAACGCAAAAACCTTTGAAAAACGTTTGAAAGCAGATACATTTGAACATCCTGATTTGTACCAAATTGATGATTTGCTCACTGAAGAACAAAAAATGGTTCGTCAGGCAGTTAGAGATTTTGTAAAAAAAGAGATTTCTCCTTACATAGAGCAATGGTATGAACACAATCATTTCCCTTACGAAATCGTTCGAAAATTTGGGGAATTAGGCGTTTTCGGTCCCACATTACCCCAAGAGTACGGCTGCGGCGGTCTTGATTATACCTCTTACGGCTTGATGATGCAAGAAGTAGAAAGAGGCGACTCAGGTATGCGTTCCACAGCTTCCGTACAGGGTTCTTTGGTGATGTATCCTATCAATAAATTTGGCTCTGAAGAACAAAAGAAAAAATACCTTCCTAAACTCGCCTCAGGCGAATATTTAGGCTGCTTCGGACTTACCGAACCCGACTATGGCTCTAACCCTGGCGGAATGGTAACAAATTTCAAGGATATGGGCGACCATTACCTCCTTAATGGAGCTAAAATGTGGATTTCTAACTCTCCAATGGCTGATATCGCAGTCGTTTGGGCAAAAAATGAGGCAGGAAGAATCAAAAGCTTAATTGTAGAGAAAGGAATGGAAGGATTTTCAGCACCAGAAATTCACGGAAAATGGTCTTTGAGAGCAAGTATTACAGGTGAGTTAGTTTTTGATAATGTGAAAGTCCCTAAAGAAAATCTCTTACCACTCGCAGACGGGCTTTCTGCTCCAATGAAATGCTTGGACTCTGCTCGTTATGGCATTGCTTGGGGAGCTTTGGGTGTGGCTATGGATTGCTACGAATCGGCTCGTAAATATGCTATGGAGCGTATCCAATTTGGCAAACCTATTGCCTCTTTCCAGCTTATACAGAAAAAATTAGCAGAAATGCTGACTGAAATCACCAAAGCTCAATTAGTTTGTTGGCGTTTGGGCAAATTGATGGACGAAGGAAAGGCTACTTCTTCTCAAATTTCATTAGCCAAAAGAAATAACATTGAAATTGCCCAAAAAATAGCCCACGAAGCCCGCCAAATACACGGCGGAATGGGCATTACGAACGAATATCCCATAATGAGGCACATGATGAACTTAGAAAGTGTCGTTACTTATGAAGGTACGCACGATATTCATTTGCTTATTTTGGGTAATGAAATCACAGGTATTCCTGCTTTCAAATAGTATGTTAGATATTGTCAGATTATTACCAGATTCTTTAGCCAACCAAATTGCGGCAGGCGAAGTAGTGCAAAGACCCTCTTCTGTGGTAAAAGAATTGTTGGAAAACGCTATTGATGCAGAAGCCACACAAATCCAATTGATTATCAAAGATGCAGGCAAAACACTGATTCAGGTAGTAGATGACGGTATCGGAATGTCAGAAACTGATGCAAGAATGAGTTTTGAAAGGCACGCCACCTCCAAAATTAAAAATCAAGAAGATTTATTCAAAATAATGACAATGGGCTTCCGAGGTGAAGCCCTTGCTTCTATTGCAGCAGTAGCCCAAGTAGAACTCAAAACCAAACGCTCTATAGATACGCTGGGGGTAATTTTGCAAATGGAAGCTTCACAACTTGTTTTACAAGAAAAAACAGCTTGCCCAAAAGGAACTTCGGTAGCGGTCAAAAATTTGTTTTTTAATGTCCCCGCACGCCGTAATTTCCTAAAATCCAACCCTGTAGAGATGAAACACATCATTGATGAGTTTCAAAGAGTTTCTTTAGCTTTTCCAGAGATAGCTTTTAGCCTATTCCATAACGAGACAGAAGTTTACAATTTGCCCAAAGGAAAATTAGCCCAAAGGATTATCAATATTTTTGGTAAAAATTATCGCGAACAGCTCATCGTTTGCCAAGAAGAAACTCCTTTATTAAAGGTAAAAGGTTACATTGGCAAGCCCGAAGCTGCCAAGAAAACTCGTGGAGAGCAATTTTTCTTTGTAAATAACCGCTTCATTAAGCATAATTATTTGCACCATTCCGTCCAG
>JANRLU010000181.1:0-5012 GCA_033762275.1 Thermonemataceae bacterium | reverse complement strand
TTCATTGCCAATGGCTGTTGGTTTTGGAAATGCTCTTTCGCCTTTGTGAGGGAGATTTCTTGGTTTTTATCAAGGCTTAGTAAGATTTCTTCTTTTTTCTTACAAGCAGCGAGATAAAGTAGCAAAACACTCAAAATGAGTAGCTTTGACTTTAAAAGTGGGGGGGGTAAGCCCCAGAAAATTGTTTTTGCATAAAAAATAAGGGTTTTATTAAAGATATTACAAAGGTAGGAAAAATTATTTTTCCTTAGAAAATTTTGTATGTTATTTTTTTGTGAAGAAAAAGTATTTTAATGATAAAAAATAAATTTTAGAATAAAACCCCTGCTTGTATCTGTCCGAAGTGTATCAAAGAGGCGTTATTAGGTGTTTTTCTACCATTGTATAATAAATTGATTTGTAAGCCATTACCCAGACGTTGCTGATAGTTGAGCGTCCAGAGTAGGTTATTGCCTACCTGCAAAGCCTCTAACATCTCATAGGCGACAGGAGAAGCTGTTTCCCCATTAAAAGTAATATCTATCATTCTTATTTGAGCCGAAAGTGTAAATAGAGCTGCTTTTCCCCACCTCAACTCCCCCGACCACTCGCTTAGCTCGGCAAGTTCCGTTGAGTTCAGATTTTTTTTGTAATTTTGCAAATAAGCCAAACTAAATCTAAGGTTGTTTTTGGGCTGAAAAGTTATTTGTGGTTGAGCTGATAAACTTTGTATCTGAAAGTTTCGGTTGAGTAGAAAGTCAGACTCGTTGTTGATAGCAGAAGTTTTTAGTTGTACTTGGCTCAACCAAGATTTTTTAATTCCTTTGCGGGCACTTAAAGCCCATTCCTCCATACGCCTAATTTCAAAACCACTACTTAAAAGTTGTTTTTGGTTATTTTTTGTAAAATTTAGCTCCGCTCCGAAAGAGGGATTCCCTCTTTTAAAGAACAAAGTGCTTCTGATGTTCTCCTGAGCAGAAAGTATCGCTTCTTTTTTTAAATCTGAAAAAGGAAGCAAACGCTCCAAAAAATTACTTTCAGTGGTTTTCCTTCTAAGTAAAAACGTATTTACAGAAGAAAATAGAGCTACATATTTTTTCAAACCCTTACTTTTTGCCCAAGAAGTAGGTGTTTGCAAAGAGAAACGATAATTGATGTCGGTGGCAAAAGAACGGATATAGTTATCTGTGGGCGTATAAAATTTGGCATACTGCCTTTCATCAAGGTTATAAGCCAAATAAAATTCGTTTAGTTCGGTTATTCCATTGCCATTATCATCTCGCCAAGTATGCGTTCCTTGCCCTGTAGGAACTTGCAGATAGCTAAACTCTTTTTGCAACTCGCGAGCCGAAGTGTTTTGCCAAATTAACTCTGAACGTAAATTTTTTTTAGCAAAAGATTTTCGCCATTCTAATCTTCCCATCAAATTTTCTTCTTCTTTATTATTTTGCAAGAAATTGGCAATATTTCTGTACGAGGCTAAAAACTTAAAACTTTGTGTAGCAGTTGTTTTAGTTTGTAAGTTTCCTTGTAAAGTTTGAGCAATCGTAGCTAAAAAAATATCACCTTCTTTCACCTGATTATCAGTTCGGTAGCTATAATCTATATGTAGCTGAAGCCTTGTAGTATCTGTTTTTTTAAAGAAAACTTTGTGTTCATCATAGTTCATTGCCGAAAAAGCAATGGAATCATTGTTTTGCTTACGAAGCAAGTTTTTATCAATATTGTAGTTGTAGCCCAAAACATAAGAGCCTGACTGATAAGCTATTTCACTAAAAAGTCTTTGCCAAGAAGATTTTCCCTGAAATTTGAGTTGCGAGGCAGAAAGGAGAAAAAAATCAGCTTTTGCAGTTATTTTTCCTAATTTTTGTGAAAAAGCTGTTCTTCCTTGCCAGCCTTCAAGCGTCTGATTTCTTTTTCTGTAATTGTTTTGAAATAAAAAATAGTTGTGTATATCTTTTTTTAGCGAAACTTGGCTTTCAATGATATGTTCCTCTTGTTGAGAACTCAAGGCTGTTGTATCCAAGTCTAAATTCCAGTCTCTATTAAATTCAATGCTTCTGTATCTATCTATTGGCAAAAAACGAGGGTTATTAAATTCGTAACTCAATGAATTTTCCATTTTGTAGGCTCTCCAACTCCATCTATTTTGTTGTTCGGCTGAAATTTTCAGAGCCATACCGTTATTATTGTCATCAGCAATTTTGGAAAATCTGTTTAAATCTCTTTGAGAGAAAGCCGTTTCTACATATATACGCTCTTGCGGGCTAAACTGATAGCTGAAGCCCGCCGTAAAGACCTGTCTTTTTTGTGGCAAAGGTACAAAACTAATCGGCTCAAAACTTCCCTGCGGCACGCCATTAAGAGGCTCTACCCATTCGTATACTCTGCCATTTTGGAGTGTTTGCTTGAGTTGGTAATTTCCTTTTCCAAAACCAACTTCAGTAAAGCTAAGTTGCCAAACAGCTTTTGTCGCCTCTTGCGAATACACAAAAATACTATAATTACCTTGTAGCGTGCTGGTATCTTTTTTTTCATACAAAATAATTTCTTTACTGAACTCAACAGAGTCAGCGGAAGAAAAAAAAGCAACACTGGTGCTATCTCCAATTTCAGAAAGTCTCTGTTTCTGCTCATCAGAGAGGGTCAAGGTGAGCGGATTGCGAGGATTATCCGTTTCAGCATAAAATTGTCCAAAAATTTTAAGTTTTTTAAACTCTTGGCTATGATAGGCTTGTAAGTTGGTTCGGCTATAATTTCTCTCTGTATATTCAAAATCTACTCTGATACGTGTGTATTGTGTGATGAGTATATTTGGGTTAAAAGTAATTTCTGCCAAATTGTAATCTACTACATAATCGGCATCAAATCCTCTTCGGAGTAGTTTCCCATCTACAAAAACTTTCTCAGTAGCGGCTATTACCACAATAAAACGTTCGTTACTTGCTCCTTTAAGTCTATAAGGACCTTGTACGCCTTCTTGGGCTTGCAAAGCCACACTCGCAAAACGCCCTTTCGCCAAAGCTACGCCCACACTTGAAACAGAACGAGAGCTATCTTTATAGCCTTGCTTAGTTTCAAATTGTAAGCCCTGTACATTTTTATAGAAGCGTAAAAAAGCTGACGGTTTATTTACAAAAATTACATCTCCTGCTTGTAAGACGCTATTTTTGCTGCTCAACTCTATTAAAACTCTATCCAACTCCTGAATTTGCTGTGTATTACCCTCTGGCTGATAAGGTACTTGTTGGTCTGAAAGTGAAGCTTTTAGGGTAATTTCCGAACTGAGTTTTCCTTGTAGTTGTAAATTGAGAGCTGAATTTACGAAAGCATTTTGCTGATTACCAATGGCGAGCCCTCTATAAATAGCTCCAGTTTTCTGAATGCTATCAGTTGAGAAAATTTCTTCTTTTTTTTCGGCTATTTCAGAGATTGGGCGTAAAGGAGTGATTGTAAAAGCCAAGGTATCAATGATTTCGTGCTTGGATTTTTTCTTATTTACCAAAAAAGGCAAAACACGGTAGCAAACCGTGATACTATCAGAGAGGGTGTATGTTTGATTGCTTCTCCAAAAAGCCTGATTCTTTTCAAAATCATAGATGAGGTGTAAAGTTGAGTCATTACTTTTGAAAGTAAAACTATTGGGTATAATGGAAAGTGTGTCTTTGAGAGGCTGGGTGATAGCTACTTTTTTACAACGCTCTTGTGCTTTTAGAGGCTGAAATATTCCCCAAAAGAAAAATAGAAGTAAAAAAGGGTTAAAATAACGGAAAAAAACACTCACACAAATACCTAATCAGACTTAATTTATTCAAAAGTAAGAGAAAAGTCTAAATTAGACAAGTGTATACGCTCTTTTACACAAAAGCCTATGAGCAACTCATAGGCTTTTATTGATTAAACTTGTTACATATTACTAATAACCTCTTGTCCAAACTCTGAGGCTTTGAGTAGCGTTGCCCCTTCCATTAGTCTATGGAAGTCGTAAGTTACGCGTTTGTTGGCAATAGATTTCTCAATACCTTTATAGATAAGTTCGGCAGCTTCTTTCCAGCCCATATATTCGAGCATCATAGCTCCTGATAAAATTACAGAACTTGGGTTTACCTTATCCTGACCTGCATATTTAGGGGCTGTTCCGTGAGTGGCTTCAAATACAGCGTGTCCAGTTACATAATTGATATTAGCTCCGGGAGCTATACCTATTCCGCCTACGATAGCTGCTAAAGCATCAGAAATATAATCACCATTTAGGTTTAGCGTAGCTACCACAGAGTATTCTGCGGGGCGAAGTAATATTTGTTGTAAGAAAGCATCAGCAATGGCATCTTTTACAAGTAATTTACCTGCTTGTATGGCTTCTTCCTGAGCTTTATTAGCGGCTGCTTCACCTTGCTCGGCTTTTATTTTTTCCCAAGTATTCCAAGTGAAAACTTTGTCTCCAAACTCTCTTTCGGCAAGCTCATAGCCCCATTTCTTAAATCCACCTGAAGTGAATTTCATAATATTACCTTTATGAACGATGGTAACAGAAGGTTTTTTATTTTCAAGGGCGTACTTGATGGCAGCTCTTACCAGACGTTCTGTACCTTCTATGGAAACGGGTTTGATACCAACAGCTACCGTTTTTGGGAAACGAATTTTTTTCACACCCATTTCATTGATAAGAAAATCCACAACTTTCTGATTTTCAGGTGTACCTTGTTCCCATTCTATCCCTGCATATACGTCTTCTGTATTTTCTCTGAAAATAACGTTATCAGTAAGTTCTGGATGGTTTACAGGTGAAGGAACTCCTGAGAACCAACGAACGGGACGTACACAAGCATACAAGTCTAATTCCTGACGCAAAGCCACATTCAAAGAACGAATACCTCCGCCAATAGGCGTGGTAAGTGGTCCTTTTATACCTACCAAGTACTCTCTGAAAGCATCAAGGGTTTCAGTAGGTAACCAATTTCCTGTAAGATTAAACGCTTTTTCACCAGCCAAAACTTCTTTCCACTGTATCTTTCGTTTGCCTCCATAGGCTT
>JANRLU010000180.1:0-1546 GCA_033762275.1 Thermonemataceae bacterium | reverse complement strand
CGCATCAACAGCGAAGTATTAAAAACGCATTTTTACAGATTGCAAGCCATCGCACTCGAACTCAGTGCCGACCAAGCAGATGTATTTCGACTTGCACTCCAAATGCCTGATGTAATAGTTCAAGATATATTGCAAGGTGATGAACAAGAAGCGGATTGGGCTATAGTATTGGGTGTATTTGAGCAGGCACTTGCCAAATGTGAAGCCTTCAGACAACAAGAAGGTGTAGCATTGACGCAAAATTTTATAGAATATGGGCAGAATATTGAGAAATATTTGCAAAAAGTAATAGAACAAGACCCACAACGCATAGAAACCATCAAAAATAGAGTGCAAGACCGCTTGGCTGAAATTGCCCAAAGCGAACAATTCGATAAAAATCGATTTGAGCAGGAAATGATTTATTACATTGAAAAATTGGACATTACCGAAGAAAAGGTGCGTTTGCAAAATCACTTGGATTATTTTACACAAACCCTACACGACAAAGAGGCAAACGGACGTAAACTCAATTTCATAGCTCAAGAAATCGGAAGAGAAATCAATACCATCGGTTCTAAAGCAAATGATGCCGTAATTCAGCGTTTGGTAGTAGATATGAAGGAAGAATTGGAAAAAATCAAAGAACAGGTTTCTAATATTTTATAGTTCTTTATGAATTTGTTTAACCTTTGCAAGGGTTTAAAACCCTTGCAAAGGTTGTTGACGTGGTTTGTGTCTTAATCGTTGTGGTTTGTGTCCCCACAAACCACACATTTTACTTTTAATTTTTAAAAAAAACTATGCTAAAAAATCTACTCATCTGCTTCATATTGCTTCCTTGTGGGGTATTAGCGCAAAATAAATTTGCAGATAAAACCTTACAAGCCATTTATACAGCCCAAGACCAAAGAGATAGCAAAACATTGTTAGGTTATTTCACAAACGAAAACCCCAACTATCGCCAACAAGCGGCTTTAGCTTTTGCTTCGGTGCAAGATACCAATGCAGTAAATGAATTAGTCAAACTCTTGATAGATTCCGAAGCCAAAGTTCGCCAATCTGCAGTATATGCACTTGGACAAACTCGTGCAGAAAAAAGCGAAGTGAAAATGATAGAAATATTTGCTTTAGAAAAAGAAGAAAGTGTAAAAGCAACTTTCTTAGAAGCTATAGGCAAGTGTGCTACTGCAAAAGGATTAGAATTTTTAGCTAATTTGACTTTCAAAGAACCTGCTTTACAGTTAGGACAAGGACGTGGCATTTATCGAGCCGGACTCAAGCGGGTGATTGCTGACAAAGGACATCTAAAAATGCTTACTTTACTCAAAAGCAGTGATATAGCTACACGCCAAATTGTTTCGGCTTATTGGGCAAGAGCCGTACAAGATGTAAAAAAACAAACCGCAGAAATGTTTGCGGCGTTTTCAGATACAGATGCTTTTGTACGAATGAATATCGCTGCTGCCATCGGCAAGCTCAAAACGCCCGAAGCTTTGGCTATACTCAAAACAAGATTTGAAAAAGATACAGATTATCGGGTAAAAGTGGCTATTCTCAGGGCATT
>JANRLU010000179.1:0-15341 GCA_033762275.1 Thermonemataceae bacterium | reverse complement strand
ATAAAATCCGCTCTATTACTTACTATAGTGTAAATATTGCTGATGAAGGTCTGAGTAATAGACCTGAGTTTAAAAAATATTTGGAAAGTTTGGATATAACGGTTACTTATCTCAAAGCAGCCTCTTATTTAATGTACTCAGTAGAGGCTATTGGCAAAAACTATAATTTTAAAGATATTCGCGATGTTATTTTAAAAAATAGCCAATACGTAGTACAAGATGACTCTGGAATGCCCTTGTATAATTTCCCTGATAACAAATGGGATAAAACCTTCTTTGGTGTATACGCAGGACCTATCAGTCTTTTCAGCAATCGCTATCAAACTGCTATGCGTGAGGCTTTCAAAAATAAGGATAAAGTCAAACCCCTACCCTTTGGGATAGGCTATCAATTTAGAGAAGGTAGCTCCAACTTGATGCTTGCCAAAAAAGTAGATAAAGTTACTGATGCAGATTTGACAGTGAAAACCACCATCTCTTCAGAAAAATCAGAAGAAAAAAATAAGAAAAAAGAAAAGAAAAAATAGTTTTTTTATGTATTATTAAGCCTACAAGCATTTGTACGAAAATGTTTGTAGGCTTTTTGTTTTACTCAAATTATTCAATATGAAGAAAAAGAGAAAAATATTTATACTCCTTTTTGTTTTCCTTTTAAGCTCTTACAATATTTTTGCACAAGCCAAACCAAATCCCTTACAAGAAGCTCTCCTTCTTTCTTATGATAAACTCAAATTTTACTTAGATAATACAGATTCCTACCATATTCAAATTATTTATTCAAGAATAGAAAAAAATAGCAACAATAACATAGTAGTTAATACCTACAACTATAATGTTAATAGCAACAACTACTTTTATCCAGCAAGTACCGTAAAACTTCCTGTTATATTATTAGCCTTAGAAAAAGCTAATAATATCAATAAGGAAAAAGAGGAGAATGTAATAGATATACATAGCCCAATGGCAACACTACCTTCTTCTTATTGTAATGAAGCTGCCTATCTAAGACCCAACGATACAAACCCACCTTGTATAGCTCTGTATGCAGAAAAAATGTTGCTGGTAAGCGACAATCCGTCTTTTGCGAGATTATACGAATTTTTGGGACAAAAATATATACAGAAGGAGTTGCAGAGTAAAAAATTAGACAGTATTAGAATTGTTCGCCGTTTGGCAAGTAATTGCTATACGCCAGAACAAAATGCCTGTACAAATGCTGTGCAATTTTACAATAAAAATATGCAGTTGGTTTTCAAACAAGATGAGATATGTAATGACACTATCCCCTCTCCTATTTTTAGTCAAATACCTATTGGGAAAGGTTATATAGATAGGTTCGGGAAATATGTAGCTAACCCTTTAGATTTTTCAAAAGATAATTTTATGAGCCTCTCCCAACTTCATCAAATTCTTATCAGTGCGATGTTGCCTTCAAGTAACAAAGCACTTTTTGCTCTTACACAAAAAGATTATCAATTTTTATGGAGATATATGGGAGCTTATCCAAGAGAAGGCTCTCTTAGTAATTATACCCCTCAAAACGGTTATTTTGATGCCTATAAAAAATATTTACTTTACGGGCAAAACCCAAATGCTGCTATTTTACCAAATGTTCGCATTTTTAATATTGTAGGATTAGCTTATGGCTTTACCACTGATAGTGCCTATATAGTAGACTTTGAAAACAATATAGCGTTTTTTCTCTCCGCAACTATTTATACTAACAAAAATGGCATTCTTAATGATAACTCCTATGAGTATGCTTCAGAAGCAATGCCTTTTATGAAAATATTAGGCGAGAGCATCTATAAGTACGAATTAGCTAAATCAAAAAAGTACAATAATAATCTAAAAAAATATAACTTATTTAAAAATTGATTTTTTTTATCTTATTTTGTCAGAAAAATATTTTTAAGTAAAAACTTGACTTTCAAGTATTTATTTACTTCTTTTACAAAGAAAAAACAAACAAATCTTACAAATTTTATCTTAAAAAATTATGCCTATGGATACGCTATCTAAAAAAAGTACAAAAATGTATTATACTATTGGAGAAGTAGCCGAAATGCTCAATGTAACAACTTCACAAATTCGTTTTTGGGATAACGAGTTTGATATGCTACATTTTCAAAAAAATAAAAAAGGAGATAGACGTTTTACACAAGAAGATATTAAAGATTTACAGGCAATTTATCATTTAGTAAAAGAGCAAGGTTATCGGCTGGAAGCTGCAAAAGAAATAATGAGGCAACGCTCTAATGATGTGAAAGGAAAAATGGACACGCTGAATGCTTTACACAGAATCAAAGACTTTCTGGTAATGCTCAAAAGTGAACTTCCTCAATAAAAAATCTTCTTTAAAAATATGAATAGCGTTACTCGGTACGAAATGGCTCTACATTTAGCCGAAGGCATAGGAGGCGTAACAGCTCGAAATTTATTAACTTACTTTGGCTCAGCCGAAGATATTTTCAAAGCTAAGAAAAATCATCTTTTGCATATTACAGGGATAGGGCAAAAAATAAGTCAGAATCTCCACGAAAATAAAGAGCGTTTATTAGCTCTGGCAGAGGAAGAATTAGAAAGAGCTACTAAAAAAGATATTCAAACCATTTTTATTTTTGATGACGCATACCCAAAAAGACTTAAACTAATAGATGACGCTCCTATCTTAATTTATCAAAAAGGTAAAGCTAATCTCAACACGGAAAAAAGTATCGCTATTGTAGGTACACGACAAGCCACCAACTACGGAAAAGAATTTACTGAACAACTTGTTAGCCAACTCAAAGAGCACAATGTATTGATAGTAAGTGGTTTAGCTTATGGTATAGATATAGAGGCACATAAAGCTGCCCTTAAGTACCAACTCCCTACTATAGCGGTATTGGCTAATGGCTTGGATATTATTTACCCTTCAGTACATAAAAAAATTGCTGAAGAGATGATAGAAAAAGGTGGCTTACTATTAAGCGAATTCCCTATTGGAACAAAACCTGATGCACCAAGATTTCCTGCAAGAAACAGAATAACAGCCGCTTTAGCTGATGTAGTTATTGTAGTAGAATCAAAAAGAAAAGGAGGAGCTATGATCACAGCCCAATACGCCAACGACTACAACAGAGATGTAATGGCGGTACCTGGTAGTATATATGCCTCAAGTTCAGAAGGTTGTAATTTTCTTATCAAAAATCATCAAGCTCATCTGCTCTCAAAAACTCAAGATTTATTAGAGTTAATGAATTGGGACATAGATAAAAATAAAAATTCGCAGAAAAATATTTTAGTAATTAAGGACTTAAACCTCCCTGATTTGGAAACAAATATACTTGAAATATTGTTTGAGAGAAACCAAGCAAGTCTTGATGAGCTTAGCATTCTCTTAAAAAGCCCCTTGGGAAATATCTCTATGGCTATTTTAAATTTAGAAATGCAAGACCTAATCAACGCTTTGCCAGGTAAAAGATTTTCTATCAAACAAAAATTTTACAAGTAAATGCAAAACCTTCATAACTATCTACAAGAAAAAACTTTTTCTATCAAACAAAGTATTCTCAGCCACCCCCTATACACACACATTCAAAGTGCTGAAGATTTAAAAACTTTTATGGAGTTTCATGTCTTTGCCGTTTGGGATTTTATGTCCCTGCTAAAAACACTCCAGAAAAATCTAACTTGTGTAGACGTACCTTGGTTGCCAAAAGGCTCTGCCGAAACGCGTTATCTTATCAATGAAATCGTAACAGGAGAAGAGTCTGACTTAAACCTCTATGGGAAAAGACAAAGTCATTTTGAGATGTATCTTGATGCAATGGAACAAGTAGGAGCAAATACCAAACCTATCCAACAATTTTTAGCATACTTACAAATATATTCTTTGCGGGAAGCCTTGCAAAAAACTTCGTTACACCCTGCTATTGAAAATTTTGTGAAATTTACTTTTGAAATTATTGAAAGTGAAAAAACTTGCTTACAAGCAGCCATTTTTACTTATGGCAGAGAAGATTTAATTCCTGAAATGTTTATGGCTATTGTTGAGGATATACAAACTCCCGAAAACTCCCTTGAATTATTTACTTATTACTTGCACAGACATATTGAAATTGATGGCGGGCATCACAGCCACTTGGCTATCAATATGACAGAGCATCTCTGTCAAAATGAAAATTGGGTGGAAATAGAAAAACACGTAGTAGAAGCCCTTAGAAAAAGAGCTGAATTATGGGCAGGAATATTGGAAACCATTAAAACGAACAATCGTGAATTACTACGAAATCTTACAAATTCCTCCAACAGCTGACCTCAAAACAATTAAGAAATCTTACAAAAAATTAGCAGGTTTATATCACCCTGATAAAAATCCTGACAATTTGGAGCAAGCTGAGGAGCTATTCAAACAGATAAATGAAGCTTACCATATTCTCTCTGATGCCAAAAAAAGAGAAATATATGATAGTTACTACCTAAATTTAGCTTCCCAGAATACAAGCGAGTATTTTGGAGAACAAGAAATTCTGAAAAAGCAAAGGCAAGAAGCCTTTATGGATATCATCAAGCAATACCACGCAGCATATAACTATAAAAAAGACCAAATGAACCACTACCAAAACATATTTAATGGTTGGTTCTTGGGTATTGTAGGAATTTTAGGGATAATAATTGCAATAATCAACTATTTAGACCATAAAGAAAGAAGCGAAATGTATAAAAACGCCATAGAATATATTAAAAAAGATAATACTTTTAAAACTGATTCTATTGCCTATTTGCTTATTGAGAGAAAACCAAACAATAAAAACTATTATTTGCTGCTCATAAGAACACTTATTAGCAGAGGCGACTATGAAAGTGCAAGCGAGAAAATCTTGTTTTTGAAAGCTAAAAATGAAAGTGAAGCCTATTATTTCTATTTCTTGGTTTGCGAGATGTATTTACAACACATTACTCCAGATGAGTTCATAGAAAAGGCTAGCTATATGGAAAATAGTAAACATATAGAAGACATTGATAAAGCTGCATTTTATTTACACAGAGCCGTAGCTAAGTATAATTTGCTAAAAAGTAAAAAAGAGATTTGCGAAGACTTATATCTTTCACACTCTCTTGGAGAAAGCAAAGCCAAAAAACTTTTTTATTTGTGTAACAGCCTAACGAAGCCTATCCGCTGAACGAACTAAATTTTCATCTTTACGGATAAATCTATTAGCCAACATATTTAAGACTAAAGCTGCAATAGGTAAAAACATCCCTATTTTAAAACTTCCCCTCTCTGCGGGCGATAATATTTTTTCCGCATCTGCGATAAGCAAAGCTGATGCAACGATAGCTATGGCTATCAACAAAGAGTTTACTAATCCTAACAATATTTGGCGAGGGCGATTCTTGTAGCTAAATAAAGATAGAACACTTACTACCACCGAAGCAAATGCAAGAATAAAAATATATACGGCATCTTTTTCTTGTATGATAGTTTCTCCCTTGCTATGAATCATTCCTAAAGAATTGATAATAATTTGCTCCCCTGATTGCTTATCTTGTTTTTCCCAAACAGGCAAAAAGAAAAACAGAGCCATCAAAATAGCCATTGTACCTAAGAATACACTTTGTATGCGTTGTATCATAAAAATAAGTTTTACAAAAAAAGCCTGCAAAAACACAGGCTTTCAATTACTTTCTTAAATTTAGCTCTGCGAGAATTTGGCGATATCTTCCCAAATCATTTTTCTGCAAAAAAGCTAATAGTCTCTTACGCTTTCCTACCAATTTCAAAAGTCCCAGACGTGTAGAATGGTCTTTTTTGTGTGTTTTGAGGTGTTCTGTCAAGGTATTGATTCTCTGAGTAAACAAAGCTATTTGAGACTCAGGTGAACCTGTATCAGTAACATTTTTAGAAAAGCTATACTTAGCAAATACTTCTTGTTTTTCTTGGCTACTAATCATTAGTTTGTATTTTTATTTTAGGCTGCAAATATACATTATTTCACTATTCAATGCAAATTTTTATTTAAGAATCTTTGCTAAGGTTTCCTCTAAAGCTGCTCCTCTTAGATTTTTAGCGATAATTTTCCCTTCTTTATCCAATAAAAAATTAGCAGGAATCCCTTCTATTTCATACAAAGGCACTACGGGAGAATCCCAAAACTGCAAATCTGATATTTGTGTCCAAGTAAGATTATCTTTTTTAATTGCTGCAAGCCAAGCTTCTTTTTCTCTATCCAAAGATACGCCCAGAATATCAAAGCCTTTTGCTTTATATTTTTGGTAAGCCCGAACGACATTGGGATTCTCCATACGGCAAGGTCTGCACCAAGCTGCCCAAAAATCTACTAAAACCACTTTTCCCCTTAAAGAAGATAATTTCACTTCTTTCCCTTCAGGGGTTTTGGAAGAAAAATCAGGAGCTGTATCACCAATTGCAAGCCCTACTTTTCCTGAAGTATTATTTTTGGACGCATTAGGTCTGTTTTTATCTAATTCTGCATTTTTTACCCTACTCATAAACTCTACAAAATTCTTAGCAGGGGTAGAATTGGGCATTTGTTGGGCAACTTTATCAGCAAAATCTTTCAAGAATACATAATCTTTTTCTGTATCTAATTGCTCTGCTAATAAGATAGAGCCTACTGAGGGCATTGCTTCTGTAATCGTTTGGTAGACCTCCTGATTAAAGGATTTTACAAAAATATCTGCTTTTTGGGTATAGAGAGCTTTTAGAGAATCTACTATTTTTATTTCATCGGCTAACTGTGGGGAGTTTTTCTCCTGTAAGCTATCTAATTTTTTTGTTTTTGTGATGATTAAATTCTTCCAATTTTCTAATTCTTTATCACCTTTCAATCCCTCATTAAATTTCGCCAAATAAGCTAAAAATTTATGGTTAAGTTCATTATCTTTTGCATTACTTCCTTCCAAGATATATGGCTTCTCCTTGCCTTCTGTGTCAATATCTTTGATGTTTACTGCTCCCTCTCCTGCTGTAAAAAATATATTAAAGCCCTTTGCATTGGCAAAAGCAATCGCGTAAATATCAACTTCTTTATTAGAAACTTTAAAGTCAAATTTTCCATCTTTAATTTCAGTGCTATCAATAATTTTTAATTGGTCAAAAAACTGTCTGTTATGTTGCCCCGAAACCGCCAGATAAACTTTTCCTGTCAGATTTTTATTTTTTACAAAACCTGTTATAGTTGACTCTTCTTTCGTTTTTTGGCAAGCAAAAAGTGTAAGAAAGAGGATAAAAAGGTTAAAAAATGTTACTTTTTTCATAATGATATATATTTTTGTTTGTAATGCTTATTGTTTCCAACCATTTTTGCCTAATAAAGGTACAAAAGAAAAATGCTCAAATTCTTCTTGTGTAAAGCTGTGCTCGTTCTTGCGTACAATACGCATCATTTTCTGTTTCTGATTTTCTCCGACAGGAATCACCAATTTTCCACCAATTTTTAGCTGAAAAAGTAAATCTTCTGGAATTGTTGGAGCTCCTGC
Organism: Thermonemataceae bacterium; assembly: GCA_033762275.1. Taxonomy (GTDB): domain Bacteria; phylum Bacteroidota; class Bacteroidia; order Cytophagales; family Thermonemataceae; genus Raineya. The sequence continues at coordinate 7,853 of JANRLU010000179.1, read as the reverse complement.
GGTTACCAAAATAGCCTCATAAGGAGCATACATTTTCAAGCCTTGTGAGCCATCTCCCAAAAATGTTTGAACTTTTTTATCATAACGCAAAATGTCTATCATTCGTTTCGCTTTTTTGTAAAGATTTGCGTTATACTCAATGGAATACACTTTTACACCCATTTCTGCCAAGATACAAGCCTGATAAGCCGAACCCGTACCAATCTCCAAAACAGATTGATAAGGTTGAATTTCAAGGAGTTCTGTTTGAAAAGCAACCGTATAAGGCTGCGAGATGGTTTGCCCCTCACCTATAGCAAAGGCTTTGTCTTGATAGGCGTGCTCTAAAAAAACTGAGTCCAGAAACCAGTGCCGAGGCACTGCAGCTATGGCTTGCAACACCTTCTCATCTCTGATGCCTTTCTTTTTTAGCTCTTCTACTAATTTTTTTCTCAGACCTTTATGTTGAAAATTATCTTCTAACACCCTTTGATACGTTATTTTTGTGCAAAATAAAGGATTTATCAAAAACTTTGCAGATAATTTAGATAAAAAATTTGATGAAATTTGCTTTTTTAATATTTGAAAAGCTAATTTGCATAAAAACACGAAAAATATCTTGTAAAAATGCTCAAAAATTTAGTTATAGTAGAGTCGCCCGCCAAAGCAAAAACCATAGAAAAATATCTTGGAAAAGATTTTACAGTACGCTCAAGCTATGGGCATATTCGCGATTTGCCCGAAAAGGGTATTGGCATAGATATTGCAAAAAGTTTTAGCCCCAGCTACGAAATCTCAAGCGATAAAATAAATATCGTCAAAGAATTGAAGAAAATGGCAAAAGAGGCTGAGATTGTTTGGCTTGCCACAGACGATGACCGTGAAGGAGAGGCTATTTCTTGGCACTTGAAAGAATCTTTAGAACTAAAAGATAGTAAAATAAAAAGAATTGTTTTTAGAGAAATCACTAAAAAAGCTATCTTGAAAGCCATAGAAAACCCAAGAACAATAGATTTAGACTTGGTAAACGCCCAACAAGCTCGCCGTATCTTAGACCGCCTGGTAGGCTATGAGCTCTCACCCGTATTATGGAAAAAAATTAAAACAGGGCTCTCAGCGGGTAGGGTACAATCAGTGGCTGTACGCCTGATTGTGGAAAGAGAAAGAGAGGTTGAAAAATTTCAGAGTCAATCACATTTTAAAGTAAGTGCTTATTTTGATTTGGGCAACGATAAAACTTTAGTAGCTGAACTCAAAGAGAAACTTAGCAAGCAAAAAGAAGCAGAAGATTTTTTAAATACTTGTATTGATGCGAGTTTCCATATTAAGGATTTAGAAACCAAACCCGCCAAAAAATCGCCGGCCGCTCCTTTTACCACCTCTACGCTACAACAAGAGGCAAGCCGTAAATTGGGTTTCTCAGTAGCCCAAACAATGACTATCGCCCAAAAACTCTACGAAGCTGGGAAGATAACTTATATGCGTACTGACTCTACCGCCTTATCCGAAGAAGCTATACAAGCCGCAGGTAAAGAAATAGAAAGCTTATTTGGGAAGAAATTTTCACAAAGCAGGCAGTACAAAACTAAATCTGAAAGTGCCCAAGAAGCTCACGAAGCTATACGCCCCACAGACTTCTCCATTCAGCAGGCAGGGAACGATGCCAACGAAAAACGCTTGTACGAACTTATCTGGAAAAGAACTATCGCCTCGCAAATGGCTGACGCTCAGTTAGAAAAAACCATAGCAAGTGTAGAAATATCTACAAATCCCGCTATCTTGGTAGCAGAAGGAGAAGTAATTAAATTTGAGGGTTTTTTGAAGGTTTATTTGGAAGATAAAGATGATGAAGGAGAAGAAAATGAACACAAAAAAATGCTTCCTCCCCTAAACAAAGGGCAAAAATTAACTTTAACAGAAATGAAAGCCTTGGAGCGTTTTAGCCGCCCGCCTGCTCGCTATACTGAGGCAAGTTTGGTAAAAAAATTGGAAGACTTAGGCATCGGCAGACCTTCCACCTATGCTCCTACAATTTCTACTATTCAGAAAAGAGGCTATGTGGTAAAAGAAAATAAAGAAGGAAAAGAACGTGATTATCAGGAAATTACATTAAAATCAAGAAAAATTAGCTTTAAAACAAAAAAAGAAATTACAGGAGCAGAAAAGGCAAAACTTTTCCCTACAGATACGGCTATGGTGGTCAATGATTTCCTCCAAAATCATTTTGAAAATATTATGGATTATTCTTTCACTGCCAAAGTAGAGAAAGAATTTGACGAAATCGCCGAAGGAAAAAAGAATTGGAATAAAATGATTGATAGTTTTTACCAACCTTTTCATAAAAAAGTAGAGAATACCGAAGAAATAAAGAGAAGTGAGGTAAATGCTCATAAAGAGTTGGGCATAGACCCTGTTTCAGGGGAAAAAATCTTTGCTAAATTAGGTAGGTATGGAGCTTACGTTCAGATAGGCGAAGGCTCGGAAGAGAAAAAACCCACTTTTGCCAAACTTAAAAAAGGACAATTCTTAGAAACTATCACACTTGAAGAAGCCTTAGAGTTATTCAAACTACCACGTGAAGTTGGCACTTATCAAAACCAAACTATGACGGTTGCCATTGGGCGATTTGGTCCTTATGTAAAATTAGGCAACAAATTCTTTTCTTTAGGAAAAGAAGATGATCCTTACAGCATCACTGAGGAAAGAGCTATTGAAATTATTGAAAATAAAAGAAAAAGCGATAAGGAAAAAATCATTAAATCTTTTGAAGAAAACCCTGATATACAAGTACTTAATGGCAGATACGGAGCTTATATAAAAGCCGGAAAACAAAATGTGAAAATCCCTAAGGATAAAGACCCCAAATCTCTCACCTTAGCCGAATGCTTGGAATTAGCAGGGCAACAAGAGCAGAAACCTACAAAAAATACAACTACCAAGAAAAAAACTAAATAATTATTTGTTTATTCTTTTACTTTTTCATTATTTAAGAAAAAAATCGTTTATGGCTAAGAAAAAAACAGGTGCAACTGAGCAACACAAAGAAAAAAAGCATATAGCAGTAGCTCTACAAGGTGGAGGCTCGCACGGAGCTTTTACTTGGGGTGTTTTAGATAGGCTTTTGGAGGAAGAAGACCTTTGCTTAGATGGTTTTTGTGGGACGAGTGCTGGGGCAATGAATGCTACAGTGCTTGCTTACGGTCTTCTGTTAGGTGGCAGAGAAAAAGCCCGCGAATTATTGAGAACTTTCTGGAAAAAAATGTCAGATAGTAGCAAATATTCACTCCTAAAACCTACTTGGCTGGATAAAGCTCATAGCAAAGGAAATATGGACTACTCTTTAGGGTTTTTCTATTTTGAGTTTCTTTCTATGTTTGCCTCCCCTTTTCAGTTTAATCCAACAGATTACAATCCACTTAGAGAAGTGCTCGCTGAAATCGTTGATTTTGAAAAACTTAAATCTTGCAAGGAAACACAGCTTTTTGTTTGTGCGACTAACGTCCGCACTGGCAGAGCCAAAGTTTTTGATATGAAAAGCATATCTTTAGATGCCGTGATGGCTTCAGGTTGCTTACCTTTCTTATTTAAAACCGTTACAATTGATGGAGAAGATTATTGGGATGGCGGATATATGGGAAATCCCCCCTTATTTCCTCTGATAGAAGGTACTGAGTGCAAGGATATTATGATTGTCCAAATCAACCCTATCAATATAGAACAAAGCCCTACAGAGGCTAATGGGATTAGAGATAGAGTAAATGAGATTAGTTTTAATACGCCTTTAATGCTTGAAATGAGGAAAGTGGCTTTTATTGATAAGCTACTGGATATGGGTATCAATCCTGAAGGAAAATTCAGGAAAATTTATATCCATCAAATAAATCCTGAAAAAGATATTGCAGATTACAATGTATCGAGTAAACTTAATGCTACTTGGGATTTCATAGAGTATCTCTATGCTTTGGGAAGAGATTATGCAGATGATTGGTTAGAGAAAAATTATGATGCCATTGGTGTTCGTTCTACTTGTGATATTAAGGAAACTTTTTTATAGAATTTTAAAATAAACACAATTATGGATAGAGATTTTAACGACCTCCACAATTTTGATTTGGATAATTTATTTTTTAAAGCTGACCAACTTATTAAAGACAATCTTATTGGCGATGCTCACAATACGTTGATGCAGATTATTCAAAGAGATGCTTCTTATGGCAGAGCTTATAACCATTTGGGTTGGCTTTACGAAACAAAATACAAAGACCTTAAAAAAGCTGAAGAATATTACCAAAAAGCCTTGGAAGCCTCACCCGAATACACACCTATTTACCTCAATTATTCTATTTGCCTCTCTACAATGGGTAAATACGCAGAATTAGAGGCTTTTTTGGATAAAGCAATCAATGTGGCGGGTGTCAATAAATCACAGCTTTACAATGAATACGCAATTATGTACGAAATGCAAGGCAACTTTGAAAAAGCCATAGAATTTTATCAGAAAGCCGTAAATCATTCACTTAATAATAGCGATATAGGCATTTATCAAGAATCTATCGACCGTTGTAGCAGAAAAAGAGGAAGATAAAGGTAGGCAAAAGGGATAGCTCTAAAAAGCTGTCCCTTTTCTTATAGCACCTATCATTGTTTCCCAAATATTTTCATATTCTATGTACCGAAGCAAGGTGTAATAGTCTTCAAAAAATTGATTGGGGCGGCGAGAAAAGGTAAAAACCAAACGCGTAAATCTTTTACCCTTATCATTAGCATATCCTTCGTTACCTTTATAAATCCATTTTTGGTTATTTTTTTCAGTCTGTACTTCATCTGGTTCGCCAAAAATAATGAAAATCATTCCCATATCTGTCTTCCAACCCTCTTTAAAAGTCGCATAACGATAATTTGCCTTTCTTACCCTTTCATAATATTTTTTTACTACTTCTTTGGCTTTCAACGCTTCTCCTCTGTACAAATTAAGCCAAAAATAATCTACAGCAGATTTTATATCTTCTGATTTTTGTATTTTTTCTATTTCTGCTTGCTGGGCAATGTAAGCCAATGAAGAAATAAGTTGTTCTTTTTGTGTATAATTTGGATAAGCGGCAGGCTCTATGCGAAGCCCAATGCCATAAAAAGCTGCTGTATCCTGTCTTATCAAATACAAACCTTTAGGTAACTTTATTGCCTGATTACTTCGTACCTGAAAGACTGTATCTACCTCCAAATTAGCTTTCTGCTTGGGTTTGCTCAAATTCATTGGTAATAGAGCCGCTTCATAGTCATCTCTGAAACGAGTAACATAGAAATTGGTGGATTGTTGCGTCAAATTGCGTAATTGAAAGGATTTTTCCTCTTCCAAAAAACCTGAAAGTAAGGGGAAAGAGGAGTTTTCGGCAAAAACTGCAAAATCTTCTCTTATTTTTGTTTTAGCAAAGGTAAGATTAAATAGAATTTGATGCTTTCTGGATTCTTCATTATCCATCAAGTCAATAATAAGCAAGCCTGTTGGTGAAACTCTGCTCTTGGGAATCGTAAAACTCCAAGCAAAACCATACCTATCTACTAAAATCTTCGTAGTAGCCCAACTGATTTCTGCACTATTAAGTTGCCAATTAGGGTTATCATAATCTTCTTTTACCCTATAGAAAATTTTGAAGCGTTTTTTGATACTTTCCTCATTTATTTCTTGAAAAGAGGGATTAAAAAATACTTTTACAAAAATTTGAAGGCTGTCATCTTTATCAATCACCAAATTTCTGGCTTGAAAAGCTCCTGTAACCGTGATTTTCTCTTGTGCGAAAGCCTCATAGACAAACATTTGCAAAGAGAACGCTATGTAAAATATAATTCGTTGATACATAAGTTATTTCAGATTTTTCCAGAAAAATTTTTCCCAATTCTGATTAGTTTTCTCATTCACTACTTTGATAAAATCTTCAGTAAGTACAATTTTCTTTTTGTTTTGCTGGTAATAAGTTGCCAAAATATCAAAGAAAATTTTATCATTTGCAATAGCTTTTCGTAATTTATGCAAAAAACAAGCCCCTCCCTGATAAATGCGGTTAATACCAAATACTTCAGACGCATAGACATACCTATCAGCTAATACTTGAAAAGAATTACAATTTCTTGAAAAATAGTTAGATGCAATTTTATTATCATTTAACATATATTCTAAAAAAAGATATTCGGTATAAGTCGCAAAACCTTCGTGCAGCCACATATCGCCCATATCTGCTGAGGAAACAGCATTTCCCCACCACTCGTGAGCAAGCTCGTGAATAAGCGTACCGTGTACATTATATTGTCTTCCGTAAGGATACCACAATACTGTTTTTTCTGATAAGCTACCAACAGCCACACAAGATTGATGTTCCATTCCATTATACAAGGTTTCAACAACTGCCAATTTATCATCCCAAAAAGCATACTGACCGAAAGTTTGCTCTGCAAATGCCACAAAATGTGATGCTATTAAAATGTGATGCTTTTGTGTTTCTTTATTAACTTTATTTCTCAAAAAAAAGATACTAATTTTTCTCTTTACAGAATCTATACCTCTGTAAGCACCTGTTTTATGTTCGTAGTCCCCCAGATAAATTGTTATATTATACGTATTGATAGGATTTCTAACGAACCAAGATGATGTTTTGTAGCCTTTAATTTTAGAATTTTCTAATTTTTCTAAAGTTCCGTTACTAATACACTCCAGTTCAATCGGAACGTCCCAGTGAAGGCGTACAGAGTCCGCTTCGTCAGAAAGATGCTCTTTGCAAGGAATCCAAAGCGAAGCTCCTGCAATCTCGCAAGAAACCCCCACCAAGTGCTTATCATTATATTTTTTCCAATGGAAACCATCTGTTTTACGAACACCTACACCCACTGAGGGTCGCCCACCATAATATACTTTTACAGAATGAACTTCATTGATTTGTAAAGGAAAAGGGAAATTTAAAAAGAAACTGTTATATTTTCTGACAAAATCAATTTTTTTACCCTGAAAAGTAACACTATCTATCTGTAAGTTATTGAACAAATCCAATAGAATTTGGTTTGTGGTACTTTTTACCCTGAAAGTAATTTCGTTGTAACCCTTTATTTTTTCTTTTTCTGGAAAAATAGCTAAATGTAAGTCATAATAACCAACATCAAAGCAGGTTCTTTCCGCAAGTAAAGCTCCTTTTAATTGAGTTTCTGTATAATTTTGAGCTTTTAAAACCAAAGTACTTAGAAATAGTGCAATAACTAAAAAATATGGCTTCTTCATTGTATTGTTATCTTGAAAAAGTATAATAAGCAATTTGTCCATATTCATCTACCCCTTGAATTGTGATGACACGACCAGAGTTTTTGATAAGTTCCAAAACATCTTTTGGCTCTTTCACTTCTATCCCATTGATTTTCAAAATAATAAATCCTTCACGAAAGCCATAACTCTTAAAAAAACCATTTCGGATATTAAGTATTCGGATACCATTTTTCAAACCTATTTTTTCTTTTTCTACTTTGGGTAGTTCTTCCAAATCAACCCCTAAATCATCAATAGAAATAGCTTCATTTTTGCTTGCATCTGTGGTGCCTTGTTTATTTGTGAGTGTTATTTTTTTCTGTTCTATTTTACCCGCACGTTTGTAAGAGATAGTAATTTCATCACCTGGTTTGTAATAACTGAGGTTTTCATCAAAATCGGCTCGAGAATTAATAGGTTCTTGATTGATTTTTAACAAAACATCTCCTTTTTTTAAACCTGCTTTAAAGGCAGAACCTTCTTCTGTTACTTTTTGTATCAAAACACCCTCTAATCCTTTTATGCCGTAATCTTTGGCAAGTTCAGAGTCTAAGTCTGTTACTTCCAGCCCTATAAATGCTTTCTGAAC
>JANRLU010000178.1:0-3244 GCA_033762275.1 Thermonemataceae bacterium | reverse complement strand
TGTATTTTGGGAAGACAAAAATCATGAAAAGTTTGTCTGATGGTTATGAAACTACACAAAATACTTTCTCTCATACATGATTTAGTCCATTATATCTTAGAGTATAACTCTTCTTAAAGGGCTTTCCAACAACTCTAGTCTGGAAGACCGACCAAGTCTGTGGTTGGTGGTGGAGTACCAACCGCAAGGGAAGAGCATCAACTCTTTGTATGTAGGTAAAATCTCATATAAATATCCTTAAATCTGCATACAAGAACCATCTGATTATCTGTTACTTTTTCCACATTATAAATCCAAGTTCTTTCAGAAGCCATAAGACAATTTGTTTTATACACGAATTGTGTAACTCCATTTTTCTTCTTCATTTTCCCCTTTACATAATGTATTTTTTCATAGCGATTACTACAAGAAAAATCTATAATGGAAACAATTTTATCATTCAGACTAAGAAAAATGGTATCTTGAGCAACTCTGACAAAAGGCTTTATATCTGGGTCTAAAATTAGCTTTTTATTTTCATTAGAATATAAATTCAAGGAATCTAAGTACCAATTCTTCTCTAAATTTTGTCCATAAAGGTTAGAAAAACCCAAAATCGCGACTAAAAACAATAAATTTTTATTTTTCATATTTTCTGTACATAAATCATCAAGAAAAAATAGCTATTTAAGTTTCTTCACATACAACTTAAATTGTTCGCCTCTATCTTCATAATTTTTGAATAAATCAAAACTTGCACAAGCCGGCGAAAGCAAAACAGTATCACCTCTTGATGCCTCTTTAAAAGCCTGTTTTACAGCTTTTTCCATACTATCTACTTTTATTATTGGTAATTTCCCCTCAAAAAAATTCAAGAGCTTTTGGTTATCTTTACCCAAAGCCAATAATAATTTTACCTTACTTTTCACGAGGTCTTCTATCTGGCTGTACTCATTACCCTTATCTACACCACCCGCTATCCAAATGATATTTTTATCCTCTGAAAAACTATCCAAAGCATAAAAAACAGAATCTACATTGGTAGCCTTCGAATCGTTAATAAATCTAACACCTCTCACCTCAGCTACCTCCTCAAGTCGGTGCGGTACGCCCTCAAAAGTAGCCAGCCCCTCTTTTATTTTTTCGAGGCTTAGCCCCAAAATTTGAGCTATCAAAGTAGCCGCCATCGCATTGAATAAATTGTGCTTACCCCTCAAATTTATTTCTTCCTCTTGCAATGTTATTTGCGAGGGTCGGTTGTAGGGCATTCGTAAAGTGATTTTTCCTTCTTGATAATATGAAATTTTTGATATACTTCTTAAATTTTCATCAGGATTTAAAGAAATTGCCAATTGCTGAACGATAGGTTTTTGCTTCAAAATTCTTTTTTCAATAGCCTCACTATCAGCATTATATATCGCAAAATCATTTTCCCCTTGATTTCTCATAATTTTGAACTTTGCATCAGCATATTTATCAAAATTATAGTCGTACCTATCCAAATGGTCTGGGGTGATATTCAGAATAACTGAAATATAAGGCTTAAACAAAAACGTATCGTCTAATTGAAAACTACTAATTTCCAGCACATAATAATCGTATTCTTCTTTTAAAACTTGTAAGGCAAAACTTTTTCCTACATTTCCACCCAAACCTACATTGATTCCTGCATTTTTGAGCAAATGATAAGCAAGTAGCGTAGTGGTCGTTTTTCCGTTACTACCCGTAATAGCTATTATTTTGGCTTTTGTGCACCTAAAAGCAAATTCTATTTCGGAAATGATAGGGATTTTCTGCTCTTGTATTGCCAGAATGATCGCTGCAGTACCCGAAATACCCGGACTTTTGATAACTTCATCAGCTGTAAGTATTAGTTCTGTACTATGATTTTCTTCTTCAAATGCTATTTGGTTTTCTTCTAAAACCTTTCTGTAGTGTTCGGAAATTTTTGAGGAATCGGACACAAAAACATCATAGTTCTTAGCTTTTGCGAGCAAAGCAGCACCCACGCCGCTTTCACCTGCTCCCAAAATAATAATTTTTTTCATAGAGAAATGATAAAGTAAAATCTGTTTAACGCTTTGCTATATATCTGTTTGTAGTATTGTACTTTCTTGCTTCGTGAAAAAGTCTGTTTGTATTAGTTTTCTTCTTTCCAAATAATCTTGATACTCTTGCGTATAAGCTATTCTTTTGGAGATGGTTTTTTCATAGACTCCCAACTGCCCCAAAATTAGCTCTGTTATTTCCCTAACTGCATTCTGACCACTTTCGTTAGCCGTAATGTAATCGCAAAGGTGGTTATTTTTTGTGTAATTTAAAAATAAAGGATTAGATTTTCTTTTTATTAAAAATCGGAGAGCCACTTGGCTTGCCAGCGAAATATCCAAAATATCATCAAAAATAAAAGCAATCTGCTCATTATCAATCGTATGTTTTTTATGTAAATGAGCTAAGGCTTCCGTTTTATGAGAAAAATGATAATAAACGGCATCAAAATGCTCTCTTTTAGCCAACTGAAACGCAGAGTGGTTATTTTCACCTGTGATAATAACTGTAAGTGGAAGTTCTTGGTACAAAAGATAATAAGCAAACCTTAGCATATTGATGCCCATTGCATCTACTTCAGAATATAAACTTGTTTGGTTGTAACCCTTTACCCCCGCATTGAAAACACCGTCCCAGTCAAAAATAAACGCTTTGATGTATTTGAGTTTTTCAGGAAACTGCTCTGAAGGCAAAATAAATTCTGCCCCCAACTCTTCAAAAATTTTCATTACTAAAAGGCTTTTATGGTTTCTACAAAGCACTTCACATTTTCAGGCTTTATATCTGGATACAAACCGTGTCCGAGATTGGCAATATATTTTTGTTTGCCAAAATTTTTGAGCATTTGCTTCGTAACCTTCTCTATTTCAGAAAACGCTGCATATAGAGCACAAGGGTCTAAATTTCCTTGTAGGGTTTTGTGAGGTATAAGTTCTCGGCTTTCGGCGGCGGGCATATTCCAATCAAGCCCCACCACACTACAAGCAGTTTCTCCGATAGCTTTACGAGCAAAATAAGCTCCTTTGGCAAAAATCGTAAGTGGAACATCTTGGATAGCTTCCGCTATCTGACGCATATAGCGTAAAGAAAACTCTTCGTATTGTTCAGGAGAAAGTACGCCTGCCCAAGAATCAAAAATCTGAACCAAATCTGCTCCCACATTTATTTGAGCTTTCAGATAAGCTATTGTACTCTCTGTAATTTTCGCTAAAAGCAG
>JANRLU010000177.1:0-1689 GCA_033762275.1 Thermonemataceae bacterium | reverse complement strand
ATGGAAAGCATTAAGATTAGCATTTTCTTATTAAATGAAGGACTGGAGAGTTTTTTTGGAGAAGGCGTTTTGGAAGACTCTGAAAGAATTCTAAGGATTAAACAAGGGAAAAATTCTTATTTTTGTCATATTTTTTATCATCCCTAATCTCCCGTTTTGCAGAGAGTTTAGCATAGCAATTCTCTGCAAGTTAATACCAGATCTAAGACTTGCATAAGAGGCTGAAAACTAAGAAAGTAGTCTTATTGTACTACCTTTTTTTTACGCACTTTTACGCAAGAACTGTATTAAAAGGTTTATATAGTAGGTAAAAATCTTTCAAAATATTGATTATCAAACAAGATTTTCTTCTTTGCTACCACAAATACTTGCCTCACTAATAAGTTTGCTACTGCTATCAAAGCTACTTTGCTTGGTTTCCCCTTTTGTTTGAGCCTCTGATACAAGGCTTTTGCCGCTTTGTTGAAACGAATGGCTGACCAAGTTGCTACATAAAGAGTTTTACGTAGGGTGATATTACCTTTCTTGCTCGTCCTTCCTTTACTTCGTATGGATGTGCCTGATTGGTGCTGGGTAGGAGTGATGCCTATAAATTTGGCTAACTGCTTGGCTGTTTGAAACTTGTCTAAGCCTCCCGTTTGTACTATAAATAAATTTGCCATTTTTTCCCCTATACCTACTACACTTTTTATATACTTTTTACTCTCTTCTGCCCCTATTTCTAAGGGTTGAATTTGGCTTAATTCTTTATCTAATTCAATGATTTGTGCCTCAAATTGTGCGATATTCTGCTTATAAAGCTGGACAATAACCTCATTTTGCCTTGCAGGAGGCAATTGCTGATGAGCATGGAGCTGACTAAGCACTTCCATTTTTAACTTTTCTAACTGAGCAATCGCATTCATATACTGACGTATCTTAAAATAATGCTCATTTTCAGCTACATATACTTTAAGGTCTTTTTGATTCAAATTGCCATACTCTGCTAACAAACGAGCATCTGCTCGGTCATTTTTTTGGCTTTTATTTTTCATCTTAAAGAAATAGCGGAGTGCCGCCCAACTACTCTGATGAGGAGAAACAACAGAAACTTTTATATTTTCCCTGCAAAAAGCATAGATAAGTTTACTGCTGTAAGTACCTGTTGCTTCTACAATAAAATGGAAAGCAATTTGAGCTTGTTCTTGTTGCAAAGCTATTTCCTTTACATAGCTTTCTATACTATCCCATTGGTTAGGAATATTTTGTTCTTGCCAATTTTGCCCACTATGGTAGGCAAAATACAAGCAGGTAGCACTTACATCACAGCCTACAAAAATAGTAGCCTGTCTATGCTCACATGGTTGAGTAATTTTTATCATTGGATAGGGAATTTAAAAGATTTGTAGTAGATTTGAAAGGATACATAGAGGTCTATTTTCGTGAATGCGGGCTAATTGCCCATAGAACTGTCCAGACTTTATAGTATCCAAATAAAGTGTATGGGTTCTATCCTTGCGTAACGGAATCTGTGTTCCAAAATCTCGGCAGAGTGTCCCATACACTTTAATGCAATATACGAAATCAAAGTTTTTAGTGTGCCTATCATTGGCGGAGAGTCTGCCAATGAAGAATTGAATATTTTTCTGCGAAGCCCATCTCCCTGTTTGGTGTCCCACCAAACAGCCTATTTCCCTGTTTTTCATTGTT
>JANRLU010000176.1:0-20631 GCA_033762275.1 Thermonemataceae bacterium | reverse complement strand
TATACTCCAAAAGTCTATTTAAGAAACCAGCTTTTTGGAAACCCGTTTCGTATTTGAGAGCTTCGGATTGCCCGATAGATGCTTTAGTGAAAGTCAGTTCTGCATCAGTGATACCATTTTCAGCATAATTTTTGATTTCTTTCATAAACTCATATACAGAGCTATCAGTAGCTTGTATTTTTACACCTCCAGAAGCCGTGAAGCGAGTATCATACTTTTCACCACCAAAAGAAGCCCTTGCTCCGTAAGTCCAGCCTTTATCTTCTCTCAAATTCAGGTTGATACGGCTATTGAAAGCTCCTCCCAAAATATAATTCATCAGAGTAACTTTGTAGTACTCGCCTATCGCATCATACTTGAGAGTAGGTGTTACATAACCTATACGAATTTCTGCTTGTGCAGACTTAGGTTTATCCACCAAATATATTTTTGTTTTTTCTATACTTTTGATACTTTCGGGTTGGTAAGTATTACGGAAACCTTCAGCATTTGTATTGATTGCTGTTCCTTCAGATTTTTTGCCTACTTTCCCCAAGAAAGCTAATTTGGGAAGTATTTCTTTTTCAGTAATATCGCCTACAATTACCAAATTGGCAGCCAAAGAGTTAGGATTGATATTGGACAGCCTATACAATTCTTTTACATCTTCCAGCGTAATTTTTTCCAAACTTTCAGGCGTTCCAGAGATAGAGATAGCCCTGATTTCCTTATCACCATGTAATAGTTTGCCAAAAATATCAGAAGCTATAAAAGTAGGTTGTGTTTGCTGATTTTTGAGTCCTTGTATATTTTGTGTTTTAATTCTTTCAAAATCTGCGGGGTCAAATTTAGGGTGATAAAGGCGTTCTTCAAAAAGTTGGAGCGTTTTACCCAAATTTTTCTTCAATGTTTGTACTTGGAAATATAGCCCTTCTTCATCTGCATATACGCTAATGTTGCTGCCCAATTTTTCAAGTTCGGCAGTCATTTGCTCAGCTGTATATTTTTGGGTAGCTTCGTTCATCATATCAGCAAGCAAATCGGCTGTTCCAGCTTTTTGTGGCATCAAATTCAGATGCCCTCCATTTTTTAAACTCAAAAGAAGCGTAACCGTAGGTATTTCCTTGTTTTGCGTTCCAATGATAGACAAACCATTGGTAAAATCTTTTTTCCATACAAAAGGCACTTTTACAATAGGGTTAGCACCTGAAGCGGGGCGTTTGCTGCGGTCAAAATTATCTTTTGCTTTATTATATTTGAGACCTGTATAACCATAATCAGGAGCTTTATAGTTGCTTTTATCTATGGTATAGTTATCTTCGGCAGCCACATTTTTTTGCCCTTTAGGGTAATAGCTGAGTACAACCGCTCCTTTGCCTTTGATATATTGATTATATACACGCATCACATCTTCTTTTTTGAGAGCTTTCAATCTTTTCAACTCTTCTTTAAGGAAATTAGGGTTACCTGTGAAGGTTTGGTTAGCTGCTAAAGTAGATACCTTTCCTGATACACTTGATAAACGGTTTATATATTCAGCTTCATTTTGAGCCACAAATTTGGTAATATCCTCATCAGTAACACCTCTTTTCTCAAAATCAGCCAGAGCCTCGTTTACTAATTTTTCCATTTCAACTAAATTTTTACCAGGTGAAGGCACCATTTGGAAGAATAATTCTCCCGATAATTCGTTGGTAAAATTAAATACACTTGCTTGCAAAGCCATTTGTGTCTTTACAGCTTTTTGATAAAGTATAGAATTTTTGCCCTGCCCCAAAATTTCAGCTAAGCAATCTAAAGCAAATTCATCTTGTGAGCGAGCCTGCGGAACGCCAAAAGTAACCGCTAAGAAAGGCAAACGAATTTGAGGGTCTTCAAAAGATACATAACGGTTTTTATCCAAACTCACGGGCATTGGAGACATATTTTTTACTTCTACCCCACGAGGAATAGAACCAAAATATTTTTCTACCAACTGAACCACTTGTTTTGGATTCACATCTCCCCCAACCGTAACCACCGCATTGTTGGGTCCGTACCAACGTAAAAAGAAATTTTTGAGGTCTTCTACATTTACTCTATCCAAGTCTTCTACGTAACCAATAGTGAGCCAAGAGTAAGGATGCCCGTAAGGGTATAAGTTTTTATCTATATTTTCTTTTACCAAACCATAGGGACGATTATCATAGTTCTGACCACGCTCATTTTTCACGGTTGCTCTCTGTACTTCAAATTTTTTCTGGGTAACAGCATCTAATAAAAAGCCCATACGGTCAGCCTCGAGCCACAAACCCACTTCTAATTGGTTGGCAGGAAGTGTTTCAAAGTAGTTGGTACGGTCTCGGTTGGTAGTACCATTGAGCGTTCCTCCCGATTCAGTTACAATTTTAAAATGTTCTTCATCAGCTACATTATCAGAGCCTTGAAACATCATGTGCTCAAAAAAATGAGCAAATCCAGATTTCTGAATTTCTTCGCGTGCCGAACCTACGTGATAGGTTACATCAATATGCACAATAGGGTCGGAGTGGTCTTCGTGAATAACCAAAGTAAGTCCGTTGGGTAAAACGTACTTCTCGTAAGGAATGACAATTTCATCGCCTTTCTTTACGACTTTTTCCACCAATTTAGCCTGAGCCAAGGCTCCAAAGCTAAGACCTGCCCCCAGCAACAAACTGAGAAAAGTTTTTTTCATTTGCAGAGATTGTTTTATGTAAAATAAAAAATAATTCACTATTAATAAACGTTTCTACCGTTTACTTATTTTTAAAAACTCATCTTTTTTCTGTTTTTCTAAAAATATACTAAATAAAAATAGAATTTAAGCAAAAATACTTAGTTTTGTCTTGTTACGCAAATCTTTACTTTAAAGTTTTATGAGTGAAAAAATTCTTAGAGCTATCCTACAATTATTGGCAGCCTCTGCCCAAGTAGATGGTTTAGATGACAAAGAAACAGAAATTATTAAAAAATTTCTATCCGAAAACTTTAATGACGAGCTTGTTGGCAAATATTTAGCTCTTTTTCATACATATAGCTCACAACAATTAGATGTAGAAGCTATTTGTAAAAACCTCAATGAAGAACTCACCAGCACGCAAAAATTGGTGGTAATCAGCAATTTACTTGAAACAAGCATCGCTGATGGGCTTGCTTCTGAAGGCGAACAAGCCCTAGTCGCTTATATTTCTCGCTTATTTAATTTTAATACGGAGGCTTATGAGGAAATTAAAACCTTCATTCTCAATGACTTCAAGCAAGTATATAGCCAAAATAATGTGGTTAGTATTGGTGCAAATCCTTTTTTTGATAAACATATCTACCGAGACAAGCTTGATGGCGTAATTGGCATCTTGCGAATACCCAGTCTGGAGAAATATCTATTTAAGTATGTTGGTAAAAATGATATAGACCTCAACGGCATTGCTGTAAAAAATGGGCGTGTTTACAATTTTCCTGTTGGGAGTAGCATTCATTCTGAAAAAATGGACACGGTTTATTACAGTGATGTGGTAAGTTTGTTTCTTAATGAACACCACGCTGATAGCATCAGTTTTGAGGCTGAAGATATTTGGTACTATTTTCCTAATCATAAATTGGGTTTGCGGAGCATCTCTTTGGCTGAAGATTCAGGTAAATTGGTCGGTTTGATGGGAGCAAGCGGCTCAGGGAAATCAACTTTACTCAATGTACTTAACGGAAATTTAACGCCCTCCAAAGGCTCTGTAAAAATCAATGGTGTGAATATTCACCAAGAAAACGAAAAAATTACGGGTATCATTGGCTATGTACCCCAAGATGATTTGCTGATTGAGGAACTCACCGTGTACCAAAACTTATACTATGCAGCCAAACTTAGCTTCAGCCATTATACTGAAAATCAGATTGATGAATTGGTACAGAAAACATTAAGTAATTTAGGTCTTTTTGAAATTCAGGATTTGAAAGTGGGTAATCCTCTCCAAAAAACGATTAGCGGTGGGCAAAGAAAACGTGTGAATATTGGTTTGGAGTTGCTCCGAGAGCCAGCCGTTTTGTTTGTAGACGAACCTACATCGGGGCTTTCTTCCAGAGATTCCGAAAATATTATGGATTTATTCAAAGAGTTATCACTTAAAGGAAAATTGATTTTTGTGGTTATTCATCAACCCTCTTCTGATATTTTCAAAATGTTTGATAAACTTTTAATTTTAGATGTGGGTGGATACCCTATTTATTATGGCAATCCCATTGAAGCTATCAATTATTTCAAGAGTATTGCTGGCTATGTAGATAAAGACCAAAACGTCTGCCACGAATGTGGAAATGTAAATCCAGAGCAGATTTTCAATATCATAGAAGCCAAAACCGTAAATGAATATGGTACTTTTACCAAAGAACGCAAAGTAACCCCTCGCAAGTGGAATGAATATTTTGAAAAACTCATCAATCCACCTAAAAATCAACTTAATGCGACTGCTCTAAAAAGTAATTTGCGTATTCCTAAGCGTTTGCAACAAGCTCAGCTTTTTTTTATGCGAGATGTTCTTTCCAAGCTAAGTAATACCCAATATATGGTCATCAATTTATTGGAAGCACCGCTTTTGGCTATTATTTTAGCTTACATTGTCCGTTTTTACCAAAGTAACAGCAGCGAATATGTTTTTTCCAAAAACAACAACATTCCCGCCTACATTTTTATGTCTGTAATTGTAGCTCTTTTTATTGGGCTTTCAGTCAGTGCTGAGGAAATTATCAAAGATGCCAAAATTCTCAAACGAGAAGCCTTTTTGCATCTGAGCCGTGGAAGTTATTTATCAGCAAAGATAATGCTTTTATTTATGTTCTCGGCAGTACAAACCCTTAGTTTTGTGGTAATAGGCAATTGGATTTTGGGCATAGAAGAAATGAATTTTCTCTATTGGTTGGTACTTTTTTCTGTTTCTTGCTTTGCCAATCTATTAGGGCTTAATATTTCTTCAAGCTTTAATTCGGTGGTTACTATTTATATTCTTATTCCTTTGTTGCTGATACCACAACTACTTTTAGGAGGTATCGTAGTGCGTTTCAACGAAATAAATCCAAGTCTCTCTTCAGAAAAGAAAGTACCTTTACTTGCAGAAATAATGGCTTCTCGCTGGGCTTTTGAGGCTCTTGTAGTAGCCCAATTCAAGCAAAATCCCTACCAAAAAGGTTTTTTTGAGTTTGATAGAGCCATGGCACAAGCCGAATACCACAAGTCTCTGTATATCCCTGAGTTAGAAACACTTTTAGATGACTGCCTCAATGCTCATAAAGTAGATTCTCTACAAAAAGAACTTAAAAAGGATTTTTCTATCCTAAAAAATGAAATTCTTATCCAAAGTAAATACGTAGGTATCTCTTTTACTCTCTCTCAGAAGCTCAATAAAGAGAGTTTTGATATGCAGACGTACAAGCAAACTAAAGATTATTTACAGCAAATAAAGAAATATTATATTAAGCTATACAACGAAAATACACAAAATAAAGATAAGCTTATTGGAGAGCTAACCAAAACAGAAGCCCAAAAGGAGTTGTTCCTCAACACTAAAAGCAAGTTTCATAACGAAGCCATAGAAAAATTAGTAACAGCCAAAGAAACGCCTGAGCATTTTGTTAGAACTTCAGAAAATATCATTCAAAAAGTATATCCCGTTTTCAACTACCCTGCGGCTCAGCATAGTTTAGACTTCCGTACGCATTTTTTCGCTCCCAAAAAGCATTTCTTGGGGATGTTTTACGAAACCGTTTATTTTAATGTATGTATCATTTGGGGAATGGGTATATTTTTGTATATTAGCTTATATTTTAACCTACTTAAGAAGTTTTTGGATATGTTCGGGAACTTGATAGGCAGAATGAAAAACAAGAAAAACAAAGAATAAAGCTATGAAAATCAGTATTTTATTATTTTTTATTACTTTGGTTATTTTCTCTCCTCTTTTTGTGGAGGCTCAGAAGAAAACACCCAAGAAAACTTTAAATTCTTCTCAAAAAGTTGTAAAGAAAAAAAAGATAGAGGTAAAAGCTACCCAAATAGATTCCATTAAGCCTGAACCCGAATTTGTACCACCTCCTATAGAAGTAGATAGTACTTGTCCTCGTTGCAAAGGTTACAAACACGATAGATTTTGCGACGGTTTGTATTGCTACCAAGGCTTATGTGCAACTTGCAAAGGCTACAAAAAATGTGTGCACTGTGCAGGTACGATGATGAAAAATACAGGGCTGGAAGGTTGCCCTGACTGCACAGATGGCAAGTGCAGAATATGCCACGGCTCCGGCTTGTGTGCCAAATGTGAAGGAACAGGCAGGCTGCCCTGCATACGTTGTGGGGGAACAGGTAGAAAAACCGACAAACAAATTGAAGCAGAAATTGAGAAAATAAGAGCGAGACGAGAATACGAAAACAAACTCAATATAGATTGAAATTCCTGCAAGGGTATCTTGCAGGAATTTCTTTTATTGTCCAATCATTGTTTTGTAGGCGTCTGCATCCATTAACGCATCCAGCTCTGTGGAGTTTTGCACTTTTACTTTCACAATCCAGCCATCACCATAAGGTTCAGAGTTTACTAACTCTGGACTGCCAGAAAGTTTATCATTAAATTCTACAATTTCAGCACTTACGGGCATAAACAAATCTGAAACAGTTTTTACAGCCTCCACCGTACCAAATACTTCGTGAGCGGCAATAGTTTGCCCAACGGTAGTTACATCTACATATACAATATCACCCAACTCTTTTTGAGCAAAATCGCTGATGCCTACATAGGCAAAATCACCTTCTAAGCGAATCCACTCGTGGTCTTTAGAATACTTTAGTTCATTAGGGAAATCCATATTTTTATGATTTTAGTTGCTATCAAACGCAAATTTAATAATTGTAATCAATAAACAAAATTAAATGAGAAATCGTTACTTTTGTAAGAAAGTAAAAATATGCAAGAAAAAGAAATTATCAACAAAGTCGCTAATAGTGATTTGCTAAGTATAGATGTAGCCGATTGGTACGATGCTACCGAATGTGTAGTGTATGATCTAGCTCAAAATCTTTTTCAGGGCTTGGTGCTCAAAGAAAAAGATTTCAGACAATTTCTCAAAGAGCATACTTGGCAGAATTACCAAGGGAAAAACGTAGCCATTATTTGTTCTGCCGATGCCATCGTTCCCACGTGGGCGTATATGTTGGTGGCTATTCATTTACAACCTTATGCCAAACACTTCATTTTTGGCAATTTGGAGGCTTTACAAGCCGATTTATTTCAGAGAGCTTTTGCCCAATTAAATCTTAGTGATTTTGCAGGGAAAAAAGTAGTCATCAAGGGTTGTAGCGATTTGCCTATCCCAACTTATGCGTATGTGGAACTTTGTCGCGTTTTACAGCCTGTTGTTCAGAGTATTATGTTTGGAGAGCCCTGTAGCACCGTTCCTCTTTACAAAAAACCTAAAGTATTGTAATTCGGGCTATTTTACCTTTATTTCCCACAGCCCAGCCTATTTTTTGGTTTGGTAAAAAGCGAATGGTATTGAAGCCCTCAGAAGATACATTTTGCCAGCTCTTACCTCCATTGTCGCTAAAATCCGTTCCATTAGTTCCTGTGGCTATGTAGCTATTCCCGCTTACATAGCTCACACCAGAACGATACCCTGAGCTAAATTCTTTAGAGAGTTTCCAAGTTTTTCCGCCATTTTTGGTGTAAATGCTTGTCAGTTTGCTTTCTTGGGGTTTTGTATAATCTCCTCCAACTGCCACACCGCTTTTTTTATCTTTGAATGCCATAGAAAAAATCCCTTGCGAGTTTTTTCCAGCCATAATGGGCGTGTTGAAAGAAGACCATGTTTTGCCCGCATTGTCAGAGAATAACACTCTTGAAGTATTCCCCCCCCCTGTAGCTATCCAAATATGTGTAGTATCTCTAAAACGCATTATCGTACCACTTGCCGCAAAGCCAGCCTCATTTTCTTGGGCTTTTGGAAGGCTTTCACCTATATTTTCCCAAGTAGCTCCATAATCTTCTGTTTTTAAGAGCGTAAAATAACCTCCTTCGTCAGGGTCTCCGAAAACCAAGCCCGTCTTTTCATTCCAGAAGCCTATATCATCTAAAAAGGCTTTAGGAGAAGTATTTTCATAAACTTTCTGCCAAGAAATTCCTCCGTCTTTGGTTTGGAGAATGTACGCTGGCGAACCCGCATTGATAATAAAAGCCTTATTGGCATCAAAGGCGACAATATCTCTAAAGTCTTTATCTTCATAACCTGCCACGACAATTTTCTGCCAATTTGTACCACCATCAGTTGTTTTTAGGATAGTTCCTTGTGTGCCACTTACCCAAGCAATTTGCTCATTTACAAGCCATAAGCCTCTAAAATGAGCATTAGAAGGACTTTCTTGAAGAGCTACATTGACACTTGCTCTCTGAGCATTTGCCCATACTGACAGCAGAAAAAAGAATACGATATGAAATTTCTGAAAAAACCGCATAAATCTTTGTTTTTTAAATTGATGTGATAAATATACACAAAATTTTATTTGCTTGTATAATGTTTGGCATAAAATTTGAAAGTAGTTTATCAGTTTTTAACTTAAAAAAATCATTATGAAAAAAATTACTTTTTTAGCAATCGCTCTTTTTGTAGCAAGTGCTGTTACAAGTTTTGCCCAAACTACCAAAGGTACAGTTTATTTGGGTGGTGGCTTAGGCTTTACAACCTCTTCATCTAAAAATAAATTTGAGGGTGGTGGAGTTACTGTGGAGTCAGACGGACCCAAATCTACAACATTCTCATTGGTACCAGGTGTTGGCTTCTTTGTAGCTGATAAGTTAGCTTTAGGTTTAGATTTATCTTTAGATTTTGGAAGCACCAAAATTTTTGATGGTGATGATGAAATTAAAAACTCTTACAACCAGATTTCTTTCACTCCCTATGTAAGAAAGTATTTTATGATGGGTGATAACTTCGGTTTCACTGGTGCTTTAGGCTTAGGCGTAGGTTTTGGTAGCTCTAAACTGGAAACATCTTCAGGCGGAGTTACAGTATCCGCTGATGGTCCTAAAACAACTTCTTTCCAATTTGGTGTTGTTCCAGGTTTAGTATTTTTCCCTACTTCAAAAGTTGGTTTAGAAGCTAGCTTTGGTTTTGTTGGTGCTTCTATCATCAGCTCTAAACAAGATACAGCTGGAGGAACAGACAAAAGTACAACTACTGAGTTTGGTTTGAGTGCAAATTCTATCACACCTACTTTCTCCTTTGGTTTCCGTTATTACCTTACAAAATAACACAAACCAAAACACTTGTAAAAAGCCAGCTTCTGCTGGCTTTTTTGTTTATATTTGGCTTTCAAAGATTAAAAATGGCTAAAGCTAAATTACATCACTTTTTTATTCATCTTGCTGTTTGGGCTATTTATATAGCTTTTCCCGCTTTCGTACTACCACGTCCTTTTTCTTTGCTTCGGCAAGGTGATAGTTTTTTGACTTTTCACCTTACAGAAACTATCTTATCCATCATTTTTTTTTACTTCAACTTTAGTTATGCTATCCCCCGATTTTTCTTTACAAAAAAATATAGCCTCTATTTTCTAAGTATCGTATTGATTCTCATTCTTCTGAGTTTGATTTTTCGTTGGGGTCTCATTTCTTTCTCGCCTCCGCCTGATATGCTCAAACGTCCTCCTCAAGATATGCTTATCGGCGGCTATATTCATCGGATGATGCTCGTATTTGTGGCATCTTTTGGGTTGAGATTTTATATGCGAAACCAACAAATAGAATATGCAAGCCTCAAGTCAGAACTACAATCTCTTAAATCTCAAATACAACCACATTTTTTATTCAATACCCTGAATAATATCTATGGGCAAGCGATTAGTAACTCGCCCACTACTGCTGATAGTATTTTCAAACTATCTGCCATAATGCGATACGTCCTCACCGAAACCGACAAAGATAAAGTAGAGCTTGCCAGAGAACTTGAGTACATAGAGCATTACATTGCTCTGCAAAAAATCAGACTAACTTCCAAAACACAAGTAACATTTGAGGTTGTAGGTAATTGGCAAGCTAAAGAAATTGCTCCACTCCTCTTGATAGGCTTTATAGAAAATGCCTTCAAATATGGTATTAGCACCGAATTTGAGACAGAAATTAGCATCAAAATAGATATACAAATAAATACGCTGCTTTTTGAAGTGAAAAATACGAAAATAACAACCAAAGCAGATACAGCATCAACACATATAGGTTTGACAAATATTAAAAAAAGATTAGAATTGCTCTATAAAAATAACTACGTCTTGGATATTTCTGAAACTGAAAAAGTATTTTTTGTACGTTTAATGCTTCAATTATGAATTGTATAGCCATTGATGATGAGCCAATTGCCTTAGAAATTATCAAAAGTTTTTGCACGAAAATTCCTTATTTGCACCTCAACGAAACTTTCACACAAGTTTCTGAAGCTCAAAGATTTTTGAGTAAGTACCCACCAGACCTTATTTTTATGGATATTCAAATGCCTGATGCCAATGGAATAGACTTCTATAAATCTGTTAGGATAAAGCCTATGGTCATTCTCACCACCGCTCATAGCCAATACGCCGTGGAGGGTTTTAACATTAATGCTATTGATTATTTATTAAAACCTATTGATTTTCAGAGGTTTGAGAAGGCTTGTCAAAAAGCTAAAACTTTTTTTGAGCACCGAAAACTACAAAGTACTGAAGAGGCTGAGTTTTTGTATGTGCGTTCAGAATACGCTTTGGTCAAGATTCCTTTCTCCGAAATATTGTATATAGAAACGATGGACGACCACCTCAAGATTCATCAGTTGGGTAGAAAGGTAATTATCACTTTGATGAGCATGAAAAAAATAGCTGAAAAACTACCTGAAAAGCAATTTGTACGTATTCATAGGTCGTTTATAGTTGCTTTGGACAAAGTGGAAGCCGTCAGAGCGAATACCCTCAGCATTGGTTTGCAGGAAATTCCGATAGGAACTAACTATAAAAAAGACTTTTTTAGTCTTTATACTCGTCATTTTTTCTAAACTCCGATACATTTCCCTCATTCTCCGATATTTTTTCTTCGTCTAATTGATTGTTCTTAGCTTTGATAAAATAAAAAATAAAAAGCCTATGAACATCAATAAAAATATAGCCATCAGCGAAACAGGCTTCGTGTTTAATCCGCTTACGGGAGATTCTTTCAGCACTAATAAAATCGGGCAAGAAATACTGAGAAAATTGCAAAGCAAAACTGACGAAATTTCTTTAGTGGAGCATCTCACAGAAATTTTTGCAGTGGATAAAGCCACCGCAGAGAAAGATTTGAGCGATTTTCTACTCATACTTAAAAGCTACCAAATCCTTATAGACTATGAATAAGCCGAAAATCACTGTAGCCGTAACGGGTCTGAATAATATAGACTCGCCAGGTCCGGGAATTCCTGTCATAAGAGCTTTAAGAGAAAGCCAAAGCTATGACGTAAGGATTATTGGTTTGAGTTACGAATCTTTAGAGCCCGGTTTGTATATGCACGATTTAGTGGATAAATCTTACCAAATTCCTATGCCCTCAGCAGGAACGAATAGTTTGCTTGAACGCCTCAACTACATTCATCAGCAAGAAAACTTAACCCTGATTATTCCAAATTTTGATGCAGAGCTATATAATTTTATCAAGATTTCTTCTGTTCTAAAAAACGATTATAAAATAGCTACTTTTTTACCTACCTTAGAACAGTTTGAGGCTCGGCACAAATCAGTTCTTCACGAATTTGGTGAAGCCAATGACGTGAAAGTTCCTTTTTCCAAAATGTTATTTTCACCCAACGAAATCTATACGCTTGGGGAAGAAATTAGCTATCCTTTGGTGGTAAAAGGTAAGTTTTATGATGCAATGATAGCTGCTACCCCCGAACAAGCTGTTAATTATTTCCATAAAATATCTGCCAAATGGGGTTTGCCCATTATTATTCAAGAGTTTATTTCGGGCAATGAAGTAAATGTTACGGCTATTGGTGATGGAAAAGGAGCCTGTATTGGGGCTGTACCAATGAGAAAATTATACATCACTGATAAGGGCAAGGCTTGGGCAGGTATTGCTTTAGATGACCCTGAGATGGTTGCTATTGCCAAAAAAGTAATAGCCAATTCTAAGTGGAAAGGAGGCTGCGAGCTGGAGTTTATCAAATCAAGGGAAGGAGAATATTACCTCTTAGAAATGAACCCTCGTTTCCCTGCTTGGGTGTACTTGGCGGTAGGCTGTGGGCAAAATCACCCAGAAGCTCTAACGAAAATGGCTTTGGGCGAAGAAGTAAGCCCTTTTGAAAGCTATGAAGTTGGGAAAATGTTTGTGCGTTATAGCTACGACCAGATTGTTCCTCTAAACGAATTTGAAAAAATATCCACCACTGGAGAACTCTAAACATAAAAAATATGACAAAATTGGCTTATGAGAGACCTGTCATTACAAAACTTAATGCAGGTACAATGAACAAATTTGGAACTCGTACAGAATTTGCTCCTGTTACGCAAATTGATGGTGTTCCTGTAAAAAAACTTTTAGCAGATTATGGCTCTCCCTGCTTCGTGATTTCTGAGAAAACTATCAGGGAAACGTATAGAAATGCCCTAAGAGCTTTCAAAACACGCTACCCAAAAGTACAATTTGCTTGGAGTTATAAGACGAACTACTTGAATGCCGTTTGTAATGTATTTCATTCAGAAGGTTCTTGGGCGGAGGTAGTATCCATTTTTGAGTACGATAAAGCCCTTAAAAATGGCGTTTCTGGAGATAAAATTATCTTTAACGGACCCGACAAAACAGAAAACGACCTCAGAAAGGCTGTTGCTAATAACTCTCTTATCCATATAGACCACTCTGACGAGTTGTATTTACTCACGCAAATTTTGGAAAACTCTGAGAAAAAAGCTCGTGTAGCTATTCGTGTGAATATGGATACAGGTGTTTATCCAATGTGGGATAGATTTGGTTTTAATTATGAAAATGGTTCGGCTTGGAGTGCTATCAACAAAATTTTCGCTCACCCTGAAATGGAATTGGTTGGTTTGCACTGCCATATAGGTACATATATGCTTTCCACCAATGCCTATTCGGTAGCTGCAGGCAAGCTCTGCGATTTGGCTTTTGGTATCAAACAAAGGTACGGCAAAACCTTAGCGTATCTGGATTTGGGCGGAGGATTTGCCTCTGGCAATACCCTTAAAGGCTCATATTTACAAGGCTCTGATGTTATTCCTTCTATTGATGATTACGCTGAAGCAATTACTTCTACTATTTTGAACTATGGATTTAAAACAGAAGATTTACCCACACTTTTTTTAGAAACAGGAAGAGCTTTGATAGATGATGCTGGCTACTTATTAGGTTCTGTTATTGCCATTAAAAGACTAAGTGATGGTAGAAGAGCTACTATTATGGATTTTGGGGTAAATCTGCTTTTTACTTCTTTTTGGTACGACCACCGCATCTCGCCAGCTCAGGAGATTTCTGTGCAAAATGAAGATATGGTAGTGTACGGTCCTCTTTGTATGAATATTGATGTCGTAAGAGAAAATGTAAACTTGCCATTACTCAATAGAGGTGATAATGTAGTTGTGCACCGAGTAGGAGCTTACAATATGACACAATGGATGCAGTTCATACAAATGCGTCCCAAAGTGGTGATGATAGCTTTAGACGGTACTACCTTTGTGATTAGAGATAATGAAACCATAGATACAATGTTGCGATACGAGCATACCCCTTCTCATCTGCAAGAAATAAAACTCTAAAAAATGGTTTTACAATTTAGGTTTTGGCTCAGAAGTATTCTTAATAGCTACGCACAGATATTTTTTTCTCTGAATACTGTGCTGGCTATACTGATAATGTTGGTTACGTTTATCAATCCTTTTGCAGGAAGTGTAGGATTGGCAGCTATCATACTTATCAATATTTTTGCTTATCTATTTGGTTTTGCTCGGCATAGTATAGAAGAAGGAATGTTTGGATTTAACGCTCTACTTTTAGGTTTAGCCCTAAGTTTTGAGTACAAATTTAGTACAGCTTTCATATTTGTATTTTTTAGTGCTATTTTAATGTTGCTTTTCCATACGGTATGGCTTAGTAATAGGTTGGGCAAGTATGGACTTCCTTATTTGGGTATTCCTTTTTTGCTTACTTATTGGGCGGTTTATTTGGCTTCAGGGTCTTTTTCATTGCTTTCTTTGCAAGAAGAATATATTTATACAACTAATTATGTAGCCAATGCTTCCAAATCTCCGATATATGTATTTGCTCATAGTTTGGACACTTGGGATATTTCTTTATTTTGGAAGAGCTATTTCAGGACGCTTTCAGCTACTTTTTTCCAAAACTCTGTTTTAGCGGGTTTGGCTATAGCTTTAGGTTTGTTATATTTCTCCAGAATAGCTTTTATACTTTCCTTACTTGGTTTTGGAAGTGCATTTTTTAGCTTCGAGCTGTTGGGTATCAATACGCATTTACTTACCGATTATTTGGTAGGCAGTAATTTTATTTTTATGGCGATAGCACTTGGTGGCTTTTATGTCGTACCTAATAAATGGTCTTTTCTGAGTGTTTTATTGCTCACACCAATTCTCACGATACTGCTCATTAGTTCGGAGAAAATTTTAGCTGTTTTTCAGTTAAAGGCTTTTACACTTTCTTTTAGTTTACTGAGTATTTTATTTTTATTTTTTCTCCATAGTCGTTGGTGGCACAAATTCATTCAGTTGGTTGTCATACAATATTATTCTGCCGAAAAAACGATTTACAAGCATCTCTCCACTACTAAAAGGTTCAAAAATGCTCATTTAGCTAAATTAGCCTTGCCTTTTTGGGGAACTTGGAAAGTGAGCCAAGGTTATGAAGGAAAAATTACACATTTGGGCGAATGGAGCAAAGCCTTAGATTTTGTGATTGAAGATGAACAACATAAAACCTATCAAGGAACAGGCGAACAGCTAAAAGATTACTATTGCTATGATAAGCCCGTTCTTGCCCCCTTTGATGCTTACATTTATGATATTCTAAATTTTGTAGAAGATAATCCCATCAATAATGTAGATACTCATCATAATTGGGGAAATAGCCTTATTTTAAATCATCAAAATGGTTTGTTCACACAACTTTCACACCTCAAAAAAGATAGTATCAAAGTGCGTATTGGAGATTTTGTTACTAAAGGCACTTTGCTTGCTACTTGCGGAAGTTCAGGGCGTTCTCCAGAACCCCACTTGCACTTCCAAGTACAACTTTCTCCACAAATTGGCTCAAAAACTTATGCTTATCCCATAGCCTATTTTATAGAGAAAGAACAAAGCCAATATAGCCTTAAAACCTTTGAAATCCCCAAAGAAAACTCCCTGATTAGCAATGTGGAAACTGTTGATTTGCTAAAAAATGCTTATTATTGGCAACCCAATAAGAACATCAAACTAACTAATAGCCAAAACCCTAAAGATAGCATTACTTGGAAAATTTTTACAGATGCCTATAACCGAAGTTACTTGTATTGTGCAAAAACTAAATCCACACTTTGGTTTGCTAACGATGGCACGATGTTTTATTGTTATGATTTTGAGGGAGATACCAACTCTCTGCTATTCAAGTTTTATTTAGCAAACTATAAAATCCTGTTGGCTTGCTATGTAGGTATGCCCATCACAGATATATTTCCTACACATCATTTCACTTCTTCTACCTTATTGTTATTACAAGATATTTTTGCTCCCTTTGTAATTTTCTTAAAAGCTCATTATGAGGCTTTCTGTAAGCAATCTGATAACCCTAATGCTCCCAAAATGATAAAATATGAAAGTAAAGCAAGCACCTATTTTTTTGGAAGAAAAATAAAATCTCTAAGTTTTGAGATGAATTTCAGCAATAACCAAATGGCATCATTTATAATCAAGAGAAAAAACCACTCAACTACCTATTTATGCGATTTTTTTTAGTATCTATTTTTTGTGTTTGTCTAAGTAATGCCTCCTTTGGGCAAGAGCTCAGCTATGCTTACATAGATAGCCTCAGCTATCTTCTTTATACCAAAAAAGCCTACAAAGAATTAGAAAATATAGGCGAAAAGGCTATTTCTCAGGAAATTGACTTTTATTACCTACGTATGCGGGTGGGTGGGGCGTATTACGAACAACAAAAATATGCCAAAGCCTTAGAGCATTTTAAGGTAGCAAGAGAAATGAACCCCAATGATACTTTAGCTCAGGAATATTTATACTATTCCTTGTTATTGGCTGGCTATAAGGAAGATGCCTTGATATCAGCAAAAGATTTGAGAGAAGAAGTAAAGAAGAAAATTAACTACAAAAATAAAAAATTCCGTTTTGAACAAATCAGTTTGACTACGGGCTTGCTAATTGGGCAAGACTTGGAGGAAAACAAAAGTAAAGATTTTAAAAGTGCTGCTTTGTATGCTGAAAATACTTTACAAGGAAATACCTCTTTCTTTAATCTATTCCTTGAAAACAGAATCAATAATCGCTGGCTTTTGTCTAATAATTTTTCTTTTTACAATATTGAGAGTATGAGTCTTATACAAAAAAATAATGCTTCTACTGCCACACAAAGTTTTCAAAATGCTAATTACGGGTATAATTTAGGAATCAGTTATTTTTCTCCAAAAAACTTTATTACAAGTCTTCATATAGGATATTTCCAAGAAAACGCAGATTTTTTATTTCTACGCTCAGACCCTCTCTCGCCTCAAGCACCTCTTTACGCAACAGCAGTTTATCAGCACAATGCTTATACGGCTATGCTACAGTTTTCTAAGAAACTTACGCATACCACTTGGGGAATATCAGGAGCTTTTGGCAGTTTGGGGAATACAAATCAAATGCAAGTGGGAGCTTATCTATTGGCTTATCCTTTCCAGACAAGGAAATTTTATTTTCTTAGCAGTTATACTTTGCTGCAAAATGATGAAAATCTTGGAGGCATTTTTTCACAAAAGATAGGGGGAAACTTTGGAAAATCTATTTTTTATGAATTTTGGCTTAGTACGGGTAATCATCAAAATTTCATATCCCATAACCTCAGTTACAATACAGCAGAACCTATTTTGTTGATAGCAGGCGGGCAGGTAGGTTTTAGAGTAAAACAATTTTACATATTTCCTTCCTATGAAATACAAGAACGTGAAAGCTCATACACAAGATACATCAGCCCTATAGACTCTCAAATTATCAAAAACACATATTTTAACCAACTTTTTAAATGTACACTACAATGGAAATTCTAAAGAAATCAGTTTTAGTAGCTATTATCGCTATTTTTATGAACAATCATGTTCAAGCCCAAACGCAAGCTCAGTTGCAAGAGGCTTTTGTAAAAAGTTACACCCTTGAGTCTGAGAAAAAATACCAAGAAGCCGCCAATGCCCTCAGCAATATATACAGCGAGCAAAATTATGAGGTAAATTTACGATTGGGTTGGTTGCATTACTTAATAGGCAATAAAGAAAAATCAGTGGGATATTACAACAAATGTATCAAATTGATGCCTTTAGCAAGCGAACCTCTCTGGGGAATTATTTACCCTTACTCAGCCAAAGAAGATTGGGTGAATGTAGAAAAAACTTACCTTTCTATCTTGAAATTAGACCCCAAAAATGCGAGTGCTCATTACAGATTAGGGCTGATTTATTATTACCGTAAAAACTATACAGCCGCCAAGAAATATTTTGATGTTTCGCTTAATTTAAACCCTTTTGATTATGACAGTTTGCTAATGAGTGCTTGGAACAACTATTTTTTAGGGAATATGAGTAACGCTAAAGTGCTTTTCAATAAAGTTTTGCTAAATCGCCCCAATGATGCTTCTGCGATGGAAGGTCTGAGTTTGATCAAATAGATTAAAAACTTAAGTTCCTGTAAATTGCTTGATTTACAGGAACTTGGTAAAATGTCGGGATGGCGGGATTCGAACCCACGGCCTCTCGCACCCTAAACGAGTGTACTACCTGGCTGTACTACATCCCGAAATGGAACGCAAATGTACGAAAAAAAAAGGTATTTCCAAATTTTTTAGTTAATTTGTGGTAGATTAATATTTTATTGTAGTGTATCATACGCCCATTTCACGTATATTGCTCCCCAAGTGAAGCCACCACCAAAAGCCGCCAAAATTAGTTTATCTCCTTTCTTCAGCTGTTGCTCGTATTCGCTCAAACAGAGTGGAATAGTAGCATTGGTGGTATTACCGTATTTATGAATATTTATCATAACCTTCTCCACAGGCAAACCCATTTTTTGATAGGTAGAATCTATAATTCTCTTATTAGCCTGATGAGGAACGAGCCAGTCTATATCTTTTGTCTCTATATTATTATTTTTCATCACATTCATACAAGCTTCAGCCATACCCTGAACAGCGTGTTTGAACACAACCGCCCCCTCCTGATAGATAAAATGCTCTTTATTCTGAACACTCTCTATACTTGCGGGCTTTCTACTACCGCCAGCTTTCTGATGAAGGTGAGTCCAACCAGCCCCGTCAGAACGCATCCAAGCGTCTATTATACCACTTTCTTCTGTTGTAGGTTCTAATAATACCGCCCCAGCACCATCTCCAAAAATTATACAAGTACTTCTATCAGTATAATCCACAATAGAAGACATTTTATCAGCCCCAACCACCACAATTTTTTTATACTTTCCTGTTTCTATAAATTGGGAAGCTGTATGTAAAGCATAAATAAAACCTGAGCAAGCCGCCATTACATCAAAATGAAAGCCTTTTTTTATACCCACTTCGTTTGCAATAAGATTAGCCGTTGCTGGAAATACAAAATCTGCGGTGGCAGTAGCACAAATCAATAAATCTATCTCTTCAGGGGAAGTATTAGTTTTTTCTAACAAAGCCTTAACTGCCTTGCCCCCCAAGTAAGACGCTCCCTTTCCTTCCTCTTTTAATATTCTTCTTTCTTTTATCCCCGTACGCTCTGTAATCCACTGATCATTTGTATCTACCATTTTCTCTAACTCAGCATTGGTAAGTACATACTCAGGAACATAGCTAGCAACAGCTGTAATAGCAGCTTTGAGAACAGTCATAAAATTACGGATTTATAGCCAACAAAGAGCTTTTTATTTTATCATTTAAACCACTTTCTACCATTTTTTTAGCAATAGTAATCATATTATGAATTGCCAAAGCAGAAGAAATACCATGCCCAATCACTACATTTCCATTCAAGCCTAAAATAGGGCTTCCTCCTATAGCTTCATAATTAAGGCTATTGAGGAATTTATCGTTAATTTTTTGAGTTTTGGCTACATCATAAAAAGATTCTGCCATTTTCAAAATAATATTTCCCACAAAGCCATCACAAACCATTACGTCCGCTTTTCCGAAAAACAAATCTCTTCCTTCAATATTACCTACAAAATTAAGGGAAGCATCATTTTTGAGTAAGGGATAGGTTGCTTGCATTTGCAAGTTACCTTTAGTTTCTTCCTCGCCTACATTCATCAATGCTATACGAGGGTTTTCTATGCCAAGTACACTTTGAGCGTAAACCTTCCCTAAACTTGCAAACTGATAGAGAACTTCAGGTTTGCAATCTGTATTTGCCCCAACATCCAACAGCAAGCCTGTAGAGCCATCAAGCATAGGTACGTGACTGATTATGGGCGGTCTTAGTATGCCTTCCATAGCTTTTATGGAGAACAAGGCACCTACGAGCATTGCCCCTGTGTTGCCAGCTCCACAAAAAGCATGGACTTTTTGCTCCTTTAACAAATGATAACCTATAGCAATGCTAGAATTAGTTTTTTGTTGAAGGGCTTTGGTAGGATGCTCAGCCATTTCTATTACATCATCAGCGTGAACGATATGGAGGTTTGGTAAATCCCCATATTCTTTAAGCATAGGCTTAATAGTAGCTTCTTGCCCAATAAGCACGATGTTCAGGTCTGAATATGCTTTAGCAGAAATTACTGCACCTTCAATGGTGGCTTTGGGGGCAAAATCTCCACCCATAGCGTCTAAGGCTATTTTCATAATGCTGATGAGTTAAAAAAGTGTAGGCTAAACTTTCTCGTATCCCTCAATCATCAGTTTTCCGTTGTAGTACAAGTTACCTTCTACTACATAAGCCCTATGCAAAACGTGTACCTCGCCAGTAGTTTGGCAAGTTCCCAAAGGCTTTGGAGTAGCTTTGTAGTGTGTTCTTCTTTTATCTCTTCTGGTCTTGGATACTTTCCGTTTAGGATGTGCCATATTTGTAAAATTTAGATTGTATTATTTAGCTTTTATTATCAATTAATTTTTTGAGTTCTTCCCAACGAGGGTCTATATTTTTTGTATCTGTTGTCTTTTTATCCTCTTTTTTCTCGCTACTATATACCAACAGCATCGCCTCATTATCATTTGTTTGCTCTTGTTGGAACCTTGGATGAAGTTTCTTCATTGGTATAGCCAAAGTAATTAGCTCAAAAATATAATAAGCTACATTTATTTGACTTGTTCCTTTTGGTATCAATTCTAACTCCTCGCTCAACTGCTCCGAATGGTCAGAGAAACGCAAAAGTTGTAAACCTTCAGTTTGAAAAGGATAACCAAAAATTTCCAAACTTCTATCACAGACAAGCTCCATCAACCC